>CALWOF010000012.1 GCA_944382995.1 uncultured Oscillospiraceae bacterium | reverse complement strand
GACGGCACCACCGGCCTGCAGATCTACGACCGGCTGGCGGCGCGGAGCGACATCGAGCTGCTGCTGATCGACGAGGACAAGCGCAAGGACCCGGCGGAGCGGAAACGGCTGATGGCCCAGGCGGACATCGTGTTCCTCTGCCTGCCGGACGCGGCGGCCGTGGAGGCGGTGGCGCTGGCGGAGGGCACAAACGCCCGGATCATCGACGCCTCCACCGCCCACCGGACGGCGCCCGGCTGGGTCTACGGCTTTCCGGAGCTGAAAAAGGGCCAGCGGGAGGCCATTGCAAAGGCGAAGTACGTGGCGAATCCCGGCTGCCACGCCACGGGGTTCATCAGCGTGGTGTATCCGCTGGCGGCCCTGGGCCTGCTGCCGGCGGACGCGGATCTGGCCTGCTTCTCCCTCACCGGCTACTCCGGCGGCGGCAAGAAGATGATCGCCCAGTACGAGGCGGCGGAGAGGCCGGAGGTCCTGTCCAGCCCCGGCATCTACGGCCTGGGACAGAACCACAAGCACCTGCCGGAGATGCAGACCGTCTGCGACCTGACAAAGCCGCCGGTGTTCAGCCCCATCGTGGACGACTACTACAAGGGCATGGCCACCACCGTGCCCCTGCACAGAAGTCAGCTCCGGGGCGTCACCACACTGCATGAGGTCTGGCAGGCCTACGCGGACCACTATGCCGGAGAGCCGCTGGTCCACGTGGCCCGGTCGGGCGCCGGGGACCTGGGCGGCAAGCTCTACGGCGGCGTGAAGGCCGGGGAAAACGACCTGACCCTGGTGGTGGCGGGGAACGACGAGGCGTTCACCGTCACGGCCCTCTTCGACAACCTGGGCAAAGGGGCCTCCGGCGCAGCTGTCCAGAACATGAACATTATGCTGGGATTGCCGGAGACCACAGGTCTGCTGGACTGACCGGCCCCCGCGCCGGAGGCCCCTTGGGGGCGTTGGAATGTCAGCCGGCCTCGCCCCTGGCGGGGCAACCGGCCGGGATGACAAGCCGGAGCCGCCGTCCAGAACATGAACATCATGCTGGGATTGCCGGAGACCACAGGTCTGCTGGACTGACCGGCCCCCGCGCCGGAGGCCCCTTGGGGGCGTTGGAATGTCAGCCGGCCTCGCCCCTGGCGGGGCAACCGGCCGGGATGACAAGCCGGCGCCGCCGTCCAGAACATGAACATCATGCTGGGATTGCCGGAGACCACAGGACCGCTTTGTGATAGGAGTGAGGAGATAGAAGATAGGAGATATGGAATTCCGCCGGAGGCGGAACGATTTGAATCGGTCCGGCTCTGCCGGACACCACAATTCCTAACTCCTAATTCCTAACTCCTAACTCCTAACTGAATTAGGGGGATTTGAAATGCTGAACTTTATCGCCGGCGGCGTGTGCGCCGCCCAGGGCTTCCGGGCGGGAGGCATCCACGTGGGCGTCAAGACCCACAACCCGGAGAAGAAGGACATGGCGCTGATCGTGTCCGACGCGGACTGCGCCTGCGCCGCCGTGTACACCAAGAACGCCGTGAAGGCCGCCCACATCCATGTGGACAAGCGCCATCTGGCGGACGGGCGGGCCCGGGCCGCGGTCATCAACAGCGGCAACGCCAACGCCTGCGCCCCCAACGGGGAGGAGAACACCGAGCGTGTCTGCGCCGCCGCGGCCAAGGCGGTCGGCTGCCCGCCGGAGGACATCGTGGCGGCGTCCACCGGCATCATCGGCCAGACGCTGAACGTGGCGGTGATGGAGGCCGGCATGCCGGACCTGTTCGCGTCCCTGGATCCCGGCGCCGCCGGATCTGACGCGGCGGCCCACGCCATCATGACCACCGACACCGTGAAGAAGGAGCTGGCGGTGGAGACCGTCATCGGCGGCAAGACCGTTCACATCGGCGCCATCGCCAAGGGCTCCGGCATGATCCACCCCAACATGGGCACCATGCTCTGCTTCATCACCACCGACTGCGCCGTCTCCCCGGAGATGATCCGCGCCGCCCTGCTGGACACGGTCCGCGTCAGCTTCAACCGCATCAGCGTGGACGGGGACACCTCCACCAACGACACCTGCTGCATCCTGGCCAACGGCATGGCGGGCAATGCCCCCATCACGGAGAAGGGCCCGGACTGCGACGCCTTCACAGCGGCCCTGAAGGTCCTGTGCACGGAGCTGGCAAAGCAGATGGCCTCCGACGGCGAGGGCGCCTCCCATCTCATCACCTGTACCGTCACCGGCGCGAAGGACGAGCAGAGCGCCGAGACCGTGGCCAAGTCCGTCATCGGCTCCGCCCTCACCAAGGCCGCCATCTTCGGCGCCGACGCCAACTGGGGCCGGGTGCTGTGCGCCATGGGCTACTCCGGGGTGGACTTCGACCCGGACAAGGTGGACGTGGCCTTTGAGAGCGCCGCAGGCAGCGTCCAGGTGTGCGCCCGGGGCCGGGGGCTGGACTTTGACGAGGAGCTGGCCAAGAAGGTCCTGACGGAGCACGACGTGACCATCGCCATCGCCATGGGCGAGGGGGACGGGAGCTGCACCTGCTGGGGCTGCGACCTGACCTATGAGTACGTGAAGATCAACGGGGACTACCGGACCTGAATGGGGCCGCGCCCCATCCCCGCCGGCGGGAGCCGATCTCAAGAAAAGAGTTGATGCGAAAAATGTCTTCCCACGCACAGCAGGCGCGGACGTTGGTGGAAGCCCTGCCCTACATCCAGAAATTCACCGGAAAGACCATCGTGGTCAAGTACGGCGGAAACGCCATGATCTCCGACGAGCTGCGGCGGGCCGTCATGTGCGACATCATCCTGCTCAGTCTGGTGGGCATCCGGGTGGTGGTGGTCCACGGCGGCGGGCCGGAGATCAGCGACATGCTGAAGAAGCTCGGCCATGAGAGCCGCTTTGTGGACGGCCTGCGGTACACCGACGAGGTGACCATGGACGTGGTCCAGTCGGTGCTCTGCGGCAAGGTCAACAAGAACCTGGTGGCCCAGCTGAACCGGCTGGGCGGCCGGGCCATCGGCCTGTGCGGCATGGACGGGCAGCTGTTCCAGGCGGTGCGGCTGGACGAGAAGTACGGCCTGGTGGGCCGCATCACCGGCGTGGACCCGGAGCCGGTGGAAAACGCCCTGATGAGCGGCTACATCCCGGTGGTGTCCACCGTGGCCCAGGGGGTGGACGCGGACACCGCCTACAACATCAACGCCGACACCGCCGCCGCCAAGCTGGCCGCCGCCATGGGGGCGGAGAAGCTGATCCTGCTGACGGACGTGCGGGGCCTCCTGCGGGACCCGAAGAACGAGGAGACGCTGATCCACGTGGTCCACACCTACGAGGTGCCGGGCCTCATCACCGAGGGGGTCATCTCCGGCGGCATGATCCCCAAGCTGGAGTGCGCCGTGGACGCCATCAACGGCGGCGTGGAGCGGGTCCACATCCTGGACGGCCGCATCCCCCACTCCATCCTGATCGAGCTCCTCAGCGACGAGGGCATCGGAACCATGCTGAAAAAGGAGGACTGAACCATGACCAGCCAGGAGATCCTGTCCCTGACGGACCGGTACATCATGCACACCTACGGCCGCTTCCCGGTGGCCATCGACCACGGAAAGGGCGCCACCCTCTACGACCCGGAGGGAAACGCCTACATCGACTTCACCAGCGGCATCGGCGTCAGTGACCTGGGGTACGGCAACCACGCCTGGGCGGACGCCATCGCCCGGCAGGCCCAGCGCCTGGGCCACGCATCCAACCTCTTCTGCACCGAGCCCCCGGCCCGGCTGGCGGAGATCCTCTGCAAACGCACCGGCATGAGCTGCGTCTTCTTCGCCAACGGCGGCGGCGAGGCCAACGAGGGCCTCATCAAGCTGGCCCGGAAGTACAGCTTCGACAGGTACGGCAAGGGCCGCTCCGCCATCGTGACGCTGAACAACTCCTTCCACGGCCGCACCATCACCACCCTGACCGCCACCGGCCAGGAGGTGTTCCACAACTACTTCTTCCCCTTCACCGAGGGGTTCCGGTACGCGGACGCCAATGACCTCTCCGCCCTGGAGGCCCAGGGAGACGACGTGTGCGCCGTGCTGATGGAGCTGGTCCAGGGCGAGGGCGGCGTGCTGCCCCTGGACCGGGACTATGTCCACGCGGTGGCCAAGCTCTGCGCGGAGCGGGACTGGCTGCTGCTGATCGACGAGGTCCAGACCGGCGTGGGCCGGACCGGCAGCCTCTTCGCCTTCCAGCAGTACGGCATCGCGCCGGACGCGGTCTCCTTCGCGAAGGGCATCGCCGGCGGCCTGCCCATGAGCGGCATCCTGGCCAACGAAAAGTGCCGGGACGTGCTGGGGCCCGGCACCCACGCCACCACCTTCGGCGGCAACCCGGTGTGCGCCGCCGCCGGCCTTGTGGTCCAGGAGACTCTGACCGATGCCTTCCTGGAGGACGTCCAGGCCAAGGGCACGTATCTGCGCAACCAGATCGAGGCGCTGAAGCTGCCCTGCTTCGGCGCCACCCGGGGCCTGGGACTGATGATCGGCATCGAGGTCAAGGACGGGTACACCAACAAGGCCATCGCGAACCGGCTCATTGAAAACGGCCTGCTGGTCCTTACCGCCGGCCCCGGCATGCGGCTGCTGCCGCCGCTGGTGATCTCCAAGAAGGAGATGGACCAGGGCCTGGAGATCATGGCCAAGGTCCTGGGCTGAGAAAAAAAGAGCACTGTTCTCTCCGGCCGCGGCGCCCCGGGAGGCGGCGCCTGTTACAGCAGCAGGAGCAGTAACAGTAGCAGTAGCAGTAGCAGTAGCAGTAACAGTAACAGTAGCAGTAGCGGTAAAATCTTATAAAATTTTACCTCCCCCTTGCAAATACAGAGATATTCCCCCCCATGTTGCACAGGCTTGTGCAGCCAAACTAGAAAAGCGAGGAGACGCCCATGGAAAACCACACCCACTTTCTCAAGCTCCTGGATTTCACCCCCGCCGAGATCCAGCAGTTCCTGGACACCGCCGCCGACCTGAAGGCCAAGAAGAAGGCCGGCATCCCCCACCGGTACCTGGAGGGGAAGAACGTTGCCCTGATCTTTGAAAAGACCTCCACCCGGACCCGCTGCTCCTTCGAGGTGGCGGCCCAGGACTTAGGCATGGGCTCCACCTATCTGGGGCCCACCGGCAGCCAGATCGGCGTGAAGGAGTCCATCGCCGACACCGCCCGGGTGCTGGGGCGGATGTACGACGGCATCGAGTACCGGGGCTTCGGCCAGGAGATCGTGGAGGAGCTGGCCAAGTACGCCGGCGTACCTGTGTTCAACGGCCTGACCAATGAGTTCCACCCCACCCAGATCCTGGCGGACTTCCTCACCATCCAGGAGCACTTCGGCCGCCTCAAGGGCATCAAGCTGGTGTACCTGGGGGACGCCCGGTTCAACATGGGCAACAGCCTGATGGTGGGCTGCGCCAAGATGGGCATGCACTTCGTGGCCTGCGCCCCCAAGGCGTATATGCCGGACCAGGCCCTCATCGACACCTGCCGGGCTATCGCGAAAGAGACCGGCGCCGTGCTGGAGTTTGAGACCAACCCCATGATCGCCACCAAGAACGCCGACGTGCTCTACACCGACGTGTGGGTGTCCATGGGCGAGCCCGCGGAGGTCTGGCAGGAGCGGATCGCCGCCCTGGCCCCCTACCAGGTGACGAAGGCGCTGATGGACAACGCCGGCCCCCAGTGCCGCTTTATGCACTGCCTGCCCGCCTACCACGACCACAAGACCAAGGTGGGCAGGGAGATGGGCGAGAAGTTCGGCCGGGAGGCCATGGAGGTCACCGACGAGGTGTTCGAATCCGATGCCTCCATCGTCTTTGACGAGGCGGAGAACCGCATGCACACCATCAAGGCCGTCATGTACGAGCTGATGAAATAGATCTCTTTTACAGGCAGCAGCGCCCCGGAGCCTTCGCTCCGGGGCGCTTGCTTTCAGGGTGAGGCGGGCGGCTGGTCGGAACGGGCCCGCCGGATGGCGGCCAGCAGGTCCCGAACCTGCTCCCGGGTGAGGCGGGCGGGAAGTCCGCCATAGAGGTCCCGGTCCACGTCCTCCGCCAGCTGCCGGTAGATCCGGCACTGCTCCGGACTCAGCAGTCCCGCCAGGGGACCGGCTTCCAGCCGGCCCAGATACTCCCGGGGCGTCTCCCGGCTCTGCCGGATGCAGCGGCGGCGGACGCCCCACCGCTCCAGCTGCAGCAGCGCGGCCCGGGGCGTGCCGGCCCGGCGCAGCAGGAAGGACCGCAGCCGCAGCCACCGCCGCAGGCGCTGCAACGGTCCGGGGCGGCGGAGGGATGTCCGCGTCAGGTCCTCCGCCCCGCCGTCTTCGCCGGAGGAGAGGACCCGGCGGCGGTTCCGCCAGAGCCAGCGGATCAGGGCGGCTGCCGCCAGGATGAGCAGCGCCGCCAGGGCCAGGCCCAGCAGGGCCGCCAGCAGCTGGGGGTCGATGCCGGGGCCGGCGTCTGTCTCCGGCAGAGCACCGGTGGAGGCGGAGCCGCCTCCGCCGGCGGCAAGCGTCTCGCCGGCGGTGGAGGACCGGCCCGCGAAGAGGGAGAGGAGGAGCTGCACCACCGCCTGAAGCCCCTGCTGAAGGATCGCGCCCGCCGCCCGGACCAGGGGGATCAGCTCGCCCCGCAGGGCCAGCAGCGCCGCGCAGATCCCGGCGGCGGCGCAGAACAGCGCCGCCGGCAGCAGCAGGGCGGGCAGACGGCTGAGGGAAGGGGCCCCGGCCCGGATGGTGTTTCGGCCGGCGGTGCGCATGGCCACTGCCGCCAGCAGGTCCGCCGCCAGTACGGCCAGCACCGCAGGCACCCGGAACAGCAGCTGCGTGGCAAAGGAGGCCACGATCAGGTAGAAGAGCGCGTAGAGCGCCATGTACTCCCCGGCGCTGCGGACCTGCCGCAGGGCGGCGGGGGCGGTGCCCCAGTGGATGCCCCGGCACAGGGGAAAGAGGTACAGCGGCACCTGGATCACCAGCAGCGGGGGATAGGTCAGGTCCAGCGTGGCGCTGAGAAGGGGGATCCACAGGGCGCACAGGAGGAGGTTCAGCGCCAGGACCTGCCAGAACAGCCGGGGCCTGCGCCGGAAAAGGGCATTGCCGGCGGTCATCAGTCCGCCGGAGAGCAGGAAGACCGGCAGGGAGAAGGGCGGCCGGCTGCACAGAAGCTGCCAGAGGATGTCCGCCGTCAGGAACACGATCAGCAGCTCCGTGACCAGGAGGAGGCACCGGACGGCGGCGTTTTTCCACATGCTCATAGGCCGCCTCCCGCCCGGAAGGCATTCAGGTCCACGGTCCGCAGCAGGGGGTGGGATTGCTCCCCCCAGGTCAGCAGGGGGACGCGGTGCCGCTCCAGCAGGGCGCAGGCGTCCTCCGTCAGACGGCGTGCGTCCCCGCAGACCAGGAAGGCGCTGGAGAGGCTGCGCAGGCGGGTCAGGAGCTCGTCTCCGGTCAGATGGGCGGACGTGTCCGCCGCTGCCAGCAGCGTCAGCACGGCGGGCAGCTGCCGCCGGTCCCGGCACCGGGCCAGCTGCTCCCGCCGCCCGGCGGGAAGGGAGGTCAGCAGCGTCACCGCCACGTCCTCGCCGGAGAGCCGGACGATCAGAGAGCAGAGGATCTCCAGCGCGGACTCAAAGTCCGACGGCGGCAGACCGGCGAAGGAGGCCCCGTCCAGCAGGAACACCGCCCGCCGGGGGGAGATCTTCTCATACACGTTTACCATGGGCCCCTGGCCCCGGGCCATCAGGCGGAAGTTCAGGGACCGGGCGCTGTCTCCCGGCTGATAGGCCCGGACGTTCCGGATCACCGACCGGTCGTCCTGCAGGCCCTGCGCGCCGGTCTCCAGCTCCCAGCTGCGGCGGCGGAACCACTGGGTGGACACCGGCACCAGACGGGGGAACACCGCCAGCTGCAGCGGCCGGGGCAAGGGGATGTCCTTGTCCCGGACGCACAGGCACAGCCCATCTCCGGAGAGGAGCCGCAGTCCCTCCAGAGTCAGCAGCCCCCGGTGCTCCGCCCGGAGGCGGCTGGTGTAGGACAGGCGCTGGTTCCACAGCAGGAAGGAGACGTGCTTTTCATACCAGGGCCGCCGGACGCCGCCCTCCTCCACCTCGGTCACCTCCCAGGCGCGCTCCGGCGTCAGCGCGCCGCCGGGGGCCAGGGGGAAGCGGACCGTCAGCCACACCAGGGGCAGGACCTTGGGGTTGTCCAGCGTCACCCGGAGGGGGCAGACCTCCCCCGGGAAGAGGCAGGCCCGGTCCGCGGACAGGGCGGCGGAGACGCCGTCCAGCGCGTGGCGGGCCCAGAGCCGGGCGCCGATGGCAGCGGCGGCGGTCCCCAGAGTGAAGAGGGCGGCGGGGAGGCGGCCGTACAGGCTGAACCCCACCCCGCAGATCAGCAGCGCCGCGATGGTGAAGCGCATGGTGAAGAGGCTGGACTCCGCAAAGTCCAGCCCGGAGGACTCAGGCTTCCCGCTCATAGGCAAGGGCGTCCCCGGTCTCCCTGCAGGGGACCTGGGAGAGCACATCCTCCACCACGGCGGCCGCCTCCCGGCCGGCGAGGGCGGCCTGGTGGCTCAGCAGCACCCGATGGGGCAGCACATAGCGGGCAAGATACTTCACGTCGTCCGGGGTGACAAAATCCCGGCCGGCGAGGGCGGCGTAGGCCTTGGAGGCCCGGAACAGGTCCCGGGAGACCCGGGGGCTGGCGCCGCAGGCCAGATCCGGCTGTTCCCGGGTGGCCTGGACCAGCTCCACGATGTAGGTCACCACCGGGTCCGCGAGGCGCACCTGGCGGACCTCGTCGGCGATGGCGTTGATCCGCTCCGGGGAGAGGAGAGGCCGCAGTCCCTGGAAGGAGGCGCCGTCTCCCACGGCGCGGAGCATGGCGGTCTCCTCCGCCTCCGTGGGGTAGCCCATGGAGAGCTTGAAGAGGAACCGGTCCAGCTGGGCGGCGGGGAGGGGGAAGGTGGTCTCCGTCTCCACCGGGTTCTGGGTGGCCAGGACGATGAAGGGCGGGGCCAGGGGATAGGTGACGCCGTCCACGGAGACCTGGCGCTCCTCCATGGCCTCCAGCAGGGCGGACTGGGTCCGGGGAATGGCCCGGTTGATCTCGTCCGCCAGCAGGATGTTGGTCATGACCGGGCCGGGGGAGAAGACCATCTCCCCGGTCTTCTGATGGTAGATGTTCATGCCCACGATGTCCGAGGGCAGCAGATCCGGGGTGAACTGCACCCGCACCATGCCGCAGCCCAGCACCGCGGCGAGGGCCTTCACCAGAGTGGTCTTGCCCACGCCGGGGATGTCGTCGATGAGCACGTGCCCGCCGGCGAACAGGCTGGTGAGCACCAGGCGGATCTGCTCTCCCTTGCCGATGATGACCTTGCCGCACTCGGCCCCGATCTCCTCCGCCAGACGGCGGATCGGTGTGAAATCCATGTGGCCGCGCCTCCTTTGCGCTCAGAAAAAATACGCTACTATTATATCTGAGGACGGGCCATACTGCAAGGGAAACGACTCCGGCGCGGCAGGGCTGTCTGCCCAAAAGACCCGGCGGAGCTTTGTCGGATAGTCCAAAAAATGAGAGGATTTTACACAGTCTTTACAATGCGCTGGTGTCGGATTTTACCTCCGGCCGTCTATACTAAGACCGTGCCTTGAGCAACCGATATGACTTTGAAAAGGAGTAAGCTTCACATGAAAAAGTTTTTTGCGATCCTGCTGACCCTGGCCATGGCCCTGTCCCTGGCTGCCTGCGGCGGGAATGAGACCGCGGAGGAGCCCGCCGGCAGCGAGACCGGTACGGAAGAGCCCGCTGAGGAGACCGCCGCGCTGTCCGGCACGGTCAACACCAACGGCTCCACCTCCATGGAGGACGTGATGGGCTCCCTGAAGGAGGCCTTTGAGGCCGAGCACGGCGACGTGACCATCCAGTACACCGGCTCCGGCTCCGGCGCGGGCATCACCGGCGCCCAGGAGGGCACCTGCGACATCGGCCTGGCCTCCCGGGATCTGAAGGAGGACGAGACCGGCGTCAAGCAGATCACCGTGGCCAAGGACGGCATCGCCATCATCGTCAACCCCGCCAACCCCGTCTCTGACCTGACCATCGAGCAGATCGCCGCTCTGGCCACCGGCGAGACCGCCAACTGGTCCGAGGTGGGCGGCGACGACGCCCAGGTGGTGTTCATGGGCCGCGAGGCCGGCTCCGGCACCCGGGACGGCTTCGAGTCCATCACCGGCACCGAGGACGCCTGCAAGTATCAGAACGAGTACACCTCCACCGGCGAGGTCGTCGCGGGCGTGGCCGCCAACCCCAACGCCATCGGCTATGCCTCCCTGTCCGCCGTTGAGGGCGACGAGACCGTGAAGGTCCTGACCGTCGGCGGCGTGGCCCCCAGCGAGGAGACCGTCCTGGACGGCAGCTACGCCATCCAGCGCAACTTCAACTTCATCATCAGCGACAGCAAGGAGCTCTCTCCCGCCGCCCAGGCCTTTGTGGATTGGGCCACCTCCGCGGACGCCTCCGACCTGATCGCCGGCGCGGGCGCTGTGCCTGTGGCCTGATCGGACATACCGAACGCATGATCGCCGAGACGCCCCTTGGGATTTCCAGGGGGCTATCGGCATGACAGGACCCTTATGAGAAAGGCCGGTATTTACACATGAACGCCATGAAACAGAAGCTCCGACCGATGGAGCTGATTATGAATCTGCTGTTTTTCATCTGCGGGTTCATCGCCATCGTCTTTGTGCTCTTCATCAGCATCTATCTGATCATCTCCGGCATCCCAGCTATCCGGGAGATCGGCCTCGTCGACTTCCTGTTCGGCCAGGAGTGGGCCTCCACCGCCGCCGAGCCCAAATTCGGCATCCTGCCCTTCATCCTCACCTCCGTCTACGGCACCTGCGGCGCCATCATCATCGGCGTGCCCGTGGGCTTCATGACCGCCGTGTTCCTTGCCAAGGTGGCCTCTCCCAGACTGGCCGCCGTGGTCCGCCCGGCGGTGGACCTGCTGGCGGGCATCCCCTCGGTGGTTTACGGCCTCATCGGCATGATGGTGCTGGTCCCGGCGGTGCGGGAGGCCTTTGACCTGCCGGACGGCGCCAGCCTCTTCTGCGCCATCATCGTGCTGGCCGTCATGATCCTGCCCTCCATCATCTCCGTGTCCGAGACCGCCCTGAAGGCCGTTCCCCCGGAGTATGAGGAGGCGTCCCTGGCCCTGGGGGCCACCCACATCGAGACGGTGTTCCGGGTGAGCGTGCCCGCCGCCTCCAGCGGCATCGCCGCGGCGGTGGTGCTGGGCATCGGCCGGGCCATCGGCGAGGCCATGGCCATCATCATGGTGGCGGGCAATGTGGCCAACATGCCGTCCCTCTTCTCCTCCGTCCGGTTCCTGACCACCGCCGTGGCCAGCGAGATGGCCTACGCCTCCGGCCTCCAGCGCCAGGCCCTGTACTCCATCGCCCTGGTGCTGTTCATCTTCATCATGCTCATCAACATCGTGCTCAACACGGTGCTCAAGCGGAAGGAGGAGGGCTGACATGGACAACAAGCTCGAGATGACGCCCCTCTCCGGCCGCCGCAAGGCCTACGACCGGGTGCTGCGGTTCCTGCTGTACTTCTGCGCGGCGGTGACCTGCGCCCTGCTGATCTTCGTCATCGGCTACGTCTTTGTCCGGGGCCTGCCCCACATCGACTGGCCCTTCCTCTCCACCCAGACCAGCTATATCAACGACACCATCGGCATCCTGCCCAACATCGCCAACACCATCTACCTGGTGGTCATCACCCTGCTCATCACCCTGCCCCTGGGCGTGGGCGCGGCGGTGTATCTGACCGAGTACGCCAGGAACAAGCGGCTGGTGGCGGCCATCGAGTTCGCCACTGAGACCCTGACCGGCATCCCCTCCATCATCTTCGGCCTGGTGGGTATGCTGTTCTTCTGCGAAAAGCTGGGGCTGGGGGCCTCTCTCATCGCCGGCTGCCTGACGCTGGTGATCGTCACCATCCCCACCATCATCCGCACCACCCAGGAGAGCCTCAAGACCGTGCCGGCGTCCTACCGGGAGGCGTCCTTGGGCCTGGGGGCCGGCAAGTGGCATATGATCCGCACCGTGGTGCTCCCCTCCTCCATCGACGGCATCGTCACCGGCTGCATCCTGGCCATCGGCCGCATCGTGGGCGAGTCCGCCGCCCTGCTGTTCACCGCCGGCATGGGCATGGGCATGAACGACTTCTTCCGGTCCGTGGGAGACTTCTTCCACGCCTCGGGGTCCAGCCTCACCGTGGCCCTGTACGTCTACGCCCGGGAGCGGGCGGAGTTCGACGTGGCCTTCGCCATCGCCGCGATCTTGATGCTGCTGACGCTCCTCATCAACCTGGCCGCCAGCCTGGTGGGCAGGAAACTGAAAAGAAAGTAAATAGGAGAGAGAACATGTCCGCCATTATCGAAGTAAAAGACCTGAACCTGTGGTACGGCGCCCACCACGCCCTCCACAGCGTGAATATCGCCATCCCGGAGCATGAGATCACCGCCCTGATCGGCCCCTCCGGCTGCGGCAAGTCCACCTTCCTGAAGACCTTGGACCGGATGAACGACCTGGTGAACGGCATCCGGATCACCGGCGCCGTGGAGTACCGGGGACAGGACATCTACGCCTCCAACGTGGATGTGACTTGGCTGCGCAAGCAGATCGGCATGGTGTTCCAGAAGCCCAATCCCTTCCCCATGAGCATCTACGACAACGTGGCCTACGGCCCCCGGACCCACGGCATCCGCAGCAAGGCCAGGCTGGACGAGATCGTGGAGAGCTCCCTGCGGGGCGCCGCCATCTGGGACGAGGTGAAGGACCGGCTGAAGAAGTCCGCCCTGGGCCTCTCCGGCGGTCAGCAGCAGCGGCTTTGCATCGCCCGGGCCCTGGCGGTGGAGCCGGACGTGCTGCTGATGGACGAGTCCACCTCCGCCCTGGACCCCATCTCCACCTCCAAGATCGAGGACCTTGCGGTGGAGCTGAAAAGCAAGTATACTATCATCATGGTGACCCACAACATGCAGCAGGCCGCCCGTGTCTCCGACAACACGGCCTTCTTCCTGCTGGGGGACCTGGTGGAATACGGCAGGACGGAGACTCTGTTCTCCACCCCCACGGACAAACGCACCGAAGACTATATCACCGGCCGGTTCGGCTGAGGCAGCGAGGAGGAAGCAGCGTGAGAAACAGATTCGGAGAGCAGCTGGAGCGGCTGCATGTGGAAATGATCCAGATGGGCGCCCTGTGCGAGGACGCCATCTCCGCCGCGGCCAAGGCCCTGCTCAAGGGCGACGAGGACCTGGCCCGCAGCGCCCAGGAGGCGGAGCGGGAGATCGACCAGAAGGAGCGGGAGGTGGAGAACCTCTGCCTGAAGCTGCTGCTGCAGCAGCAGCCGGTGGCCAGCGACCTGCGGGAGATCTCCTCCGCCCTGAAGATGATCTCCGACCTGGAGCGCATCGGCGACCAGGCGGCGGACATCGCGGAGCTGACCCGGTTCGTCCGCCTGCCGGACGGGATGGGCCGCCAGCGGATCGAGGAGATGGCCCAGGCCGTCATCCAGATGGTGACGGACAGCGTGGACTCCTTCGTCAAGCGGGACCTGGATCTGGCCCGGCAGGTCTGCCGGGAGGATGACCAGGTGGACGAGCTGTTCAACCAGGTGAAGAAGGAGCTGATCGGCATGATCGCCTCCGACGCCGCCTCCGGCGAGCTGTGGCTGGATATGATCATGGTGGCCAAGTATCTGGAGCGCATCGGCGACCATGCCACCAACGTGGCGGAGTGGGTGGAGTACGCCATCACCGGCACCCACCCGTCCAACAACTGAGGCCGGCGGAACTGCCGGCGGGGGACACCGCCGCTCTGCGGCGGTCGTGCCCTATCCGGCGGCAGGGGCCGCCAGGGGGGAGGAGTTCCATGCTCACCTATGAGGACGTGAAGCGGGACAGCGCCGTCCGCACCTATATCCAGCGGGCGGACGAGTCCCTGATGGCGCTGGGGTACACGGAGCACAGCTTCGCCCATGTGACTGCGGTGGCGGAGAACGCCGCCTATATCCTGGAGACCCTGGGCTATCCGGAGCGGACGGTGGAGCTTGTGAAGATCGCCGGCTTCCTCCACGACATCGGCAATCTGGTGAACCGGGTGGACCACTCCCAGTCCGGGGCCGTCATGGCGTTCCGGATCCTGGACAACATGGACTGCGACCCGGAGGAGATCGCCACCATCGTCACCGCCATCGGAAACCACGACGAGGGCACCGGCCTGCCGGTGAACGCCGTGGCGGCGGCCCTGATCCTGGCGGACAAGTCCGACGTCCGCCGCAGCCGGGTGCGCAACCAGGACATCGCCAGCTTCGACATCCACGACCGGGTGAACTACTCGGTGAAGAAGTCGAGGCTGAAGATCAACGAGGAGCACACCCTCATCAAGCTGAAGCTCACCGTGGACACCAAGTTCGGCTCGGTGATGGAGTACTTTGAGATCTTTATGGACCGGATGATCCTCTGCCGCAGGGCGGCGGAGCTGCTGGGGCTGAAGTTCAAGCTGATGATCAACGAGCAGCAGCTGATCTGACGGCCTTCGGCCCGGACGGATGATGGGGGAGCGATCCCCCGGCCCCCTTCCCTTCCAGTGGGGCGGGGAGTTTGAACATGGAGGGATGACTGTGATCTATCTGCTGGAGGATGACGACAGTATCCGCGACTTTGTGATCTACACGCTGAACAGCCAGGGCATGGAGGCCAAGGGGTTCCCCCGGCCGTCCCTGTTCTGGCAGGCCGTGGGGGAGCAGCTGCCCTCTCTGGTGCTGCTGGACATCATGCTGCCGGAGGAGGACGGCCTGAGCGTGCTGAAGAAGCTCCGGGCGGCCTCCCGGACGGCGAGGCTGCCGGTGATCATGCTGACGGCCAAGGGCACGGAGTACGACAAGGTCATCGGCCTGGACGGGGGGGCGGATGACTATGTGGCAAAGCCCTTCGGCATGATGGAGCTGCTCTCCCGCATCCGGGCGCTGCTGCGGCGGACGGAGACGGAGAGCGGCACCCTCCGCTGCGGCATCCTGGAGGTGGACCCGGGCCAGCACATCGTCCGGGTCCGGGGACAGGAGACCACCCTGACCCAGAAGGAGTTCGAGGTGCTGTGCCTGCTGCTGCGCAACCCCGGGCAGGTGCTCTCCCGGGAGCAGCTGATCGAGAACGTGTGGGGCTATGCCTTCACCGGCGAGAGCCGGACGGTGGATGTCCACGTCCGGACCCTGCGGCAGAAGCTGGGGGACGCCGGGGCGTACATCGAGACGGTCCGCGGCTATGGCTACAAGATCAGCCCGGCGGGCTGAGCGGGAGGCGGAGCCGATATGACGAAGAGGATCTTTCGCTCCATCCTGGCGGTGTCCATGACGGTGCTGCTGGCCAGCCTGGTGCTGATCGTGGGGGTGCTCCACGGATACTTCCAGGACCAGACCGGCAGTGAGCTGGCGAGCCTCGCGGAGTACATCGCCCACGGCGTGGAGGAGATCGGGGAGGACTACCTCGCGGAGGACCTGCCCGGCGGCTACCGGGTCACCTGGGTGGATGCGGACGGCACAGTGCTCTTTGACAACCGCCAGGACCCGGCGGACATGGAGAACCACGCCCGGCGGGAGGAGATCCGGGAGGCGGCAGCCCTTGGACGCGGCCGGGCGGTCCGCTACTCCGACACCCTCTCCCAGGAGACGGTGTACGCGGCCCAGCGCCTTGCCGACGGGACCGTGGTGCGGGTGTCCAGCACCGCGTCCTCCGTTTGGGTGCTGGTGCTCCAGGCGCTGCAGCCGGTGGCGCTGATGATGCTGCTGGCGTTCGCCCTGGCCATGGCGCTGGCGTCCCGGGTGTCCCGGCAGCTGGTGGAGCCCATCAACAGCCTGGACCTGAACGACCCCGACGCCGGAGAGCCCTACGAGGAGCTGGCCCCCCTGCTCTCCAGGCTCCGCAGCCAGCAGCGGCAGATCCAGCGGCAGATGCGGGATCTGAAGCGCCGGCAGGAGGAGTTCGTGGCCATCACGGAGAACATGAGCGAAGGGTTCCTGGTGATCGACCAGGAGACCCGGGTGCTCTCCTACAACTCGGCGGCGCTGCGGCTGCTCTATGCCCAGGCCCCCGCGGAGGAGGGGGAGAGCGTATTCGCCCTGAACCGGGAGGCGGGCTTCCGCCGCTGCGTGGAGGAGGCCCTGGCGGGCCGGCGCTGTGAGCAGATGCTGGAGCAGGATGACGACTGCCGGCAGATCATCGCCAGTCCCGTGGAGCAGGACGGGCAGATCGCCGGCGCGGTGCTGGTGATCCTGGACGTGACGGAGAAGGAGCAGCGGGAGCGTCTGCGGCGGGAGTTCACCGCCAACGTCTCCCACGAGCTCAAGACGCCCCTGACCTCCATCCTGGGCACGGCGGAGATCCTGAAGGGCGGCCTGGTGCGGCCGGAGGACATCCCCCACTTCGCGGGGAACATCCACCGGGAGACGGAGCGGCTCATCGGATTGGTGAACGACATCATCAAGCTCTCCCGCCTGGACGAGGGCGGCGGCATGGGCCAGTGGGAGACGGTGGATCTGTACGGGCAGGCCCGGGCCGTGCTGGAGCAGCTGGCTCCGGCGGCGGAGCGCAGACACGTCACCACGGAGCTCCGGGGAGAGAGCGCCCCGGTCCGGGGCGTGCCCCAGATCGTGGAGGAGATCATCTACAACCTCTGCGACAACGCCATCGCCTATAACCGGGAGGGGGGCAGCGTCACCGTGACGGCGGAGAACACCGGCGACGGCCCCCGGATCACCGTGGCGGACACCGGCGTGGGCATCCCCCGGGAGGCCCAGGGCAGGGTGTTCGAGCGGTTCTACCGGGTGGACAAGAGCCACCCCTCCGGCGGGACGGGGCTGGGGCTGTCCATCGTCAAGCACGGGGCGGCCTATCTGGGCGCCCGGGTGGAGCTCCGCAGCGAGCCCGGCCGCGGAAGCACCTTTTCGCTCACCTTCCCGAAGGTCGGGACATAAGGGGTTGCAATTCCGGCGGACCTGTGGTAGGATAGTCGGAGATCAAAGTAAGGGGTGGGAAGATGCGGATCTGACCTTTCTGTTTTTGGCATGACGGAACATGGATGCGGCGGAGACGCCGCCTGGTTCCCCATGCCTCGCAGGGAAGGCGGACCGCTGATCTCATCCAGGTATATCGCACGGCCCCGGAGACGGGGCGGACGATGCATGCCCGGCTGCGGGAGAGGTCTGCTCTCCCGCAGCTGTTTTTCTGCGCGGAAGCGCGGAAGGCCCCATGCCCCGGCGGCCGCTCATGTCCGCGGTGCGCCGGGCCCCACGGGGAGCTCTATGCAAGGAGGGATGCGATATGTCCGTGATCGACGTCTCCGGCCTGACCTTTGCCTACGAGGGCAGCCCGGAGCTGATCTTTGACCATGTGAGCTTCCAGTTCGACACCGACTGGAAGCTGGGCTTCACCGGCCGGAACGGCCGGGGGAAGACCACGTTCCTGCGGCTGCTCCAGGGGAAGTACCCCTACAGCGGCACCATCACCGCCTCCGCGGCGTTTGAATATTTCCCCTATGAGGCGGCGGACCTGTCCCGAACGGGTCTGGAGGCGGTGAGGGAGATCGCCTCGGAGGCGGAGGACTGGCAGATCCAGCGGGAGCTGGGGCTGCTGGGCCTGGCGGAGGGCGTGCTGGAACAGCCGCTCTCCACCCTCTCCAACGGGGAGCGGACCAAGGTGCTGCTGGCGGCCATGTTCCTGAAGGAGAACGCCTTTCTGCTGATCGACGAGCCCACCAACCACCTGGACCTGGAGGGTCGGGAGAAGCTGGCCGCCTACCTGTCCCGGAAGCGGGGCTTTCTGCTGGTGTCCCACGACCGGGCGTTCCTGGACCGGTGCGTGGACCATATCCTGGCCATCAACCGCACCGGCATCGAGGTCCGGCGGGGGGATTTCTCCTCCTGGTGGGAGGACCGGAGGCGGCAGGACGCCTTTGAGCTGGCCCGGCAGGAGAAGCTGAACCGGGACATCAGCCGGCTGGAGGAGTCCGCCCGCAGGACCTCCGCCTGGTCGGACCGGACGGAGAAGAGCAAGTTCGGCCTGGACAAGACCGGCGCCAGGACGGCGGACCGGGGCTTCGTGGGCCACCGGGCGGCCAAGCTGATGCAGCGGTCCAAGGCCGTCCAGCGCCGCCGGGAGGCGGCGGTGGAGGAGAAGCGGCAGCTCCTGCAGGATCTGGAGCGGCAGGAGGCCCTGGCCGTCACGCCCCTGCCCTGCCGGCCGGGGACCCGGCTGGCGGCGTTCCGGGATGTGGCCGTCCGGTATGGCGGCCGGACCGTCTGCCAAGGCGTCACCTTTGAGGTGCTGGCGGGAGAGCGGATCGCGCTCCAGGGCGCCAACGGCTGCGGCAAGTCCAGCCTGCTGAAGCTGCTGCTGGGAGAGGGCATCCCCCACAGCGGCACAGTGGAGACCATGAGCGGCCTTGTGATCTCCTATGTGAGCCAGAGCACGGACCGCCTGCGGGGCAGCCTGACGGACTTCGCCCGGGAACGGGGTCTGGACGGCACCCGGTTCCGCACCATCCTGCGGAAGCTGGACTTCCCCCGGGAGCAGTTTGAAAGGGATCTGGCGGAGTACAGCAGCGGCCAGAAGAAAAAGGTGCTGCTGGCCGCCAGCCTCTGCGACCGGGCCCACCTGTATGTGTGGGACGAGCCGCTGAACTTCATCGACGTGATCTCCCGGATGCAGGTGGAGGAGCTGCTGCTGGAGCACCGGCCCACGCTGCTGTTCGTGGAGCACGACGCCCGCTTCTGCGACACGGTCGCCACCCGGCGCATCCGGATCGAGCGCGCATGAGAAGAGGAGAAGGAGGCGGCTCCCGCGATGCGGGAGCCGCCTCCATTCTGTTCGGATCTCACCAGAGGTCGGGCCAGAAGCTCCGGCCGCTTTCCGTCCCGAAGGGCTCGGGGACCGCGTCCTCCTCCAGCATTTTCCGGCGGATGGCGGCGGACAGATCCTCCACCGTGCCGGGGCCGTATTCGGCAAAGGCCGCCGTGTCCATGAGGACGGCGCCGGCCCGGGCCATGTCCTCCAGGTTCACCCGCTGGATCTCCTCCGTGTGGGAGGAGCAGCAGTCCGTCAGCACCACGGCGTTGTACTCCAGGGCGATGGCGTCGTAGCAGGTGGTGCGGACGCAGTTGGGGGTGGTGGTGCCGGTGAGGATCACCGTCCGCACGTCCAGCCGCCGCAGGATCAGGTCCAGCTCCGTCTGGAAGAAGGCGCTCCACCGGGGCTTGATGATGGTGTAGTCCCCCGGCTGGGGCCGCAGGCCCTCCGGCGCCTGGGCGCTGTTGGGGCCGGTGGAGGCGGGCCGACAGGCCCGGCCGCCGGCCACCCAGCCGGCGTGGCGGGTCAGCTCCACATCGCTGCCGTCGGAGCGGTAGATGCGCTTGACGAAGAACACGGGGATGCCCTTGGACCGGGCCAGCTCCACCGCCCGGATGCAGCTGGGCACCGTGGACTGTGCGAAGCGGATCCAGTGCCCGCCCTCCGGATGGACGAAGCCGTTCTCCATATCGATGACCAGAAGGGCGGAGCGGGTGGGATTCGGTTTCATCAGCAGGACCTCCTGTCAGAGTTTTTGAAAGACGTGGATACGGAAGGAAATGCGGGCGGTCAGAGAATCCCGGGCGGCCAGCCGTTCCGCCCCGGCCCGCGGGGTCTTCCAGTAGTAGGGCGTCATCTGGAACAGGGCGTGGATGTCCGCCTGGCAGGGGAGGGTGATGACGTCCTCCACCGGCACAATGGACCGATAGGAGAAGCCCTCGTACGGCGTCTCCTTTTCCTCATTGGGATAGGGGCGGTCGTAGAGGATCTGCTTGAGCTCCCACAGGTGGTCTGGACCGGGCACCACATAGAGAAAGTACCCGCCCGGCTTCAGCACCCGGCGGAACTCCTCCAGGGCCAGGGGAGAGAAGCAGTCCAGCAGCACGTCCGCCGTCTCGTCCGCCGCCGGCAGATGGTAGGAGGAGGCCACCGCCCACTCGATGCCCCGCTCCCGTCTGGCGGCATAGCGGAGGATGGACTTGGAGATGTCCGTCCCCGCCATCCGGGGGGATCTTCCGGCGGCAGTCAGCGCCTGATAGATGCCGGCGGTGTAGTACCCCTCGCCGCAGCCCACGTCCCAGATCACCGGGAAATCGCCGGAAAGGGACAGGATCTGACAACAAAGGGTATTCAAAAGCGGGGCGTAATACCCTTTGGAGAGGAAATCCCGCCGGGCGGCGGCCATTCCCCGGTCATCCCCGGGGGCGGCGGAGTGCTTCTGATTGGGGGGCAGCAGGTAGGTGTAGCCCTCCCGGGCGATGTCGTAGCTGTGCCGGTTCGGGCAGCGGCAGATCCGCTCCTCCCGGTCCAGCGGCGCCCCGCAGACGGGGCAGCGGAAAAGACTGGTCATGCGCCGCCCCCCACTGTGACGTCGTTGATCCACTTCCGGCTCCGGAGCCGCACCAGGCCCCAGGGGCACTTGCACACGTTCTCCGACTGGATGCAAAGGCACACCACCGCCACCGGTGCGCCCAACACCAGGGCCGTCAGGAAGGTCAGGGGCACCGCGATGATCCACTGGCAGCTCAGGTCGATGATGGAGGCCATGCGGGAGTCGCCGCCGGCCCGGAGCACGCCGGTGATGTTGGTGATGTCAAAGGCCTTCATGGGCAGCATGAAGAGATATACCACGCACATGATGACCGCGATCTCCAGCGCCAGTCCCTCCAGGTGGAACAGGGGATAGAGATAGGGGATGAACACCGTGGGCAGCAGCACCGCCAGGCACAGGGACACCACCAGACCCACGCCGAAGGACACTGCCAGCAGACAGCAGCCCAGGGAGTAGACCTCCTCCCGGTCGGCCCGTTCCCCGATCCGCTTGCCCACGATGACGGCGGCGGCGCCGGCTACGCCGAAGCAGGCCACGGTGGAGAACTTGTCGATGTTGCCCATGATGGCATAGGCCGCCAGCATGTCGGTGCTGATGGCCATGTGGCCCATGATGGCGGTCATGACGCTGACGCCCAGGCCCCACAGGACCTCGTTCACCAGGACGGGAGTGGCGTATTTCAGAAAGCTGCGGACCATGTCCCAGCCCGGCCGCAGCAGCAGCCGGAAGTTCAGCGGCACCCGGCGGTAGCGGGGGGCATAGAGGGCCACGATGACCACCTCCACCACCCGGGAGATCAGGGTGGCGATGGCGGCGCCGGTGATGCCCATGGCCGGCGCGCCGAACTTGCCGAAGATCAGGATGTAGTTCAGGCAGGTGTTGGTCAGCATGGAGATGCCGAAGACCACCATGCCCATGGCGGGATTCTCCGTGCTGCGCTGCATGCCGATGTAGACGGAGCTGATGGTGTTGAAGATGTAGCTCAGCCCCACGATCCGCAGGTACGGGGCCCCCAGCTCGATGAGCAGGCCGTTGTTGGTCACAAGGGCCATGACCTGGAGGGGGAAGCAGAACAGCACCACGGCCACGGTCACTGCGATCAGCAATCCGGCGTAAAGGCTGACGCCCATACAGCGGTTGATGTTCTCCGTGTCCCCCTTGCCCCAGTACTGGCTGGCCAGAACGGAGAGGCCGCTGAGCAGGCCGAGAATGATGATCTGCAGCATGTAGATGGGGGTGTTGGCGGCGGTGACGGCGGAGAGCTCGTTCTGGCCCAGCATACCCACCATGAAGGTGTCCACGAACCCCAGGGAGGTGGTGATCAGGTTCTGCAGGATCAGCGGCAGGGCCAGCGCGAAAAGCCGCTTGTAGAAGCCGGGTCCCCGGCGGAGATGACGAAGCATGGAAGATGACCTCACAGATGGGAGAAGTAGATGCCCTTTACAGCATGGGCATCCGGGTGTCGTGGTGGCGGAGGAGGGCGTCGGCGCACGCGTCGATGTCCGCCTCGGTGGTCTCCGGCCCGAAGCTCAGGCGGATGGCGCCGCCGGAGACCTTTTTCGGCAGCTTCAGCGCGCCGATGACGTGGCTGGGCCTTCCCCGGTGGCAGGCGGAGCCGGCGGAGACGCAGATGCCCTGGCTCCCCAGGTCGTTGACGATGTTCTGGCTGGGCCAGCCCACCAGGGAGACGGAGAGGATGTGGGGCGCACCCTCCGCCGGGGAGAGGAGCTTCAGATCGGGGATGGCGGTGAGGCGTTTCACAGTGTAGGCCCGGAGAGCTGCCATGCGGGCGAGCTTCTCCTCCAGGCGGTCCGTCCGCAGCTCCACCGCCTTGGCGAACCCGGCGATCTGGGCCGTGGCCTCGGTGCCGGAGCGGAGGCCGCCCTCCTGCCCGCCGCCCGCCAGGAGCGGCCTCGGGTTCTTCACCCGGGGGCCGATATACAGGGCGCCGATGCCCTTGGGCCCGCCGATCTTGTGGGCGGAGACGGTGATGAGATCCGCCCCCAGGGTTTTGGCGGAGAAGGGGACCTTCAAAAAGCCCTGGACCGCGTCGGTGTGGAGCAGGGTCTGGGGGTTCTTCGCCGAAAGGCCCCGGGCGATGTCGGCGAGGGGGAAGACGTTCCCCAGCTCGTTGTTCACCAGCATCACAGAGACCAGGGCCGTGTCCGGCCGGACGGCGGCGAGGACCTCCTCCGCAGGGATGGAGCCGTCTGCATGGGGGGCCAGATAGGTGACCTCGTATCCCTGGCGTTCCATCCAGCGACAGGATTCGATGACGGCGCTGTGCTCCACGGCGGTGGTGACGATATGCCTTCCCAGCCGCCGGTTCTGCCAGCAGGCGGCGGTGACGGCCCAGTTGTCCGCCTCCGTGCCGCAGGAGGTGAAGAAGAGCTGCCTTGCCTCGCAGCCCAGGGCGTCCGCAACGGTTTTCCGCCAGGACTCCACCTGCCGCTTCATCTCCAGCCCCAGGGGATACTGAGAGCTGGGATTGCCGAACTGCTCCGCGAGGACCGCATACATGGCGTCTGCCACCGCCTTCGGGACGGGAGTGGTGGCGGCGTGATCCAGATAAATCATAAAGACGATCTCCTTGCAGTTGGGCCTTGCCCAACCGGAAAAATTACAGTATAATCAAAGCGCAATTACTTATTATATAAGGCTTTGCGAGAAAGTGCAAGGAGAATCGGAGATTCCATGAGAGTTGCCATTTACACCTTGGGCTGCAAGGTGAACCAGTATGAGACCCAGGCCATGGAGCGGGAGCTGACGGCCCGGGGGCACCAGGTCGTGGACTTCGCCGCCGAGGCGGACGCCTACGTGGTGAACACCTGCTCCGTCACAGCGGTCAGCGACCAGAAGTCCCGTCAGGTGATCCACCGGGTCCAGCGGGACCACCCCGGCGCGGTGGTGGCGGTATGCGGCTGCTACCCCCAGACCCACGCCGACGACGTGCGGAAGCTGGGGGTGGATCTGATGGCCGGCACCGGGGACCGGACCGGCTTCCTCCATCTGCTGGAGGAGGCCGTCACGGAGAAGCGGCGGATCGAGGCCATCGACCAGCCCTTTGAGCGGCGGGTGTTCGAGGTGCTGCCCGCCGGCGGCCTGCCGGAGCGGACCCGGGCCATGCTGAAGGTGGAGGACGGCTGCGCCAACTTCTGCTCCTACTGCATCATCCCCTACGCCCGGGGGCGGGTGCGGTCGCTGCCCATCCCCACCGCCGCGGAGCAGACGCGGCAGCTGGCGGCGGAGGGCTACCGGGAGATCGTGGTGACGGGCATTGAGATCTCCTCCTGGGGCCGGGACCTGAAAACTGGTGAGAGCCTCATCGACCTGCTGGAGGCCGTCTGCGCCGCCGCGCCGGACCTGCGCTTCCGGCTGGGGAGCCTGGAGCCCCGGACCGTCACGGAGGACTTCTGCCGCCGGGCATCGGCCCTGCCGAACCTGTGTCCCCAGTTCCACCTGTCCCTCCAGAGCGGGTGCGACGAGACCCTGAGACGGATGAACCGGAAGTATGACACGGCAAGATTTGCCCAATCTGTTGAACTTTTGAACCAATATTTTGAACATCCAGCCATTACCACGGACCTGATCACCGGCTTTCCAGAGGAGACGGAGGAGGAGTTCGCCCGGACGCTGGACTTCATCCGGCGGTGCCGGTTCGCCCAGATGCACATCTTCCCCTACTCCATCCGGCCCGGCACGCCGGCGGCCAAGATGCGCCAGGTGCCCAAGGCCGTGAAGGAGGAGCGGGCCCGCCGGGCGGCGGAGATCGCGGCGGAGCTGCACCGGACCTATCTGGAGGAGTGCGTGGGGGCGGTGTACCCCGTCCTGTTCGAGCAGCCCAAGGGGGACCGCTACGCCGGCCACGCCCCCAACTACATGGAGGTGCTGGCAGACGGCACAGACCTGCACAACCAGGTGCGGAACGTGAGGATCACCGGCAGCGACGGGGCGTCCCTGCTGGGGGAGCTTTTGGAGGACTGACATGAAGAGCCACTTTTTTGCCTACATCTCCCGGATGCGGTTCATCCAGCGGTGGGCCCTGATGCGCAATACCGCGCCGGAGAACGTCCAGGAGCACAGCCACCAGGCGGCGGTGCTGGCCCACGCCCTGGCGGTGATCCGCAACGAGAGGTTCGGCGGGCACCTGGACCCCGGCGCCGTGGCGGCGGCGGCGCTGTACCACGACGCCAGCGAGATCTTGACCGGCGACATGCCCACCCCCATCAAGTACCACGACCCGGCCATCCGGGCGGCCTACAAGGATGTGGAGGCGGTGGCCAGCCGGAAGCTGCTGGACCTGCTGCCGCCGGAGCTGCAAAACGCCTACCGGCCCATCCTGCTGGAGGAGGACGGGGAGATCCGGCAGGTGGTGAAGGCGGCGGACAAGCTCTCCGCCTATATCAAGTGCGTGGAGGAGCTCAAGGCCGGCAACAACGAGTTCCGGGAGGCCGCCGCCCAGACCCGCCGGGCCCTGGAGAGCTATGACCTGCCGGAGGTGCGATACTTCCTGGAGACGTTTATGGACAGCTTCTCCCTGACGCTGGATGAACTGAAGTGAACAAGGCCCGCCCCGGCGCACAGCGCCGGGGCGGGCCTTTTCAGGCGGTATTTTTCATTTCAGCTTGGAGCAGATCAGCCCGCCCAGGCGGCGGACGCCTTCCTCGATCAGCTCCTCCGGCGTGTTGCCGAAGCTCATGCGCATGCAGTTCTTCCCCTGGCCGTCCCGGTCGGAGAAAAAGCCCTCTCCCGCCAGGAAGGCCACGTTCACCGCCGGGTCGGCGGTGGACTCCCGCAGCAGGTCCGTGGTGTCGATGCCGCCGGGCAGCTCCACCCAGGTGAAGAGGCCGCCGTCGGGGTCGCTGTGCTTGGTGCCGGCGGGGAAATAGCGGTCGATGCACCGGAGCATCACGTCCCGGCGCCTGCGGTACAGATCGCAGATCCTCCTGTGATGGGCGGGATAGAAGCCCCGCTTGAAGAACTCGGCGCACAGGATCTGGGGCAGCATGGAGGTGTGGGAGTTGGTGGCGGACTTCGCCGCCGCCAGCTGGCGGGTCACGCCCGCCTCCGCCGCCACATAGCCCAGCCGGGAGCCGGGGGAGAAGATCTTGGAGAAGCTGCCGGCAGTGATCACATGGTCCGTGGCGTCAAAGTGCTTGATGGGGGGCAGCTCCTCGCCGCTGTAGCGGATGTCCCGGTAGGGATCGTCCTCCAGCACCAGCACGTCGTACCGCTCCGCCAGCTCCGCCACGGCCCGCCGCCGCTCCAGGCTCAGGGTGCGGCCGCTGGGATTCTGGAAGGTGGGGATGGTGTAGAGCATCTTGGGCCGGTTTTCCCGGAGCTTCCGCTCCAGGTCCTCCGGGATCAGGCCGTCGTCATCCATGGCCACACTGACGCACCGGGCCTCGAACATGTCGAAGATCTCCACGGACTGGACGAAGGTGGGGGCCTCCACCAGGATCACGTCGCCGGGGTCGATGAACGCCTGGCAGACCAGGTTCATGGCCTCCAGCCCGCCGGAGAGGATCAGCACGTTCTCCACATCACAGGAGACGCCCTTGGGGGCCAGCAGCTCCCGGACCACCACCTCCCGCAGGTCCCGGACGCCCTCGATGGGGCCGTACTGCAGGGCCTCCACGCCCCGGCCGTCCGTCCGCAGGACCTCGTCGGCCAGCTGGCGGATCGTGTCCACCGGCAGAGTCTCCCTGGCGGGGGAACCGCCGCCGAAGGAGATGATGTTCGGATCGGTCATGGACCCGAACAGCCCTTTCACCACATTGGCCGTGAAGGCCATGTACTCCATGCGTCTGGCATAGGGGACCATCGCATCGCCCTCCATTCTCCGGGCGGGCAGCGCCCCGGCCCCGGTGGTTGTATGTTCCATATATACCACAGCCGGCGGAAAAAAGCAATTCCCTCCGCAAGGGAGCGCCCCGGGGCATCTGCCCCGGGGCGGAAGAGGCGCACGGTCACTCCAGCGGGATGGTCACGTCCCCCACCCGGACGGCGGTCACCTGGCTCACGTCCAGCAGGTCCTGGAACTGGGTGGTGAAGCTGACGGAGCCGTGGCCGTCATCCTGGGAGATGCTGGTGCTGCCGGTAAGGCCTGTGGCCAGCTCCCACACCGGCTGGGTGGTGCCGTCCCGGCACACCAGGGCGGTGGCCCACAGCAGGTCGTCGATGCTCTCGTAGGGTACGGGGGCGGACACGTCGCCGAGCTTCACGCTGATGGCAAAGGGGGACAAGGTGGCCTGGGCATAGAGGCTGTCCTGCCGGAGGGAGCCGGTCCGCGTCTGGCCGATGGCCTCCGGCTGGAAGGTGAGGAGGGCGGGGTGGTCTGTCACGGCCGTGTCCACACCGTCCACCCGCAGGACGGGCGGTGTCACCACCAGCGTCAGGGGCTGGGCGGTGAAGTCCAGGCTACCGTCCTTCGCCGTGATGCTGTAAAGGTAGGTGAGGGTGTTGGTCTCCGGGTCATAGCCCTGGCTCTCCGCATGGCCGGAGCTGCCGCTGGTGTAGTTGATCAGGCGGAAATCCACCAAACTGCTCGCGTCTCTTCCCATATAGTCGCAGTATGAGGTGTAGTCCGTCCAGTCAATGTCCGCCCACTTGTCCTGGTCGGCGGCCTTTAGCTCCTCCCAGGAGATGTCGCCGGTGAGATAGTAGGAAACGTCTGGATTAGAGACGGAATTTGTCCGCCAGTCCGTGTCGGCGTACGCCATTTCCACCGTATCCCGATCCACCGTGTCCGGCAGCTGATAGTCCAGAACCAGATAGACGGTCTTCTCGCTGACCAGGGCCTGCCGCACCGTCAGGGTCACATCGTCGCAGACAGAAGTGATCTGCACCTCCTGAAACGCCGCCTGTCCCATGGGGGTGGAGGCTGCCCAGGCGCCGAAGCGGCTGGCGAGGATGGCGTCCCAGTTGGCGACGACTACCGCCCCGGCGGAGACGGTCAGCGCCGCGGCGATCACCGCCGCCAGCACGGTCTTCCGGACAAAGCCCCGGGGGCGGAAGACGGCGGGCCGTACCTGAGGCCCCGGCTCCGCCGATAAAACGGCCTCCCGCAGGCGGGCCTCCAGCTCCGGCGGAGGCGCGCAGTGTTCCATTGCGTCGTGATAGCGGTTCATAGCGATCCCTCCCATGTGTCCCGCAGGGCATCCCGGCCCCGCTTCAGCCGCATTTTCACCGTGGGCACCGTCACCCCCAGGAGCCGCGCGATCTCCCGGAGGGAGTACCCCTCGTAATAGTGGAGGTGGAGGACCGTCCGCAGAGGCTCCGGCAGGGCGGCCACCTGCTCCAGCAGGCCCAGCTCCTCCGGCGTGACGGCGGCGGAGGCGGCCTCCAGAGGCAGGTCCGACCGGCCGGCGCGCTTCCAGGCGTCCCGGCACAGGTTCAGCGCCACCCGGAACAGCCACCGCCGCTCGTGGTCCGGCGAGGCGAAGACCGGCGCCCGGTACAGCCGCCGGCAGAAGACCTCCTGCAAAATGTCCTCGGCATCCGCCGGGTCCTTCATCTGGAGCAGGCAGAACCGGTACAGGGACGGCCCGTAGGTCTCATACGCCTGTTCAAAGCGCCGCGCGCTGTCGTCCATCGGCCTCACCTCCCTCTGTTTTATTTACGAATGAGCGGCCCGAAAGGTCACGGGCGGATCAAAAAATACCCCGGCGAAGCCGGGGCATTTTCAGTTCAGGGCGTCCGCCTGCTGGGCGAAGAGGTCCGCCACCCGCTCCGCCGCGGCGGGACAGGTGCGAAGCTCCGGGTCCTCCGCCAGCAGCTGCCGGGCGGCGGCCTGGGCCTCCTGGAGGAGCAGAGTGTCGCACCCCAGGTCCGCCACCTTCAGCCCCGGCAGGCCGTGCTGGCGCTGGCCGAAGAAGTCGCCGGGACCCCGGAGGCGCAGGTCCTCCTCGGCGATCTTGAAGCCGTCGGTGGTCTTTGTCATCACCTTCAGCCGCGCCCGGGTTTCCTCATTCTTGTTGTCGGAGATCAGGATGCAGTAGGACTGGTGTTTCCCCCGGCCCACCCGGCCCCGCAGCTGATGGAGCTGGGAGAGGCCGAACCGCTCCGCGTTCTCCACCACCATCACGGCGGCGTTGGGCACGTCCACCCCCACCTCGATGACGGTGGTGGAGACCAGGATGTCCGTCTCGCGGGCGGCGAAGGCGGTCATCACCGCGTCCTTCTCCTTGGGCTTCATCTTGCCGTGGACATAGGCCACCCGCAGGTCCGGGAACACCTCTGTCTGGAGCTTTTTCGCGTACTCCGTCACCGCCTTGCGCTCGTCGGGGAGCTGGTCATTCTCCTCCACCATGGGGCAGACGATGTAGGCCTGGCGGCCCTCGGCCACCAGTTTGCGGATGAAGTCATAGATCCGCCGGCGGTAGCCGCCGGAGACAGCGAAGGTCTCCACCGGCCGCCTTCCGGGGGGCAGCTGGTCGATGACGGACACGTCCAGATCCCCGTAGAGGATCAATGCCAGCGTCCGGGGGATAGGGGTGGCGGACATGACCAGGATGTGGGGATGGTCCCCCTTGGCGGCCAGCTCCGCCCGCTGGGCCACGCCGAAGCGGTGCTGCTCGTCCGTCACCACCAGCCCCAGGTCGCGGTAGGCCAGGCCGCCGGTGATGAGGGCGTGGGTGCCGATGGCGAAGTCGATCTCCCCGCTCTCCAGCTGGGCGGCGATGGAGCGTTTCGTTTTGGCGGGGGTGGAGCCGGTCAGCAGGGCGCATCGGATGCCAAGATCCTCCAGCAGGGGGGCCAGGCCCTGGTAGTGCTGCCGGGCCAGGATCTCCGTGGGGGCCATCAGGGCCGCCTGACGGCCGTTCTTCACGCAGAAGTACACGCAGGCGGCGGCCACCATGGTCTTGCCGGAGCCCACGTCCCCCTGGACCAGGCGGTTCATGGGGGTGCCGGAGCGCATGTCCGCCAGGGCTTCCTCCACGCAGCGGCGCTGGGCGTCCGTCAGGGTGAAGGGCAGAGCGGAATAGAAAGGCTCCATGTCCACGCTGCCGCAGGGGGGCACGTGGACCACCTCCCGCCGCCGGCGGAGCCGCTCCAGCCCGATGGTGAAGAGGAACAGCTCCTCAAAGGCCAGCCGCCGCCGGGCCAGGTCCAGGGCCTCGGCGCTCTCCGGGAAGTGGATGTTCTCATAGGCGAACTCGATCCGGCACAGGTGGTGCTCCCGCCGCACGCGGTCCGGCAGCACGTCCGGCAGGATGTCGGCGCAGGCGGAGAGGCCCTGGCGGACGGACCGGGACAGGATCAGCTGGCTGACCCCGGCGGTGAGGGGGTAGATGGGCACGATGCGGCCGGTGACCTCTCGCCGGCCCTCCGGCTCCACCACGGGATTGGCCATCTGGCGGCGGAAGAGGGAGCCCTCCGCCCGGCCGTAGAAGATGTAGGTCTCCCCCTGGCGGAGGCTGTTTTTCAGCCACGCCTGGTTGAAGAAGGTGACGTTCAGCTCCCCGGTGTCGTCCACCGCCCGGAGCTTCACCAGATCCAGCCCCTTCCGGATGTGGGAGACGGTGGGCGGGGACGCCACCATGGCGGCCACACCGGCGGCCTCGCCGGGCGCCAGCTCCGCGACGGTGCGCAGGGCGGTGCGGTCCTCATAGGCCCGGGGGAAGTAGGAGATCAGGTCCCGAAGGGTGGCGATGCCCAGCTTTCCCAGGGCCTT
>CALWOF010000011.1 GCA_944382995.1 uncultured Oscillospiraceae bacterium | reverse complement strand
GTCTTGGGGTTGCGGCCCACGCGGGCGGCGCGCTTCTTGACCTCGAAGGAGCCAAAGCCCACCAGCTGCACCTTGTCACCGTCCTTCAGAGCGGCGGTGATGGCGTCAAAGGTGGCGGACACAACGGCCTCGGCCTCCTTCTTGGAGACGTCGGCGGAAGCGGCGACAGAATTGATGAGTTCGGCTTTGTTCATGGGTGTAATCCTCCTATACAGTGTGTTGGGGTCTCATTCGTATTCCTAACGCGGAACGTCTCCGCGATTAAGACGGATCCTGGGCCTTCGCCCGGTCCCAGAGGGCCAGCAGCTCCTCCTCCGTGCACTCCGCCAGGGGCTTGTCCGCAGACTCCTCCACCGCCCGGAAGCGGCGGTCGAACTTGTCGCAGGCACAGTGGAGGGCCTCCTCCGGGTCCACGCCGGACATCTGGGCGATCTTGGCGGCCATAAAGAGGGCATCGCCCACCTCCTCCGCCGCACCGTGGGGCGCGTCGGCGGGGCCTCCGGCCTCCAGGGCGGCCCGGAGCTCCCGGACCTCCTCCTCCAGCTTGTCCAGGGCCTGGAGGGCGCTCTTCCAGTCAAATCCCGCCTTGGCGGTCTTGGACTGGATCTTCTCCGCCCGCCACAGGGCGGGCAGCGTGTGGGGCACGGACTCCACGGCGTCCGCCGTGGACCGCTGTCCCTTCTCCCGGCGCTTGAGCGCCTCCCAGTTCACCAGGACCTGCTGGGAGGTGTCCGCCCGGACCTCCCCGAACACATGGGGATGGCGGTAGACCAGCTTCTGGGCCACGCCGTCCACCACGTCATCCATGGTGAACCGGCCCCGCTCCGCCTCGATCTGGGCGTGGAAGACCACCTGCATCAGCACATCCCCCAGCTCCTCGCACATGGCGTGGGGGTCGTCGCGGTCGATGGCGTCCAGGACCTCGTAGGTCTCCTCCAGGAAATTCCGGCGGATGGAGCCGTGGGTCTGCTCCCGGTCCCAGGGGCAGCCCCCCGGTGCGCGCAGCAGACGCATGATCTCCAGAAAGTCCTCGTAGCTGTAGTGATCCTTACGTTGAAACTCTACCATAAGATGCCTGCCTTTGCAAGAAAAATTCACAGGAAACCCTTGATTTTTCAGGGAATTTCAGCTTTTTCCCCGACAGGGGCCTCCGCAGCTCTCATTTTAAGTGCAGAAGTTTAATGAGCTTCTCCCCGTGGGGGATGGACCGGACGTCCTCCGCCCGGAGGATCCGCAGGGCGATGACCAGCACGCCGTAGACCGCCACGCCGGCACAGATGCCCAGCAGGGCGGATGCGGCGACGGCGAGATAGGCGTCGCTGCCGCCGAAGAGGAGGCGGTCAGACAGACCGTACACCGCCCAGGCGCCGATCCCCATGAGCACGGAGGCGGCGACGGGCTTGGCGAACAGGCTGAGGTACCGGGGCTTTTGCGGGGAGTACTTCCAGACGAAGTACAGGTTCAGGCCCACGATCACCATGTAGCAGCACAGGGTGGAGATGGGCGCGCCGTGGATGTTGATGTCCGGATTCCCCACCAGGATGTAGTTCATGACCACCTTGACCACACCGCCGGCGATGACGGTGAAGATGGGGATGCGCTCCCTGCCGTAGGTCTGCAGGATGGCGTTGGTCAGGATCATCAGGCAGATGAAGATGAGGGCGATGCCCAGCACCTGCAGATGGGGACCGGCGGCCAGGGCGTCCTCCCGCTGGGTGGGCAGCACCAGCACCATGATGGGGGTGGCCAGGGCGCTCAGGCCCACGCCCGCCGGCAGGGCCAGGATGGCGATGATCCGGAAGGCGGAGGAGATGATGCGGTCCGCGCCGGCGTTGTCCTGCCGGGCCAGGGCCGCCGCCGCGAAGGGGATCAGGCTCATGGTGACGGGATAGACGAAGGAGGCCACCATGTTCGGCATATCCATGGCCATGCTGTACTGTCCGTTCAGCAGGGCGGCATCGGGCTCCGAGAGCAGCAGGGCGTTCTGCAGCTGACCCATGACGATCTTCGTGTCGATGATGTTGATGATGCTCATGGCGGAGTTGCTCAGGGTGATGGGGATGCCGAAGGCCAGGATCTGCCGGATCAGCTGGCCGCTGCCGGAGGGGACGTCCAGGGTCTCCGCCCGGTTGCGGTGGGTGGCCAGATACCCGGTCAGGAACAGCAGCGACACGGCAGTGCCCATGGTGACGCCCAGAATGGCGCCGGCGGCGCCCATGTCCAGGCTCAAGCCGATGTGCAGCACATACCAGGCCAGGGGCAGGCCCACGGCCAGCTTCAGCAGGGCCTCCAGCACCTGGGAGACGGCGGTGGGCGTCATGTTGCCCTGGCCCTGGGTGTAGCCCCGCATACAGGCCAGCAGGCACACGCAGAACACCGCCGGCGCCAGGGCCCGGATGGGCTGGGCGGCCAGGCTGTTCTCCAGGAAGCCCGCCAGGCCGTCCGCCTGGAAGAACATGAACAGCGAGCCCACCGTGCCCAGGCACAGGAAGAGGACGAGGGACACCCGGAAGATCTTCCGCTTCTCGTTCTCCCGGCCCTGGGCGTGGGCCTGGCTGGTGAGCTTGGAGATGGCCAGGGGCAGCCCGGCGGTGGAGAAGGTCAGCAGGAAGTTGTAGATCCGGTAGGCGGTGTCGAAATAGGTCTTGCCCTCGCCCCCCAGGATGTTGTTCAGGGGGAACTTGTAAAAGGCGCCGATGACCTTTACGATGGCCACCGCCGCGGCCAGGATGGCTGCGCCGCCCAGAAAGGACTGTTTGCGTTTACTAGACATGGAGCGATTACCTCAAAATCCGTTCAGAGAGATATTGGCCCGCGGAGGGCCGGCTCTATGAGCCTATGGCATCCCGGCCGGTATTATAACCGGGTCAGGCACGCCTTCACCAGGGCGGAGAACCGGGGTCCCGCCTCCGCCGCGGCGGAGAGCACCTCATCCGAGGACAGGGGCCGGTCCAGCACGCCGGCGGCCATGTTGGTGCACAGGGTGAAGCCCAGCACCTCCATGCCGCAGTGGGCGGCCGCGATGGCCTCCGGCACCGTGGACATGCCCACGGCGTCCGCCCCCAGGATGCGGGCGGCCCGGATCTCCGCCGGGGTCTCGTACTGGGGGCCGGGGAAGAACATGTAGACCCCCTCCCGCAGGGGGATGGCCCGCTCCGCCGCCGCGGAGCGGGCGGCGTCCTGCAGAGCCGGCGTATAGACATGGCTCATGTCCGGGAATCGGGGGCCCAGCGCATCGAGGTTGGGCCCCTGCAGGGGACTGGGGCCGAAGAGCTTGATATGGTCGGTGATCAGCATGATGTCCCCCGCCGAGAAGTCCCGGTTCACCGCGCCGGCGGCGTTGGTGACGATCACGGTCCGGGCCCCCAGCAGCCGCAGCAGCCGGACCGGGAAGCTGACGTCCGCAAAGGACCAGCCCTCATAGGTGTGGAGCCGGCCCTGCATCACCGCCACGTCCTGTCCCGCCAGGCGGCCGAAGACGAAGCGGCCGGCGTGGTCCGGGGCGGTGGAGACGCCCATGTGGGGCACCTCTCCGTAGGGGACAGCGACCGGGCCCTCCACCTCGTCCGCCAGCGCCCCCAGGCCGGAGCCCAGGATCAGCAGGCACCTGGGGCGAAAGTCCCCCAGCCGGGCCTCCAGGACCCGGGCGCTCTCACGGAGCTGTTCCAGCGTGTGTGCCATGGCTGGGCCTCCTCACAGTCTTTTTCCGCAGGCGCGGCAGAACACGTCGTCCTTCCGGGCGGGCGCGCCGCAGACCGGGCAGACCGCCGCCTCCCGCCGCCGGTCCAGAAGGTGCTCCAGCCGGGCACGCTCCGCCCGGAGGCTGTCGACCTCCCGGAGCTTTTCCAGCAGGGCGTCGGAGTCCGTGGGGTGGCCGGTGTGGGTGGCGTAGAGCATCTCGCCGATCTCGGCGAAGCACCCCTCCTCCCGGCCCTCCAGCGCGGCGATCCGCAGCCGCAGCCGGGCGGCGGACATCAGCTCCTCCGCCCGCTTTCCCACACCCCAGGCGGCGTCCGCGGCGGTGCCGCCCAGTTGACCGGCTGTGCGGCGCACGGTGTCCAGCAGGGTCTCAAGCCGTTCATTCATACCGTCTGACCTCCCCTGAAAAATACGGGCCTCTCCGGCTCAGTAGGTATAGGCGCTGCCTCCGATGAACTCCCGCAGCAGGGAGTCCGGGGCCACATGGGTCTGCTCCATGGCCTCGATCTTCTCCAGGCCGCGGAGGATATCGTCAGCGGTGTCGTAGCGGCCCTTGGGCAGGGCCTCCAGCAGCGGCGTCACAAAGGGCTTGAGCACCGACACCTCATCCGGCAGGGAGGAGTCGAACATCAGGTCCGCGTTCTCCTTGTAGGGGGAGATGTAGAGCTTCTCCCCCCGGCGGACGTTGGGCCACATCTTCAGCGTGAAGCTGGCGTCGCTGCCCCGGAACTTGTAGTCCCGGACGATCCGGCGGCAAAGCCGCAGCCAGGAGTGCTGGAAGGCCACGGTCCCGTCCTCCTCCGCCACGTTGGACCGGGCGGCGATATAGAGCTTGAAGGCCTTGGGGTTCTTGCCCACGATCACGTCGTTGAGGGCGTGGATGCCCTCGAAAATGGCCAGCTCGTCGGGCCCCAGCTTCAGCGGCTGGGAGAAGATGTCCGAGCGCATCTGCCGGGCGAACTCGTACTTGGGCACATGAATGGTCTCGCCCCGGTCCAGCATGGAGAAGTGGCGGTTCAAAAGCTCGATGTCCAGGCAGAAGGGGGACTCGTAGTCGATGGCTCCCTCCCGGTTCCGGGGCGCTGTCTCCGGGTCGATGGTGTTGAAGTAGTTGTCCATGGAGATGGTGTGGGTCTGGATGCCCATCCGCTCCAGCTCCTCCTCGATCTTCAATGCCGTGGTGGTCTTGCCGGAGCCGGAGGGCCCGGAGAGCAGGATGATGCGGGACTCTCTCCTGTGGTCGGCGATCTTCCGGGCGGCGGAGCGCACCTTCTCCGCGAAGGCGGCATCGCACGCCTCCGCGAAGCCCTTGGGGTCAGAGCGGACGGCGTCGTTGATCTCTTTCAGGGAATAGGCCATGGGGGAAACTCCTTTCACACTGTCTCGTAAAACGCGGCGAAGGCGGCCTGGTTGGCGCGCCACTTCTCCGGCCGCTCCACATACTCCTTGGGGTACTTCACATTGAAGGCCCGCTGGATCTGATTGGTGCCCGGCACCACCATCTTGGTGGACCCGGCGGCGCCGAAGGACAGGATGGAGCACAGCTCCGACATGATGTCCACGTTGTACCAGCACTCGCCGCCCTCGCGGCACCAGCCGATGTTCTCAAAGCTGCCGGACATGTACTTCTGCCGGTAGAGGTAATAGGGGCGGTAGCCGGCGCCCCGCAGGGCGGGGGCGGCGTAGTCCAGCATGGCCGCCACTGTCTCCGCGTCGGGGATCCGCAGTCCCTCCGTCAGGATGCGGCTGCCCTTTTTCAGCGCCAGGGTGTGGATGGTGATGTCGTCCGGTCCGAAGGAGAGGCACCGGTCCAGGGACCGGCGGAAGCCCTCCGCCGTGTCCTCGGGCAGTCCCGCGATCAGATCCATGTTCACATGGGGAAAGCCGTACCGCCCCACCAGCTCCATGGCATCGCCGATGTCCGCCGCCGTGTGGCAGCGGCCGATGGCCCGCAGCACGTTCTCCTCAAAGGTCTGGGGATTCACAGACACCCGGGTGACCCCGTGGGCCTTCAAAACCGCCAGCTTCTCCGCCGTGATGGTGTCCGGCCGGCCGGCCTCCACCGTCAGCTCCTCGCAGGCGGAGCGGTCGAAGGCGGCGTCAAAGGCCGTCAGCACCCGGTCCATCTGCTCCGCCGTCAGCGTGGTGGGGGTGCCGCCCCCCATGTAAAAGGTCCGCGCCCGCAGGCCCGCCCGGCGGACCATCTCGCCGCCGGCGGCGATCTCCGCGCACAGGGCGTCCACATAGGGGGGCACCAGGGCGAAGCTCCGCTCCACCGACTGGCTGACAAAGGAGCAGTAGGCGCACCGGGTGGGGCAGAAGGGGATGCCCACGTACACGTCGATGTCCCGCCGCTCCAGCCGTCTGGCGGCCGCGGCGGCGGTGGCGCCGGTCTCCAGGGCCAGGGCGGCCCGGTCCGGCGTCACATAGTAGAACTGCTCCATCAGCCGCCGGGCCTCCTCCGGGGACCTGCCTGCCTCCAGGGCCCAGGTCACCGGCTTGTCGGGCCGGACGCCGGTGAGCATCCCCCAGGGGGGCGTATTTCCGGTGATGTCCCGGGCCGCCAGGAAAAAGCAGGCGCCCACGGCATGACGGCGCTGGCCCTCCCGGTCAAAATCGCTGCCGGAGAGGGCCGTCTCATACGTGCGGTCCCCGGTCCTGCCGCCGTGGGCCAGCTCCACCCGGACGGCGCACCGGTCCCCGTCCTCCCGCAGGGAGATGACGGCCCAGCTGTCATCGTCCGGCGCGATCGGCTCATAGACGGGCCTTTCCCCGGGAAACAGGTTCATCAGGCTCTGCTCCGCCACATACCGCTCGTCGTGGCCGTGGAATACCAGTTTCATAAATGCTCCTCCTCACCGCATGGCCTGGAGCAGATAGGGGTTCCACCGCCGCTCCCGGTCCAGGGTGGAGGGCTCCATATGGCCGGGCAACACCTGAAGGTCCCCCTCCAGCTGCCCCAGCCGCCGCAGGGAGGCCATGATCTTCTCCATGGAGCCGCCGGGGAAATCCGTCCGGCCGCAGGAGCCGGCAAAGAGGGTGTCCCCGCAGAACAGAGTATCTCCACACCGGAGGGTGACGGAGCCCTCGGAGTGGCCCGGCGTGGCCAGGACGGACACCGTCAGGCCGCCCACAGCCACGGTGTCCCCCTCGTCATAGTCCCGCACATCCCCGGTCAGAGGCGGGAACAGCTGCCGGGTATAGGCGTCGGCGTACACGTCCCGGCGGTTGAGATACACCGGCACGCCGGGCCATTTTTCCTGCAGCTCCGCCACGCCGCCGGTGTGATCGTAGTGGCCGTGGGTCAGCAGGATGGCGCAGGGGGCGCAGCCCGTCTCCGCCGCGGCGGCGGCGATCCGGCCGGCGTCTCCGCCGGGATCGACGACGGCGCAGGCCTTGGCCTCCTCATCGCAGAGGATGTAGCAGTTCGTGCCGATGGGGCCCACCTGTAATGTGGTGATCTTCATAAAATGCACTCCGTTCTGTCAGATAGGAGTTAGGAGATAGCAGATAGGAGATCAGTCTATCGGCATCAGATATCTCCTATCTCCTCGCTCCTATCTCATATCTCAAAAAGGATCGTGACCGGCCCGTCGTTGCGGGAGTCCACCTGCATGTCGGCGCCGAACTCCCCGTGCTGGACATCAAAGCCCCGCTCCCGGCAGCGGGCCATGAACCGCTCATACAGCGGGATGGCAACGTCCGGCCTGGCGGCGCCGGTGAAGCCGGGCCGGCGGGAGGAGGTGTCCGCGTACAGGGTGAACTGGGACACCACCAGAAGGGCGCCGCCCACCTGCTCCAGGCTGAGGTTCATCTTGCCGTTTTCATCCTCGAACACCCGGAGGTTGCAGATCTTGTCCGCCAGCTTCACGGCGGTGTCCTCCGTGTCCTCGGGGCCCACGCCCAGCAGCACCAGATACCCCCGGCCGATCTGCCCGGCGATGCTGCCGCCGATGGTGACGGAGGCATGGGCCACCCGTGTCACAACTGCGCGCATATACCGCTCTCCTTTTCCGCTGCGTCCCGCAGCAGGTCCAAATTCATTACAATCGTTTTCGGCAGGGCGCGCACCAGCCGAACGCGCTTTGCCCAGCCGAACAGGGCGGCGTACCCCTTTGCCCCTCCGGGCAAAGGGAGCGGTCCAGAGCTTGCGGCGATCCCCCGTTTTTCTCCGAACGCAAACCAGCGAAGCGTTTGCGGAGGAAACGGCGGAGCAGCGGCGGGAGAGACCTTTGCCCCTCCGGGCAAAGGGAACGATCCAGAGCTTGCGACGCCGTCATCCCGCCGGCCGGTTGACCTTCAGCACGCCGGAGATCTGGTTGAGCTTGTTCATGACGGAGAGCAGCTGGGCGCTGTCCCGGACCTTGATCTCCAGGCGGATCATGGCGAAGTTGTCCTCGGTGCTGCGGGAGTTGAGGCCGGAGACAAAGGTGTTGGTGGTGGAAAGCGCCGCGGAGATGTCCAGCAGCAGGTTCCGGCGGTCCTTGCAGATGACCTCCAGCGAGGTGGGATAGCTGTCCAGGGTGTCATCGCCCCAGGAGACCTTGATCCACCGCCCCTCCTGCCCGGGGGCGGAGCGCCGCTCCGGAGAGGCGTTGGGGCAGTCCGCCCGGTGGACGGACACGCCGTAGCCCCGGGTGATGAAGCCGATGATCTCGTCGCCGGGCACCGGGGTGCAGCACTTGGAGAACTTCACCAGGCAGTTGTCCAGCCCCTCCACGATGATGCCCTGTTCGCTCTTGATCCGCTTGGGGGCGGGCGCCTGCCTGGCGGGCTCCTGGGGTCTGGCCTCCGCCAGCTCCTCGGCGGCTTTTTCCGCCTGGTGGAGCTTCGCCACCCGGTTCAGCTCCCCCTGGATGCGGCTCACGGCCTTCTGGGCGGTGAAGCCGCCGTAGCCGATGGCGGCGTACAGCTCATCCAGCGAGCCGTAGGAGACCCGCTTCAGGAGCACCGGCAGCATCTCCGGGGAGAGGACGTCCTTCATGGAGATGCCGCAGTGCTTGAGCTCCGCCTCGAAGGCGGCCCGGCCGTTGGCGATGTTCTCCTCCTTCCGCTCCTTCTTGAACCACTGGCGGATCTTGCTGCGGGCCTCGCTGGACCGGGCGATCTTCATCCAGTCCCGGCTGGGGCCCTTGGCGGCCTTGGAGGTGAGGATCTCCACGATGTCGCCGTTTTTCAGCACGTGATCCAGCGTGACGATCCGGCCGTTGACCTTGGCCCCCACCATGTGGTTGCCGACGGCGGAGTGGATGGCGTAGGCGAAGTCGATGGGCGTGGCGCCGGCGGGCAGGTTCTGCACGTCACCGTTGGGGGTGAACACGAACACCTCGTCGGCGAACATATCCACCTTCAGGGAGTGGATATACTCCTCGGCGTCGGTGCCCTCCTGGTTCTCCAGCAGGCGGCGGACCCACTCATAGCGTCCCTCGGTGCCGGCGCCCTGTCCGTTCTGCTTGTACTTCCAGTGGGCGGCCACGCCGTACTCGGCCACCTCGTGCATCTCCCGGGTGCGGATCTGCACCTCAAAGGGCAGGCCGTCCGCCCCGATGACCGTGGTGTGGAGGGACTGGTAGCCGTTGGGCTTCGGCGTGCCGATATAGTCCTTGAACCGCCCCAGGATGGGCTTGTAGAGGTCATGGATGACGCCCAGGACATTGTAGCAGTCCCCCACGGAATTGACGATGACCCGGAAGGCGAACAGGTCGAAGATCTCGTCCAGGCTCTTGTTCTGGTTGAACATCTTCCGGTAAATGGAGTAGGGATGCTTCATCCGGCCGTAGACGATGTGCTCGATGTTCAGCTCGTTCAGCCGGTCATCGATCTGGATCTGGATGCGGCGCATGAAGTCCTCGTACTCCTGGTGCTTGGCCTCCAGCTTGGAGACGATCTCCCGGTAGCCGATGGGATCCAGGTATTTTAAGGACAGGTCCTCCAGCTCCCACTTGATCCGCTGCATGCCCAGCCGGTGGGCGATGGGGGCATAGATCTCCATGGTCTCCAGGGACTTCTGCTTCTGCTTTTCCGGGGACTGGTACTCCATGGTCCGCATGTTGTGGAGCCGGTCCGCGATCTTGATGAGGATCACCCGGATGTCCTTGCTCATGGCGATGAGCATCTTCCGCAGGTTCTCCATCTGCTCGTCTTCCTTGGTGGCGTACTGGATCCGGGTCAGCTTGCTGACCCCCTCCACCAGGTCGGCGATGGTGGGCGAGAAGAGCTTGGACACCTGCTCGTGGGTGGCGGCGGTGTCCTCGATGACATCGTGGAGCAGCGCGGCCTCGATGGACTCGCTGTCCAGCCGCAGCTCCTCCGCCACGATCTGCGCCACCGCCAGAGGGTGGATGATATAGGGCTCTCCGCTCTTGCGCTTCTGGTCCTTATGGGCCTCCTCCGCAAACTCGAAGGCGGCCCGGATGCGCTGGAAGTCTGCCGCCGGGTTGTAGCCCCGGACGGTCTTCTCCAGATTTTCATACTGTTCCTGGATGGTCATGACACAGCACCTCCATTCCGGCCGGCGTCATCCTGGCGCAGCCGGGACAGATAGGGGCAGGCGAACAGGTCCACCTTCCCCTGGACAGGATTGAGGGCGAGGGTCACCCGGTCGCCCTGCCGGGACAGGGAGAGCAGTCCCCGCTCGGAAAAGACGGCCAGGGCCAGCCCGGCCCGGAGGAAGCTCTCTCCCCCGCCGGCCAGGGAAGCCAGCCGCCGCAGCAGCGGCAGGAGCTCCTCCTCCGCCTTTCCCCGGCGGAGCTGGCGGTCCAGTACCGTCCAATAGGCGGCAAACTGGTTCCGGGAGGCCTGAAGGCGGGTCCGCTCCTGGCAGGTGAGGCTCCCGTCGGCCAGCAGTCTGCGCAGCAGGTCCAGATCCGCCGCCTCATGGCGGCTGGGGGTCAGGGAGGGACGGATGTCGATGAGCTGCAGCTGCAGCGTCGTGTTCCCCCGGAAGGTATTGGCCTGGAGGTAGAACGCCGCGTCCACCCGGGTGCCGGCGCGCACGCCGCACTCGGCCTCTGTCACAGAGAAGAAGATGGCGTCGAACCGGCAGGTGCCCTTGGAGAGGCGGAATTTCAGATGCCGGCCCTGCCCCACGGGCTGGACGGTGTCCACCGTGGCGCCCAGCAGGGCGAACACGGGCCGGGGATTTCCGGCGCCATAGGGCTCCAGCTGCTCCAGCTGCTCCGCCTCCGCCAGCGTCACCTCGCCGGGGCAGGCGATGGCGGCGTCCACGTCCAGGCTGGACACCGCCGGCTCTCCGCCGGAGGCGGAGCGGACATACCGGTTCATCCGGGCGCGGAAGGCGTCGATATTCTCCTGGGAGATGGTGAAGCCGGCTGCCAGCTCATGGCCGCCGAAGCCCTCCAGCAGGTCGGCGCAGGACTCCAGCGCCGCGAACAGATTGAAGCCGCCGTAGGAGCGGCAGGAGCCCTTGCCCACGCCGTCCTTCAGGTGGATCATGAAGCTGGGACAGGCGTATTTCTCGCTGAGGCGGGAGGCCACGATGCCCACCACGCCCTGGTGCCAGTCCTCGCTGGAGAGGACCAGGGCGCTGCGGTCCTCCGCCGGGAGGCGCCCGATCTTCTCCACCGCATCGGCACAGATGGCCTGCTCCACCTCCTGGCGCTTGCGGTTCAGGTCGCACAGCTCCTTGGCCAGCTCCTCCGCCCGGGCAGGGTCCTCCGTCTCCAGAAGGTCCGCGGCCAGATCCGCCTCGCCCATGCGGCCGGCGGCATTGATGCGGGGAGAGAGGACGAAGCCGATCTGGATGGAGGTGACGGGCTTTCCCAGGAGCCCCGCCTCCCGCAGCAGAGCGTGGATGCCCACAAAGTCCGTGTGAGGCAGGGCCTCCAGCCCGCAGGAGACGATGGTCCGGTTCTCCCCCTCCATCCGCATGACATCGGCGATGGTCCCGATGGCCGCCAGGGTGCAGTACCGGGCGAACAGCGCGTCCTCCCGGCTCTCGCCGCCCAGGGCCAGCACCAGCTTCAGGGCCACGCCCACGCCGGCCAGATGCTTGAAGGGATAGGGGCAGTCCGGCCGGTGGGGGTCCACCACCGCGGCCGCGGCAGGCAGCTCCTCCTTGCACTCGTGGTGATCGGTGACCACCACGTCCAGTCCGATGGAGGCGGCATAGGCCACCTCCTCATTGCCGGTGATGCCGCAGTCCACAGTGATCATCAGGGTCGCCCCCTGCTCCCGCAGGGCGCGGATGGCCTCCTTTGACAGGCCGTATCCCTCCTCGATCCGCCGGGGGATATGCCGCAGGCACTTTGCGCCGCAGCTTTTCAAATAGTCCATCAGCAGCACCGTGGAGGTGATGCCGTCCACATCGTAGTCGCCAAAGACGGCGATGGTCTCCCCGTCCGCCACGGCCCGCTGGATGCGGGCGACCGCCCGGTCCATGTCCCGCATCAGCAGCGGGGAGATGGTCAGCTTCCGGTCCCGCTCCAGGGCCTCGGCCGCCGCCTCCGCGGTGGTGATGCCCCGGGCCGCCAGGACCGCGGAGAGCAGATAGGGATATCCCGCGCTCCGGAGCAGGGACACGTCCTCCTCCGCCGGGGTCCCAATGTTCCATTTTTGGAATTTCACGGCGCGTCCCTCCTTTCCGAAGGTGATGAAAAGCCATCATAACCAGATTATTATAACAGGCAAGGGCGCAAACGTAAAGGCTTTTCTGCGTTTCCGGGCCGGTTCTGCACCGGTTCCGACATCGTTCGTTTGACGGCGGCGGAGAAATCTGGTAAAATACCATTCCGGCGGAGGGCGATCCGCGCCGTTTCCGCCGGAAAACAGAAAAACTGACGCCAAAGGAGCGAAGAACGACAACATGAAAAAGCAACTGCAACGGATGTGCGCCTGCGCCCTGCTGTGCGCCCTGCTGTTGGCGGCGCTGCCCATGCCTGCGTCCGCCACGGACTTTGACGATGTGCCCGCCGGCCACTGGGCCGAGGACTCCATTGCCCGGGCCGTGGACCTGGGCCTGTTCCAGGGGCAGTCGGCCACCCGCTTCGGCCTGGGGGCCCCCATGACCCGGGGCGCCTTCGTGACGGCGCTGTGCCGGCTCTTCCAGTGGGAGCTGGTGACGCCGGAGACCGGGTCCTACACCGACAACCAGGACCAGGACGCCTGGTACTACAGCGCGGTGGAGACCGCCTACGTCCACGGTGCCATTACTGACCAGACGGAGACTTTCCGCCCCCAGGAGCCCATCACCCGAGAGGAGCTGGCGGTGATGCTGGTGCGCGCCATGGGCTACGGCACCATCGCGGGCCTGGCCCAGGATCTGCCCATGCCCTTCCAGGATGTGCACACCAACGTAGGCTATATCGCCATGGCCTATGAGCTGGGTCTGGTGAACGGCACCAGCGCCACTGCCTTCTCCCCGGACCGGACGGCCACCCGGGAGCAGGCGGCCGTCATGCTGATCCGGCTGTACGACGGCTATCACGCCCCCGCGCCGGAGAAGATCGGCATCGCCCATACCGCCGAGGGGCTGACGGACCTGACCGGCTATGCGGCCGTGGCGGTGGACGGCGGCCGTCTGATCTACGCCGGGGAGTCCCGGCTCACCGGCGGGCCGGGCGAGGAGGAGGCCGCCGCCCTGCGGCAGGCCGCCGCCGATGCCGGCGCGGTGCCCCTGCTGTATGTGGCCGGCACCGACACCGCCCTGAAAGACGATGCATCCCACACGGCGGAGGTGCTGATGTCCGCGGTGGACGCCGGCGGATACCAGGGGCTCTTCCTGGACCTGGCGGAGCTGGAGGGCGCTCAGAAAAAGGACTTCACCGCCCTGGCGGAGCTCCTGCGGGAGCGCCTGGGGGAGCGGCTGCTCTATGTGATGGCGGAGGCCCCCGTCTGGCAGGGCACCGCCTATAAGGGGTACGACTTCGCCGCCCTGGCGGAGCTTGCGGACCAGGTGGTCGTGCGGATCACCCCCTACGACAGCGAGGCCGCGGACTTCCCCGTGGCCCCCATGGAGCCCCTGGAGGAGGTCTACTACGCTCTGGCGGAGCTGCGGGACACCGCGGAGAGCGGCCATCTCAGCCTGCTGATGACCACCACCGGCACCGCCTGGTCCAACGGCCGTCTCACCGGCAGCATCGCCGCGCCGGAGATCGAGGCCCTGCTCTCCGATCCCCAGACCAGGAGCTACTACTCCGACCGCTACGCCTGCGCCTATCTCACCGCCGATGACGCGGATACGGCGGTCTGGTATCTGGACGGCGAAGCCGCCCGGGAGCGGGTCCGGATGGCCGCCCTCTTCGGCGTGGACCAGCTGTGCCTGAGCGACCTCTCCTCCGTGGCGGACTATGAGAACTACTCCCTGCTGGAGGGTCTGGACTGACGGCGCCTCCCGGTACACCAGGACCCGCCCCATCCAAGCCGCGAAAATCAGCCCCCGGGACCGCGGCGGTCCCGGGGGCTGTGTTATGGAGAGATGCGCTGCCGCAGAAGGAGGGACCGGCCTTCTGGCCGGCGGCGCGGGTGTGCCGCAAATTCGGCGCTGCCAAAGGCGGCGGAGCTGGTCAAAAGGGGAAGGAAAGACCGGCTACGCTTTGACCACACTTTCTCGCCGATCCTCGCCATTTTGAAGCGCCCGTTTGCAGAAAACTCAGCCAATCCCAGATGCCGTGCATCCCAGAAAAGCGACAAACAAAACCCTGGAACCGTTGCGGTTCCAGGGTTTGCTGTGGCGGAGAAGGAGGGATTCGAACCCTCGAGACCCTTTAGGGGCCTACATGATTTCCAATCATGCGCCCTCGACCAACTAGGCGACTTCTCCATAGCTGTTCCAGTGCTTGTCTCCGGTATGAAATTGGCCGTCAAATGCGACAGCGTTATTATTATACCAGAGGTTTCCGGAAAGTCAAGCCCCAAAATGCGCGGATCTCTAAAAAAACGGAGGGCCGAAGCCCTCCGCCCGCGCACTCAGCGCATCTCGGAGACGATGCTGTCCACGGCGTGGTCCACGGCGACACCCAGCTTGTGGATACTTTTCCCCACCTGCGTTTTCATGGGGTCCCTGCCGCAGGGCAGCAGCATCCCGGCAACGGCGCCGGCCACGATTCCGGCGCCCATACCGGCCCAAAATCCGATACACATCTTCATGTTCAGTCACTCCTTTGCGGTCTGGCTCTAGTATGGCCCCGTTTCCGGGAAAAAACCGCCGGACCATTTGCCAAAAACCGTCAGACACGGTATAATGGACGGGAAATTCAGAAAACGGGCACCCGGCCCGGAGGAGGGACTATGACCACCATCTATCTGATCCGCCACGCGGAGGCGGAGGGCAACCTGTACCGCATCGCCCAGGGACAGGCCAACAGCATCCTCACAGACCGGGGCTGGCAGCAGGTCCGTGCCCTCTCCCGCCGGTTCGCGGACATCCCCGTGGACGCGGTGTATGCCAGCGACCTCTACCGCACCTGTGCCACGGCCAGCGCCATCTACCGGCCCAAGGGGCTGCCCCTGCACCGGCGGCGGGATCTGCGGGAGATCTGCGTGGGCAAGTGGGAGGAGAAGACCTGGGGCGAGATCGCCCGGCGGGACCCGGAGCAGCTGGAAAATTTCACCCACCGCCTGCATCTGTGGCACACCGCCGGGGCGGAGACCCCCGGACAGGTCCAGGCGCGGCTGCTGGCCGCGCTGAGGGACATCGCGGCAGCCTGCGAGGGAGAGACTGCTGCCGTGTTCTCCCACGGCTGCGCCATCCGGCTGCTGCTGGCGGCCCTCCAGGGCATCCCTCTGGAGGAGCTGGGCAGGACGCCCACCGGCACCAACACCGCCGTCTCCCTGCTCCGGGCGGAGAGGGGCCGGATCGAGGTGGTGTACCGGGACGATGCTGCCCACCTGACGGATCCGGCCTTCACGCAGGGACACGCCGTCGTCCGGCGGGCCAACGGCCTGGAGCCGGGGCTGTACTTCGCCCCCCCGGCAGCCGGACAGGCGGCGCTGCTGTCCCGCTGGGCCGGACTGCCTGTGAATCTGCCCGCCGGGGTCCCCGCGCTGATGGGATACCGCCTGGACGGCACGCCGGTGGGCGCCGTCGCCTTCGACGACGCCCGGGAGGCGGCGGACGGCTGCGGCTGGATCTCTCTGCTGGCGGTGGACAGTCCCTGGCGGCACCGGGGCTACGGCGTGCAGTTCATCGGCCAGGCGGTGATGCACTTCCGCCCCATGGGGCGGGACCGCCTGCGGCTCTCACCGCCGGACACGGAGGAGGCCCGGTCCTTCTGCCGGGAGTACGGCTTCGCCCCCGCGGCGGACGGCTCCGGCGCCTGGGAGAAGGACATCGGCTACGATCCGGAGTTCCTGGGGGACGGCACGGCGGGAGCCTGAGCACAGCCGGGCGGCTGCGCAAAAAACGGGCCGGAGCAAATGCTCCGGCCCGTCTTTATTTGGATCCCGCTGTCCTTCCCTCAGTCCAGGTGGCGGACGATGTCCGCCGTGATGCGGGCGGTCATGCCCCAGACAGCGCGGCCCTGCCAGCGCCAGACGGGCACCTCCACCTTCCCCCGGCTCCAGCGGTAGTCCGGCGGGACGCCCACCGCGTCATAGGGGAAATCCGCCGGCACCCGGGGCAGGAGATCGTAGACATACATCTCCGGCTCCGTCTCCCGGAAGAAGGACAGGGGCACCGCGAAGACCTCCGCCACCTCCGCCGGAGAGGGGGACAGAGCAGCCAGGCCCGCCGGGGATACCAACCCCAGCACCGGCTGGAGGAGAAAGCCCGCCTGGCTGCAGATGAAGTCCGGCCGGCCCAGAAGCTCGATCTCCCGCCGGGGAATGGCCAGCTCCTCCTCTGTCTCCCGGAGGGCGGTCTCCTCCGGCGTCTCCCCCGGCTCCACCTGTCCGCCGGGAAAGCACACCTCCCCCGGCTGGCGGCGGAGGGAGGCGGAGCGGACCTCGAAGAGCAGCTCCGGTCCCCCGGGCCCCTCCGCCAGGGGGCAGAGGACCGCATAGCTGTGCCGGGCGCCCAGCAGTCCCGGCACGCGGCCGCCGTAAGCCCGGCGCAGCTGATCCCGCGCGCTCACAGCAGCATCCGCAGCGCCCGCTGCCGGTTCCGGATCTCCACCACCGGCTCGCTGGGGGCGAACTCCCCGTCCAGGGACCAGGGCAGGGTCTCCTCCGTCTCCAGCCGGAGGGCGGAGACGTGGCGGAACACCAGGCCGGGGCTGTCGTACTGCTGGTTCAGAACGGCCAGCACCAGGCTCTGCAGATCCGCAGCGGTCCGGGGGCTGCGGACCAGGAGCATCTCGAACTTTCCGTCGTCCAGCACCACCCGCTCCGGATCCAGCTTCATCAGCCCGCCGATGGAGGTGGAGTTGCACACGGCGCCGAAGAGATAGTCTCCCTCCAGCTCCTCCCCGTCGGCGGTGAGGCGGATGTGATAGGGCCGGAGGGTGTTCAGATCCTTCATGCCCTCCAGGATATAGGCGAAGTGGCCCAGGGCGTTCTTAGCGGCCTGGGAGGCGGCGTAGGAGCTGCGGGTGAAGGCCCCGAAGGAGGCCACATAGACGAAGCTCCGCCGGTTCCATGTCCCCACATCCAGCTCCCGGACGCGGTCCAGCACGATGGCCCGGGCCGCCTCCACCGGATCGTGGGAGATCTTCAGGCAGGAGGCGAAGTCGTTGGTGGTGCCCTGGGGGAGATAGCCCAGAGGCGGCGGCGCGTCCAGCCGCATGAGGCCGGAGATCACCTCGTTGAGCGTGCCGTCGCCGCCGGCGGCCACCACCAGATCGTACTGTCCGCCCTCCCGGGCCGCGGTCTCCGCGGCGTCGCCGGGGGCGGTGGTCTGGTGGATGCGCACCAGATACCCGGCGGCGGAGAGGACCGCCAGCGCGTCGAACAGCGGGCCGTGGGGCTTGTTCCGCCCGGCCCGGGGATTGACGATGAACAGCAGCTTTTTCCCTTCCACAGCGCACACCTCCTGACGGGACGCAGACGCGTCCCCGCAAACGATGTGAACCAGTATAGCACGGCGGAACGGCGAATGCAATCGGGCAAATATGGCCGTTCCGTGAACTTTTGCCTCCCCGCCGGAAAAGCCCGCCGGCAGAGGGGGAAATTTGGAAAAAAGCCTTGCAATCCGGGCATTCTTCGTGTACAATACACCATTGCGGAAGTAAGTTATAAAAATAACAGTCTGACCGCAGGCTCCTATGAAAAGTGAATAGAGCCGAACATTTCTGTCAGGGCGGACAGCTTCCGCCCGACACTGACTCAAAGTGAGCAGTGAGCAAAGGAGAACACCATGAAGAAGAGACTTTTGGCGCTCCTTCTTCTGACGGGCCTCCTGAGCGCCGCACTCACCGGTTGCGGAGGCGGCAGCACAGAACAGGCGTCAGGGGACGGACAGACAGCGAACGGCTCTGCCGGTGCGCGGGCCCAGACCAACGAGATCGTGGTGGGCATCGCGCAGGACCTGGATGAGAGTCTTGACCCCCACAAGGCGGTGGCGGCAGGAACCAAGGAAGTCATGTTCAACGTATTTGAGGGCCTGGTGAAACCCACGCCCGACGGAGATCTGATCCCCGCGGTGGCCTCCGGCTATACCGTCTCCCCGGATCAGACCGTCTATACCTTCACTCTGCGGGAGGGGGTCCTGTTCCACAACGGGGACCCGGTGGAGATGGAGGACGTCGTATATTCCATCGAACGCTGCGCCGACGATTCAGAGGGCACGCCCCTGATCCCGGCGCTTTCTGCGATCTCTGACATCCAGTCGGATGAGACCACGCTGACCATCACGCTGGCCCAGCCGGACAGTGAATTCCTCTCCTATCTGACGCTGGCCGTCCTGCCGGCGGACTACGACGGGCAGGACACCGCCCCCGTGGGCACGGGGCCCTTCAAGTTCGTCTCCCGGGCGGCTCAGGACTCCATCGTCCTGGAGCGGTTCGCCGATTACTGGGGCACCCCGGCGGAGCTGGACAAGGTGACCTTCCGCATCATCGAGAATGCGGACAGCCTGGTGATGAGCCTCCAGAGCGGGGCCATCGACCTGTTCTCCCACCTGACCACCACCCAGGCGGCCCAGCTGGGAGACGACTTCCAGATCCTGGAGGGCACCATGAATCTGGTGCAGGCCCTGTACCTGAACAACGCCGTGGAGCCCTTCAGCAACGAGAAGGTCCGGCAGGCCCTGTGCTATGCCGTGGACAAGCAGCAGATCATCGATCTGGCCTTTGACGGGTACGGCAGCCCCATCGGCTCCAGCATGTACCCGGCCTTCCAGAAGTATTTCGTGGAGGATCTGACGGACTACTACCCCTATGACCCGGAGAGGGCCATGGAGCTGCTGGCGGAGGCCGGCTATCCCGACGGGTTCACCATGACCATCACCGTGCCCTCCAACTACCAGCCCCACATCGACACCGCACAGGTGCTGGTGGAGCAGCTCAAGGCCGTGGGGATCACGGCGGAGATCCAGCTGGTGGAGTGGGGCACCTGGCTGGACGAGACCTACACCAACCGGCAGTTCCAGTCCACCGTGGTGGGCGTGGACGCCTCCAACATGACCGCCCGGGCGCTGCTGGAGCGGTTCACCTCCACGGCGGGGGACAACTTCATCAACTACAGCGACAGCGACTATGACGCGCTCTTTGCCCAGGTCCAGACCGCGGCGGACGACGATGCCCGCACGGAGCTGTACAAGGAAATGGAGCGCAACCTGACGGAGCACGCCGCCAACGTCTACATCCAGGACCTGGCGGACCTGGTGGCCCTGCGGACGGGGCTGGAGGGGCTCCGGTTCTATCCCATCTACGTGCTGGATCTGTCCACGGTCCGGTACGCCCAGTGATCTGATATGCGCGGCAGAGCGTCTGCCGCGATCCCGGAGGGGAGATGATGCCATGAAGTACGCATGCAGGCGGATCTTGATGCTGCTGGTCACCATGGTCATCGTCTCCCTTCTGGCGTTCGCGGCCTTTGATCTGATCTCCGGCAGCCCGGCGGAGATCATGCTGGGCACCCAGGCCACGGAGGAGCGGGTGGCGGAGCTGGAGGCGGAGCTGGGATTGGACCGCCCCTTCCCGGTACGGTATCTCTCCTGGCTGGCGGGCTTCTTCACCGGGGATCTGGGGACCTCCTACAGCTATCACCAGCCGGTGTGGGAGCTGATCGCCCCCAAGGTCGGCATCACATTGTGCCTGAGCCTTCTCAGCTTTCTTTTGATCGCGGCGGTGTCCATTCCTCTGGGACTGTGGGCAGCCCGAAGATCCGGCGGCCCGCTGGACGCCGCCGGGACCGTCCTCAACCAGCTGTGCATGGCGGTGCCGCCGTTTTTCACCGGCGTCCTTCTGTCCTGGGTCTTCAGCATTACCCTTCACGTCTTCGTCCACGGCCAGTTCCCCGATATGGGCAGCGACCCCGGCGGGGCCCTGGGATACCTGTTTTTTGCGGCGGTGGCCATCGCCATCCCCCGGATCGCCATGACCGTGCGGATGCTCCGCTCCACCATCCAGGCCGAGATGCGCCGGGACTATGTCCGCACCGCCATCTCCCGGGGCAACGACCGCGCCGGCGTCCTGCGCCGCCACGTGCTGCGCAACGCCCTAGTGCCGGTGGTGACCTTTCTGGCCCAGACCATGGCGGAGATCGTGGCGGCCAGCATCGTGGTGGAGCAGGTGTTCGCCATCCCGGGCCTGGGGCGGCTGCTGGTGTCCTCCATCTCCAACCGGGACTACCCGGTGGTCCAGGCCATCGTGGTGATCCTGGCCTTCTGGGTGGTGCTGGCGGGCACGGCGGCGGATCTCATCAATCAGCGGATCGACCCCCGTCTGCGGCTGGGAGGTGCGTCATGAGGCGGAAGAGCATGAACGGCTATCTCCTGGCGGGGCTGGTGCTCACCGGCGCGCTGACGGCGCTGATCCTGCTGGGCCTTGTCTGGACCCCCTATGACCCGGACGCCATGCTCGCCGGTCCCAAGCTCCAGGGTCCCACCCTGGCCCATCTGCTGGGGACCGACAGCTTCGGCCGGGACATCTTCAGCCGGGTGCTCCGGGGGGCGGGGACCACGTTCCTGATCGCCCTGAGCACCGTGGCCATCGGCGCCGTGTGCGGCACCGCCGCCGGCGCCCTCACCGGCTACTTCGGCGGTGTGGTGGATGAGGCGCTCATGCGCCTCAACGACGCCCTGACCGCCTTTCCCAGCATCCTGCTGGCCCTGGTGGTCCTGAGCATTCTGGGCCCGGGGAACAAATACAATGTGGTGATCGCCCTGGGGATCGTGTTCATCCCCAGCTTCGCCCGGGTGACCCGGGCGGCCTTCGCCTCCCTGCGGGACGTGAACTATGTGAAGAGCGCCCGGCTGATGGGGGCCTCCAGCGGCCGCATCCTGGTGCGGCAGATCCTGCCCAACACCGTGCAGGTGCTGCTGCCGGCCCTGACCATCGGCTTCAACAACGCGGTGCTGGCGGAGGCATCCATGAGCTACCTCGGCATCGGCGTCACCCCGCCGGATGCCTCCCTGGGCTATATGCTCTCGGAGGCCCAGGGGATGCTCACCAGCGCCCCCTGGTACGCCCTGGGCACCGGCGGGGCCATCGTACTGCTGATCTTCGGCGTGGGCCTCATGGGCGAGGGGCTGCAGCGCCGGGGCGGGGAGGTGGCGTGATGCTGGAGATCCGAGACCTGCATGTGAAATTCCACACCCGCCAGCGGGAAGCCGTCTCCGGCGTGTCCCTGACCATCCGGGACGGGGAGATCCTGGGCCTGGTGGGGGAGTCCGGCTCCGGCAAGTCCGTCACCGCCATGGCGGTGGCGGGGCTGCTGCCCCGAAAGCAGTGCAGCTTCTCCGGCCAGATCCTGCTGGACGGCGTGGAGCTGCTCCACGCGGACCGGGCTCTGCTGCGGAAGGTCCAGGGAAAGGACATCGGCGTGGTGTTCCAGGAGCCGATGAGCGCCATGGACCCGCTGATGACCGTGGGCCGCCAGGTGGAGGAGGTCCTGCGCATCCACACGGACCTCGACCGGGAGGCGCGGAAGGAGCGGGCGCTGGCCGCCCTCACGGCGGCGGAGCTGCCGGACCCGGAGGCCGTGTACCGGAGGTACCCCCATGAGCTCTCCGGCGGCATGCTGCAGCGGGCCATGATTGCCGCGGCCATCGTGTCCCGGCCCAAGCTGCTGCTGCTGGACGAACCCACCACCGCCCTGGATGTGACCATCCAGGCCCAGATCCTGGACCTTTTGAAAAAGCTGAACCGGGAGTCCGGCATGTCCATGCTGTTCATCTCCCACAACCTGAGCGTGGTGCGCAGGCTCTGCCCCCGGGCGGCGGTGATGCAGCGGGGCGTGCTGGTGGAGGAGGGGGACATCGACCAGATCTTCCGCCATCCGCAGCACCCCTACACCCAGCGGCTGATCGCCGCCATCCCCACCCGGCACCGGAAGGAGGAGACGCCATGAGCGAACAGGAGCTGGTGCTCTCCGTCCGGCACGTCACCAGCGGCTACCGGGACCGGGGCCTCTTCCGGCGGGGACCGTACCAGGAGGTGCTCCACGACGTGACCTTTGACGTCCGCCACGGGGAGATCCTGGGCCTGGTGGGGGAGTCCGGCACCGGCAAATCCACCCTGGCCCGGACCATCCTGGGCATCGTGGAGCCGGACCGGGGCCAGGTGATCCACTACACAAAGCGGCCCCAGATGATCTTCCAGGACCCCTACAGCGCCCTGAACCCCGCCCGTTCCGTGGCGTGGACGCTGGAGGAGCCCCTGCGGGTCTACGGCAAGTACGACGCGCCGGAGCGGAGGCGCCGGGTCCGGGAGATGCTGGCGCGGGTGGGCCTGCCCGAGGAGTGTCTGGCGGCAAAGCCCGCGGAGCTCTCCGGCGGCCAGCGACAGCGGGTGTCCATTGCCGCGGCGCTGATCCAGCGGCCCAGGTTCCTCATCGCAGACGAGCCCGTGTCCGCCCTGGACGTGACCATCCAGGCCCAGATCCTGGAGCTGCTGCGGGACCTTCGGGACCAGCTGGACCTCTCCTACCTCTTCATCTCCCACGACCTGAACGTGGTCTACCAGCTCTGTGACCGGGTGCTGGTGATGAAGGAGGGCCGCATCGTGGAGCAGGGCGCCGTGGACGACATCTTCGACCACCCGAAAGAGGACTACACCAAGGAGCTGCTGGCCGCAGCGGAGTGACTATGCGCGCATTTTTCAAAGCCCATCGAAAACTGTATCTCTGCCTGCTGGCGGAGCTGGCGCTGACGGCGGCCTTTCTGCTGGCCCGGGGGAACCGGGCCTGGATGAACGCCCTGGAGACCTGCGCCGCCGCGCCGGTCCGCCGGACCCTGGCCTCCGTCACCTACCGGGTGTCCTTCTCCGTGATGGAGGTGCTCTACACCCTGGCGGCCCTGGCTGCCATCGGCTACATCGTCTGGAGCGTCGCCGCTGTGGTCCGGGCCCGGGAGCGGCGGAGGCGCCGCGCCTGCGGCGCGGTCCTGGGGGCGGTGTGCATCGGCCTGGGGGTGTATCTGCTCTCCAGCTTTCTCTGGGGGGTGTGCTACTACACGGACACCTTTCAGGACCGGTCCGGCGTCCGGGCGGAGGAGGTGGCCCCGGAGGATCTGGCGGCGGTGACCGCCTGGTTCGCCCGCAATCTGTCGGAGGCGGCGGACGGCGTGCCCCGGGATGAAAACGGCCGCTTCGACGTGTCCCTGGACGAGATCTTCGCCAAAAGCACGGACATCTACCGGGGCGCGGAGGCGCTGTTCCCCTTTCTGGAGCAGGAGGACCGGGTGCCCAAGCGGATGTTCTACTCCCGGCTCATGAGCGCCATGAACTTCACCGGCGTCTACTGCGCCTTCACCGGGGAGTCCTGCATCAATGTGGATTCCCCCGCCTGCCTGATCCCCTCCACCATCGCCCATGAGCTCTCCCACCAGCGGGGCATCGCCTCGGAGCAGGAGTGCAACTTCCTGGCGGTGCTGGCCTCCACCACCAGCGGCGACCCGGTGTATGAGTACTCCGGCTGGCTGATGGGGTATATCCACCTGGGCAACGCCCTGTACGAGGCCTCGCCGGAGGCCTGGCGGCTGGTCCGGGACAGTCTGCCGGACACGGTGAAGGCCGATCTGACAGACAACAACGCCTACTGGGCGTCCTTCAAGGGCCCGGCGGCGGACGCCAGCGAGAAGGTCCACGACGCGATCCTGAAGAGCTACGGCCAGACCGACGGCGTCCGCTCCTACGGGATGGTGGCGGATCTGCTGGTGGCCTATTACCGGGACGCCGCCCATGAGGCGATCGGATAAGGAGGCGCATTGCCCATGATGAACATTCTGGTGACCCTGGACCGCAACTACCTCCCGCCCCTGCGGGTGATGCTGACCTCCCTCCTGGCCAACGACCCGGGAGAGACCTTTGACGTCTATCTCATCGGCGACGGCCTGACGGCGGAGGACCTCTGGAGCCTGGAGGCGCTGCTGGCGCCCCGGGGCCGCCTCCGCCCGGTGGAGGTCCCGGAGGGCCTGTTCGACGGCGCGCCGGTGGCCCGGTACTGGACGCGGGCCATGTACTACCGGCTCCTCTCCGCCCAGGTGCTGCCGGCGGAGCTGGAGCGGGTGCTGTACCTGGACCCGGACATCCTAGTAATCAACCCGGTCCGGCCCCTGTACGGGACGGACCTGGCGGGAGACCTGATGGCCGCCGCCACCCACACCGGGCTGCTGGCCGGCATCACGGACCCTGTGAACCGGCTGCGGCTGGAAAACGACGAGGCGGAGGCCTATTACAACTCCGGCGTGCTGCTGATGGACCTGGAGGCCATGCGGCGGGAGGTCCGGCCGGCGGACATCTTCGATTACGCCCGGGAGCACGCCGACATCCTGCTGCTGCCGGATCAGGACATCCTCAACGGCCTCTACGGCGGGCGCATCCTGGGCGTGGACGACAGCCTGTGGAACTACGACGCCCGGCGGTTCGACCGCTATCTGCTGACGAGCCAGGGGGCAAAGGACATGGACTGGGTGATGGGGCACACGGCCATCCTCCACTTCTGCGGCAGGCGCAAGCCCTGGCAGCGCAGTTACCAGGGCCGGTTCTCCGCCCTCTACAAGCACTATCAGCGCCTGGCGGAGCGGCAGCTGTCCCCGCCGTGACCGGAGGCAGATCAAACGAGGCCCAAGGCAAATGCCTTGGGCCTCGTTGTTGTTCAATCCGCTGTTTATTTCATCAGCTCGCACACCAGATCTGTGTAGCCGGAGGGGTCCTCCAGGGGGAGGCCCGCGATCAGCAGCGCCTGCGCGTAGAGCAGCCGGGCGTACTTCTTCGCCTTCTCCGGGTCCGCCGTCACGGCGGATTCCAGGGCCTGGAAGGCCGGGTGGTCCACATTCAGCTCCAGGATGCGCTCGGCGCGGATGGGGCTGTCCGGCTGGACCGCCTGGAAGTACTTCTCCATCTCGAAGCTCAGCCCCTCGCCGGCGGTGAGGCAGACGGGGTGGGACTTCAGCCGGGCGGAGGCCCGGACCTCCTTCACCTTGTCGCCCAGGGTCTCCTTGACGAAGTCGAAGGCGGCCTTGTGGGCGCCCATGGCCTCCTGGGCCTTCTTCTCGTCTCCCTCGGCGATCTCCTGGTCCAGGACGGAGCGGAACTCCTTGTCCTGGAAGCTGTGGAGGATCTGGGCGCAGAACTCGTCCACCTCCTCGGTAAAGTAGAGGATCTCCGTGCCGGACTCCCGCAGGCCCTCGGTCTGGGGCAGCTTGTCGATCTTGTCCAGAGACTCGCCGGCTGCGTAGTAGATGTACTTCTGGTCCTCCTTCATCCGGGAGACATACTCCGCCAGGGTGACGGGCTTCTTCTCCGTGGAGGAGTAGAACAGCAGCAGGTCGGAGAGCAGCTCCTTGTGGGCGCCGTATTCCGCCGCCACGCCGTACTTGAGCTGCCGGCCGAAGTTCTTCCAGAATTTCTCGTAGCCCTCCCGGTCGTCCTTGAGCATCTTGGCAAGCTCACTCTTGATCTTCTTCTCCAGGTTGGCGGCGATGACCTTCAGCTGCCGGTCATGCTGCAGCAGCTCCCGGGAGATGTTCAGGGACAGGTCCGGAGAGTCCACCACGCCCCGGACGAACCGGAAGTGCTCCGGCAGCAGGTCCGCGCACTTGTCCATGATGAGGACCCCGTTGGAGTACAGCTGGAGGCCCTTTTCGTACTCCTTGGTGTAGTAGTCGAAGGGGGCGGCGCCGGGGATGAACAGCAGCGCCTTGTAGGTGACAGCGCCCTCGGCGGACACGGCGATGACCTTCTGGGGGTCGGTGTAGTCGTGGAACTTGTCCCGGTAGAACTTGTTGTACTCCTCCGGCTTCACACTGGACTTGCGGCGCTGCCAGATGGGCACCATGGAGTTGAGGGTCTCCTCCTCGGTGTAGGTCTCGTATTCGGGCTTGTCGTCGGGAGAGCCCTCCTTCCGGCGGGTCTTGGAAACCTCCATCCGGATGGGGAAGCGGATGTAGTCGGAGTACTTGCGCACCAGCTCCTGGAGCCGCCAGGACTCCAGGAACTCGCTGTACCTCTCGTCCTCCGTGTCCGGCTTGAGGTGCATGACGATGTCCGTGCCCACGGTTGGGCGCTCACACTCCGTGATGGTGTAGCCGTCGGCCCCGGCGGACTGCCACATATACGCGGTCTCCGCGCCGTACTTCCGCGTCACCACGGTGATGTGGTCCGCCACCATGAAGGCGGAGTAGAAGCCCACGCCGAACTGGCCGATGACGTCGGTGTCCTTGGCGTCGTCCCCCACCTCCTGCTTGAACTGGAAGGAGCCGGAGGAGGCGATGATGCCCAGGTTGTTCTCCAGGTCCTCCCTGTCCATGCCGATGCCGTTGTCGGAGACGGTCAGGGTCCGGCCCTCCCTGTCCACCTTGATCTCGATCTTGAAGTCCTTGCGGCTCATGCCCACGGAGTCGTCCGTCAGGGCCTTGTAGCACAGCTTGTCGCAGGCATCGCTGGCGTTGGAGATGATCTCCCGCAGGAAGATCTCCTTGTGGGTGTAGATGGAGTTGATCATCAGGTCCAGCAGCCGCTTGGACTCCGCCTTGAACTGTTTTTTTGCCATGGGGCAGCACTTCCTTTGGTTGGTGATTTTATAACAAATCCAGCATAGCACTTTGGTCAAAACAAATAAATGACCAATTTGTAAATTTCCGGTGGGATCGGTTGTGCGGCGCGGCATTTGCGAGTAAAATAGAGGCAGAAACAAGCCGGCCGGTGTCACACCGCCGGAAGAGGGGAAAGCGATCCGATGTACAAGATCAGAAACGCACTGGCCCGGTTCATGTACGGCCGCAACGGCGTGGACCAGCTGAACGTGGCCCTGCTGTGGGGGTATATCCTGCTGTGGATCCCCCAGTTCATCCTGGCGCTGACACTGCGGTCCGGTCTCCTGGACCTGCTGTTCGACCTGGCGGGGCTGGCTCTCCTGGCGGTGATGTTTTTCCGCATCTTCTCCAGGAATCTCGCCAGGCGCCGGGCGGAGAACCAGCGGTTCGTCAACTGGTGGTGGCGGATGAAGAGCAGCCGTCAGGGCGCGAGGGAGCGCCATGCGGACAAGGACCACAAGTACTTCACCTGCAAGAACTGCAGGACCATCTGCCGGGTTCCGGTGGGCAAGGGGAACATCGTCATCACCTGTCCCAAGTGCGGGGCCCAGATCCGGGCCAGGACGTGACGATGGCCCTGCGGTTCGCATCGGCGGCGGATGCCGCCGCCCTGCTGGCCATCTACGGCCAGTATCTGGACACGCCCGTCACCTTTGAGCAGGACCTTCCCTCGGAGGCGGAATTCGCCCGCCGCATCGCCTCGTACGGCGGCACGCACCCCTATCTGGTCTGGGAGGAGGGCGGACGGCCTGTCGGCTACGCCTACGCCCACCAGCTGGGGGAGCGGACGGCCTATCAGTGGAGCGCGGAGCTGTCCGTCTATCTGGACCGGGGCTGGACCGCCCGGGGGATCGGGCGGCGGCTCTGCGGCGCCCTGCTGGAGCTGCTGCGGCTCCAGGGCGTCCGGACAGCCTACGGGTGCGTCACGGTGCCCAATCCGGCCAGCGAGGGGCTCCACCGCGCCCTGGGCTTCCGGACGGCGGGCATCTGGCGCAGTGCCGGCTTCAAGTGCGGCGCCTGGCGGGATGTGGCCTGGTTTGAAAAGCCCCTCGCCTCCTACGAGCCGGACCCGGGACCTCTGCTGCCCATCGGGGCAGTCCCTCCGGCGGAGCGGGCGGCCGTTCTGGCCCGGTACAGCGAATGAAAAAAGAAGCGGAGCCTGATGGCTCCGCTTCTCGGTTTTTCGGGAGATCAGCCCTTGCAGACGGGGACGATCCAGCCCTTGGTGTCGGGGATCTTTCCCCACTGGATGCCGGTGAGAGTGTCGTAGAGCTTCTGGGTCAGCTCGCCGATCTTGCCGTCGCTGATAAAGACCTTGTCGCCCTTCCAGTCCAGCTCCTTGACCGGGGAGACGACGGCGGCGGTGCCGGTGCCGAAGACCTCCTCCAGCTTGCCGTCGTGGCCGGCCTTCATGATGTCGGCGATGGCCACATGCTCCTCGCAGACCTCATAGCCCCAGTCCCGCAGCAGCTCGATGATGGAGCGGCGGGTGACGCCGGGCAGCACCGTGCCGGTGCAGGGGGCGGTGTAGATCTTGCCGTCGATCTTGAACATGATGTTCATGGAGCCGACTTCCTCCACGTACTTCTTCTCCACGCCGTCCAGCCACAGCACCTGGGCAAAGCCCTGCTCCTCGGCCATCTCGCCGGCCTTGATGGACGCGGCGTAGTTGCCGCCGCACTTGGTGAAGCCGGTCAGGCCGGGCGCGGCGCGGATATACTCGTCCTCCACGTAGATGCGCACGGGGTTGATGCCCTCGGCATAGTAGGCGCCGGAGGGGGCGCAGATGATACAGAAGACATAGTTGCGGCTGGCGTGGACGCCCATGCCCACATCGGACGCGAACACAAAGGGACGGATGTACAGGGAGGCGCCGTCAGAGTGGGGCACCCAGTCCTTGTCCACCTCCACCAGGGTCTTGACAGCCTGGACGAAGTCCTCCACGGGGATCTTGGGGATGCACAGGCGGTCGGCGGAGTCCTGCATGCGCTGGCCGTTGCACTCGGGGCGGAACAGCTGGATGGTGTTGTCCGCGGTCCGGTAGGCCTTCAGGCCCTCAAAGATCTCCTGTGCGTAGTGGAAGATCACGCAGGCGGGGTCCAGGGGGAAGGACTGGTAGGGGATGATGCGGGGATCATGCCAGCCCTGCTCGGGGTTATAGTCCATGACGAACATGTGGTCCGTGAAGATCTTGCCGAAGCCCAGCTTCGTCTCGTCCGCAGGCTTGGCCTTGGGGCTGGTGGTCTTGGTGATTTTAATGTCCAGCATTGTGATCACTCCTTGAAAAGATTGAAGTTTTCGGGATGAAAAAAAGACCTCCGCGCACTCCTGCCCGACAGGAGAGGCGAAAGTCAAACTTCCGTGGTACCACTCTCGTTGCCGCCCGGCGGGCGGCCGCTCGAAACGCCCCGATAACGGAGGGCGGCCGGTGCGGCGTACTGAGGAGTGATCCCGTTCCGCCCACTGCTCCCGGGTGACACCGCCGAAGCCGCCCCCGCTGCCTCGCACCGTCCGGCAGCTCTCTGAGGGGGAGAGGGTCCTCGCGGCCTGTCCCGTTCCACGCAGCAGAAATATTCGCCTATGCTATCTTTTATACGCTGATGGCGGCGCAAAGTCAACTGTTAAAATGCACAGAAACCGCGGCGGCGGGAAAAAGGGCCGGCGGATCGATCCGCCGGCCCCTGTGCGGGTGTGAGCTTTACTGTACGCAGGCCATGCCGCGGCGGAAGGCCTCGATATTCAGCGGCACGAACTTGGCCTTGGCGCCGGTGAACATCTCCTGGATCATCTCCTCGATGGTCTCAGGCTTGAGGATCTTGGTGCCGGCCACATAGGCGCCCAGCATCACCATGTTGCTGACCTTGGGGTTGCCCACCTCGTCGGCGATCTTGGAGCAGGGGATGTAATAGGCCGTCAGATCATCGCGGGAGACCTTGTCCGTCACCACGTCGCTGTTGACAAACACCATGCCGCCGGGGACGACGCCCGCCTCGAACTTGGCGAGGGAGGGCTCGTTCAGGGCGATGAGCTCGGTGGGATGGGCGAACACGGGAGAGCCCACCGGCTTGTCGGAGAGCACCACCGAGCAGTTGGCGGTGCCGCCCCGCATCTCAGGGCCGTAGGAGGGGGCCCAGGTGACGTTCAGGCCCTCGGCCATGCCGGCCTCCGCCAGGTTCTTGCCGATGGCCAGGCCGCCCTGGCCGCCGAAGCCGGAAATGATGATCTCTTTTTTCATCTCACTTCACCTCCGCGGTCTCCGGCGCCGTCTCCTTGATGACGCCCAGAGGATAGTAGGGGACCATGTTGTCCTTCAGCCACTCCACGGCCTTCAGCGGCGTCATGCCCCAGTTGGTGGGGCAGGTGGACAGCACCTCGATGAAGGTGAAGCCCTCGCCGTTCATCTGCTTCTGGAAGGCCTTCTTGATGGCCTTCTTGGCCTTGTTGATGTTGGCGATGTCGGTGACGCACACCCGCTCGGCGTAGACGCAGCCCTCCAGGGTGGAGAGCAGCTCCGCCATGCGGATGGGCATGCCGGCCTGCTCCTTGGTGCGGCCGGTCTGGCAGGTGGTGGCCTTCTGCCCGATCAGGGTGGTGGGAGCCATCTGGCCGCCGGTCATGCCGTAGATGGCATTGTTGACGAAGATGGTGGTGAACTTCTCGCCCCGCATGGCGGCGTGGACGATCTCCGCCGCGCCGATGGAGGCCAGGTCGCCGTCGCCCTGGTAGGTGAACACCGCCTGGTGGGGATGGGTGCGCTTGATGCCGGTGGCGACGGCGGGGGCGCGGCCGTGGGCGGCCTCCTGCATGTCGCAGTTGAAGTATTTGTAGGCGAAGACGGAGCAGCCCACCGGGCACACGCCGATGGCGTCGTCCAGCAGTCCCAGCTCCACCAGGGACTCCGCCACCAGCTTGTGGATGATGCCGTGGTGGCAGCCGGGGCAGTAGTGGAGCTCCTCGTCCGTCAGCCCGCGGGATTTCTCATATACGATCGCCATGTCACTTGCCCTCCTTCAAAGCGGCCTTGACCGCGTCCACCATCTCTTCCACCGTGGGCATCACGCCGCCGGCGTGGCCCAGGTAGCGGATGGGCTTTCTGCCCTCCACGGACAGCCGCACATCGTCGATCATCTGGCCGGTGGAGCTCATCTCCACATCCACGAACGCCTTCACATGGTCCGCCTTGGACAGCTTCCGCAGCGCAGCCTCCGGGAAGGGCCACAGGGTGATGGGCCGGAACAGGCCCACCTTCAGCCCCTCGGCGCGCAGGGTCTCCAGGGCGGTCAGGGCGATCCGGGCGGGCGTGCCGTAGGCGGTGATGATCACCTCGGCGTCCTCGCACTCCTTCTCCTCCCAGCGGACCTCGTTCTTCTCCATGAGGGCGTACTTCTCCGCCAGGTGCTCGTTGTGGCGGTCGCACTCATTGGGGTCCATGTACAGGGAGTTGATGATGTTGTTGTGGTCCCGGTCCTTGCGGCCGGTGGTGGCCCAGTCCTTGGGGGGCAGATCCCGCTTGGGGACGGGGTGCCACTCGATGGGCTCCATCATCTGACCGATCAGGCCGTCCATGACCACCATGACGGGGTTGCGGTACTGATCGGCGATGTCGAAGGCCTCCTGGACGAAGTCCACCGCCTCCTGCACGTTGGAGGGGGAGAGGACCAGCGTCCGGTAGTCGCCGTTGCCGCCGCCCCGGGTGGCCTGGTAGTAGTCGCCCTGGCCGGGCTGGATGGTGCCCAGGCCCGGGCCGCCGCGCATGCAGTTGACGATGACGCAGGGCAGCTCCGCGCCCGCGATGTAGGTGATGCCCTCCTGCTTGAGGCTGATGCCGGGGGAGGAGGAGGACGTCATGGCCCGCATGCCGGCGCCGGCGGCGCCGTACACCATGTTGATGGCGGCCACCTCAGACTCAGACTGGAGGAACACGCCGCCCGCCTTGGGCAGATGGGCGGACATATATTCCGGCACCTCGCTCTGCGGGGTGATGGGATAGCCGAAGAAGCAGTCGCATCCGGCGCGGATGGCCGCCTCGGCAATGGCTTCATTGCCTTTCCAAAGTTCTTTTTCCACCGTCAATACCCTCCTTCTCAGAACTTTTCCACGGTGATGATGGAGTCCGGGCAGATCTTCGCGCAGCTGGCGCAGGCGATGCACGCCGTGATGTCCGTCACATGGGCGGGGTGATACCCCTTCCGGTTGATGACGGTCTGATCGATGGCGACGATGTGCTTGGGGCACACGGTGGTGCACAGCTCACATCC
>CALWOF010000010.1 GCA_944382995.1 uncultured Oscillospiraceae bacterium | reverse complement strand
CACCCGCCCCGTTTTGCCAGATCCAGCATTCCAACGCAGAATTTCTGCCACGGCTCCAATGTAATCAGTGACGGGTCACCCTCTCGAATACGCATGGTGCGGCGGATCTCCTTGGGGATCACCACGCGCCCCAGGTCGTCGATCCGCCGCACGATTCCAGTTGCCTTCATATCGAAAACTCCTTTTGTCAGTCAGATTTTTAGGATGATCCTGCTTGGCAAAAGCTAGTATCCGCAGGATTTGATTGGCTATGCAGTCCGGCACCGTGGTTTCATTTGGCAATCACTCCGCCAGGTCCGGCGGGCACTCCTGGACCACCAGCCCATCCACGGACACCAGGTAGTTGGCCAGGTAGGACGCGTGGCCGTCCACCAGCCAGGAGACGCGGTAGTTGTGGAACGCCGCCCCGTCAAGGGTCACTGTGTCCTCGTAGACGTAGGACATGACGTTGCCGGTGGCCGCGTCCGCCGCGCCCAGCTGGTCCTCCAGAATGGCGGCGCCCTCCTCCGGGGTGATGGCGGCGGCCGGCGCCGTTTCCGCAGGGCGCACCGGCGCGGGCGTCTCGTCACGGAGGCCGCAGGCACTGAGGAGCACCAGCGCGGCCAGGGCCGCGCAGAGGGCGGACAGGATCTTCATGGAAATGCCTCCTCTCAGCTCTGCCCGGCGGGCGGAGCTGCTTTTTCCGTTAAGACGAGGTGAAAACTGGGAAAGTTCCATGAAAAAACCGTCTATTCTCACAAAAAGAGCTGAGAAAATTTTCGGCTTTCGTGAAAAGAATGGGAAATCCAACCAACTTGCGGTATCCTTTTTCGACAGGACTGTCCTTGACGGTATTTTCCCCAGGAAGTATAATATAAACAATTATATACATCAGCAAATCCGCGGGACAACAAAAGGACCCCGCCGGCCGGGAGGGACAGGACCTGTCCGGGGGCCGGCAGGGTGGAGAGAGGAGCTGCCATGGCAAAGCAAGGACAGGCGGAGCGTTTCCACCAGGGAACCATGACGGATGGCTGGCGCTGGTTCGGCGCCCATCCGGCGAAGAAGCGGGGGAAGCAGGGCTGGACCTTCCGGGTGTGGGCCCCCCACGCGCAGGCGGTCTCTGTGGTGGGCGACTTCAACAACTGGGAGGCGGGGGCCGCGCCCCTCACCCGCAAGGGCGAGATCTGGGAGGGATTCCTGCCGGACCTGCCGGTCTACACGGCTTATAAATTCGCGGTCAAGGGGGCGGACGGCGAGGTCCGCCAGAAGGCGGATCCCTACGGCTTCCACACGGAGACCCGGCCCGCCACCGCCAGCAAGCTCTACGACATCGAGTGCTTTCACTGGACCGATGCCGCCTTCCGGGAGAAGAAGGCGAAGCATCCGGTCTATACATCTCCGCTGAATATCTATGAGGTCCATCTGGGCTCCTGGAAGAAGCGGGACAACGGCGACTTCATCGACTACCGGGATCTGGCGAAGGACCTGGCGGCCTATGTGAAGGAGATGGGCTACACCGCCATCGAGCTGCTGCCGGTGACAGAGCACCCGCTGGATGACTCCTGGGGCTATCAGTGCACCGGGTACTTCGCGCCCACCTCCCGGTTCGGCACTCCCAAGGACTTTATGTGGTTCGTGGACCATATGCACAAAAACGGGATCCTGGTGCTGCTGGACTGGGTGCCCGCCCACTTCTGCAAGGACACGCAGGGCCTCTACGAGTTCGACGGCACCTGCTGCTATGAGTACGCCGATCCCAACAAGCGGGAGCATGCCGCCTGGGGCACCCGGGTGTTCGACTACGGCCGGCCCGAGGTGAAGAGCTTCCTCTTCTCCTCTGCCCGCTTCTGGCTGGAGGAGTATCACATCGACGGCCTGCGGGTGGACGCGGTGGCCTCCATGCTGTACCTGGACTACGACCGCCAGGGCGGGGCCTGGACCCCCAACAAATACGGCGGCCATGAGAATCTGGAGGCCATCGACTTCCTCCGGGAGCTCAACGCCATGGCCTTCCAGACGGACCCGGCTGTGCTGATGATCGCCGAGGAGTCCACCGCCTGGCCGCTGGTGACCCGCCCGCCGGATGTGGGCGGCCTGGGGTTCAACCTGAAGTGGAACATGGGTTGGATGAACGACATGTGCCACTACCTGAAGCTGGACCCCTTCTTCCGCCAGTACAACCACAAGGACATCACCTTCTCCATGATGTACGCCTTCTCCGAGAACTTCGTGCTGCCCATCTCCCACGACGAGGTGGTCCACATGAAGGGCTCCGTGGTGGGGAAGATGCCCGGCGACTACGAAAACCAGCTCCGGTGTCTGAAGGGGTTCTACGCCTATCTGCTGGCCCACCCGGGCAAGAAGCTCCTCTTCATGGGGGCGGAGTTGGGCCAGTGGCACGAGTGGGACTCTGATGGCCAGCTGGACTGGTACCTGCTGGACCAGCCCCTGAACCGGAAGATCCACCGGTTCTTCCGGGACATCAACGCCTTCTACAAAAAAACGGCGGCCCTGTGGGAGATCGACTTCGACTGGGGCGGCTTCGAGTGGCTGGTGCCGGACGACAACCACAACAACGTGGTGGTCTTCCTGCGGAAGGACAGGAAGGGCCGCGACCTTCTGTGCGCGGTGAACTTCTCCCCCAACACCTATGAGAACTACCGGATGGGCGTGCCGCCCCGCAGGCGGTATGTCCCCGTGTTCAACACCGACGACCCCGCCTACGGCGGCGACGGCTTCGGCGATGCCGGGGCCGTGCCGGTGGAGGCCATCCCCTCCCACGGAAAGGACTGCTCCGCCGCCATCCGCATCCCGGCCTTCGGCGCGGTCTTCCTCCGGGGCGAGGGCACCTTCCCCAGACCCAGGAAGAAACAACAGGCAAAGGAGTTGGAAAAGAAATGAAAAAAGAGTGCATCGCCATGCTGCTGGCCGGCGGTCAGGGCAGCCGGCTGTATGTCCTCACCGGCGACATGGCAAAGCCCGCCGTGCCCTTCGGCGGCAAGTACCGCATCATCGACTTTCCCCTGTCCAACTGCACCAATTCCGGCATTGACACGGTGGGCGTGCTGACTCAGTACCGCCCGCTGGAGCTCAACAGCTACATCGGCAGCGGCGTGCCCTGGGACCTGGACGGGTCCACCGGCGGCGTCCACATCCTGCCTCCCTACATGGGCAGCAAGGGCGGCACCTGGTACAAGGGCACGGCCAACGCCATCTATCAGAACATCGGCTTCATCGACCTGTATGATCCGGAGTATGTGGTGGTCCTCTCCGGCGACCACATCTACAAGATGGATTACTCCGACATGGTGGAGCGCCACAAGGCCGCCGGCGCCGCCTGCACCATCTCCGTCATGGAGGTGCCCTGGGCAGATGCGCCCCGCTTCGGCATCATGAACGTGGACGGGGAGGACATGATCACCGAGTTCGAGGAGAAGCCCAAGGAGCCCAAGAGCAACCTGGCCTCCATGGGCATCTATGTCTTCACCTGGCAGGTCCTTCGGAAGTATCTGGAGGCGGACGAGGCTGACCCCCATTCCGAAAACGACTTCGGCAAGAACGTCATCCCCGCCATGCTGCGGGACGGCCAGCGGATGGCCGCCTACCGCTTCAGCGGCTACTGGAAGGACGTGGGCACCCTGGAGTCCCTGTGGGACGCCAACATGGATATGCTCTCTCCCGAGTCCGGCCTGGATCTGCTGGACGAGTCCTGGCCCATCTACGCCCGGTCCGTCAACGCGCCGCCGGCCTTCCTGGGCAAGCACAGCCAGATGAGCCACAGCGCCTTCAACCGCGGCAGCATCATCGAGGGGGCGGTGGAGAACTCCGTTCTCTCCCCCAATGTCACCGTGGGCGAGGGCGCGCGGGTGGCCTATTCCGTGCTCTTCCCCGGCGTGACGGTGGAGCCCGGCGCCGTGGTGGAGTATGCCATCCTGGGCGAGGGCTGCCGCATCGGCAAAAACTGCCGGGTGGGCGGCACGCCGGAGACGACGGCCCCGGCCCCCTGGGGGCTGGCGGTGCTGGCACCCGGCTGCACGCTGGAGGACGAGCGGCAGGTTCGGCCCGGCGTGATGCTGGGCAAAAACGGTGAGGAGGTGTCCAGATGAACGGCATGCACGGCATCATCTTTTCCTATGAGATGCGCAATGACCTGCGGGAGCTGGGGGAGATCCGTTCTGCGTCCTCCATCCCCTTCGGCGGACGGTACCGGGCGGTGGACTTCGCACTGTCCAACCTGGTGAACGCCGGCGTCACGGACGTGGGCGTGGTGCTCCACGGCCGGTACCAGAGCCTGCTGGACCATCTGGGCACCGGCAAGGACTGGGATCTTTCCCGCAAGCGGGGCGGCTTGAAGATCCTGCCCCCCTTCGCCTACAAGCAGAGCTGGGGCGAGGCCGCGGCCTTCCGGGGGAAGATGGAGGCCCTGGCGGGCGTCCGCTCCTATCTGGCGGAGATCCGGCGGGACTATGTGGTGCTGATGGACGGCGACCTGGTGGTGAACCTGCCCATCTCCGACATCTACGAGCAGCACATCAAGTCCGGCGCGGACATCACCGTGGTCTGCGGAAACGACAGCTTTGAGACCGAGAACGGCACCTATTTCGAGATGGACCACAGCACCGGCCGCATCACCGATGTGCTCTACAACCTCCATCGGCCCCGGGGCTACCGGGGGCTGGAGGTGTACATCCTCTCCACCGAGCTGCTGCTGTCACTGGTGGACGAGTGCGCGTCCCGGGACCAGTACAGCCTGCGGCGGGATGTGCTCCAGGCGCGGAAGGACTCCCTGAAGCTCCAGGGCTATATCTGGAGCGGCTTTGCCGCCCAGATCCGCTCCGTCCAGGAGTACTACGACCGCAGCATGCAGCTGCTGGATCCGGCCATCCGAGCGGACCTCTTCTGCGCCGAGCGGCCCATCCGGGCAAAGGCCACTGACAAGTCCTCTGCCTACATCGGGCCGGACGGTTACTGCGAGAACTCCCTGATCGGCGACGGCTGCAACATCGAGGGGACGGTGGAGAACTCCATCCTCTTCCCCGGCGTGGTGGTGGAGGCCGGCGCGGTGGTGCGCAACTGCGTCCTCTTCAAGGAGACCGCGGTGCGCCGGGGCGCGACGCTGTCCTATCTGATCGCGGACAAGAACGTGGAGGTCCTGGAGGGCCGGACGCTGATGGGCCACAGCTCGTACCCCATCGTGCTGGCCAAGGGCAGCCGGGTGTGAGTCCCGGCGGAGAGCTTCCTCTGCAAGTTCACACAGGCGGCGGCACCGCAGGAGAGAGAACGGGCCGTAGCCGGAGACCGGGGGCGCCGGAGGGCGCCCCTCGTCCCGTCCGGAGACGGCGGGGCGGAGAGTGAAAGGAGAAGGAATATGAAAATTCTGTACGCGGCGAGCGAGGCGGTGCCCTTCTGCAAGACCGGCGGCCTTGCGGACGTGGCGGGCTCCCTGCCGGCGGCACTGGCCGCCCAGGGCGCGGAGGTGGCGGTGGTGCTGCCCCTGTACCAGAAGGTGAAGGAGAAGTTCGGCGACCAGCTGTACTTCGAGTGCTATGACTATGTGGACCTGGCCTGGCGCCACAGCTACTGCGGCCTGTTCTCCCTGGAGAGAGACGGTGTGACCTGGTATTTCCTGGACAACGAGCAGTACTTCAACCGGCCGGAGCTCTATGGCTACATGGACGACGGGGAGCGGTTCGGCTTCTTCTCCCGGGCGGTGGTGCGGATGCTGCCCCACTTCAAGTTCTGGCCGGACGTGCTCCACTGCAACGACTGGCAGACCGCCCTGGTGCCCATCTACCTGAAGGATGACGGCGTGCGGGAGGACCGGTTCCGCAGCATCCGGACCGTGCTCTCCATCCACAACATCGAGTATCAGGGCCGCTACAATCCCCAGGTTTTGGGAGATTTGTTCGGCCTGGATCACGGCTGGGCGGACGACGGCACCATCCTCATGGACGGGGACGTGAACCTGCTCAAGGGCGCCATTTTGTGTGCCGACGCCATCAACGCCGTGTCCCCCACCTACGCCAATGAGCTGAAGACCCCCTACTTCGCCCACCGTCTGGACGGCATCATGCGCCGGTGCAGCTACAAGCTCTCCGGCGTGCTCAACGGCATCGACGTCAAGCGGTACGACCCGGCAACGGACCCCATCATCGCCGTCAACTACTCCGCCGGCGACATGGCGGGCAAGCAGGCCGACAAGGCGGAGCTCCAGAAGCTCATGGGCCTGCGGCAGGAGCCCTATGTCCCCGTCGTGGGCATGGTCAGCCGGCTGGTGAGCCACAAGGGCCTGGATCTGGTGTGCGAGGTGCTCCACGACATGATGGAGCTGCCCATGCAGCTGGTGATCCTGGGCAAGGGCGACCGGAAGTACGAGGAGTTCTTCCAGTGGGCCGCCAACCAGTACCCCGGCCGGATGGCCGTGCGGCTGGACTACAACGAGGAGCTGTCCATGGCCATTTACGCCGGCGCGGATCTGTTCCTGATGCCCTCCAAGAGCGAGCCCTGCGGCCTCTCCCAGATGATCGCCATGCGGTACGGCACTGTGCCCATCGTCCGGGAGACCGGAGGACTGAAGGACACCGTCCAGCCCTACGAGGCCTGGCGGGACGCCGGCAACGGATTCACCTTTGCAAATTACGCCGGAAGTGATATGCTCTATGTGATCCGGGAGGCCGTGTACCTGTACAAGGACTACCCCGATGCCTTCGCCCGGCTGCGCCGCCGCGCCATGGAGGGCGATTTCAGCTGGGCCCGGAGCGCGGGGGACTACCTGCACATCTACAGCTCCGTCACCGGCCAGCCCTGGCCGCCGGTGACGGAGGAGGCGGAGCCCGCCCCCGCGGAAGAGGCTCCTGTCCAGGAGGCACCTGCGGAGGAGGCGGCCGCCCCTGCGCAGGAGGAGACCCCTGCGGAGCCCGTCCCCGCCCCTGCGGAAGAGGCTCCCCCGGAGCCCGCCGGAGAGGGGCCCTCCGCGCCGGAGGCAGTGCCGGCGGAGGAGCCCGCGGCCCCGGTGGAGGAGCTCCCGGCTGCCGCCCCGGCCAAGGCAAAAAAGCCCGCCGCCAAGAAGCGGACGGCCGCAGGGAAGACCTCTGCGAAGACCGGCAGGAAGACCCCTGCCAAGAAACAGACCACCCCCGGAAAGGGGACTGCCGGGAAGTAAGGACCCGGCGGAGTAAGGAGACGCATGACACCGATTACCACGAAAACACTGGAAGAAGAACTCACCGCCAAGCTGATGGTCAGCTTCGGCAAGACGCCGGAGGAGGCCACTGACGGCGAGATGATGCGGGCCTGTGCCCTGGTCCTGCGGGACAAGATGGCCCTGCGGGAGGTGGAGACCCGCCAGAAGGTCCGCCGGCAGCACGCACGGCAGGTCCACTATCTGTCCCTGGAGTTCCTGATGGGCCGCAGCCTGATGAAGAACGCCTACAACCTGGGGCTGCTGCCTCAGCTGCGGGAGGCCCTGGAGGACCTGGGCTTCAAGGCGGCGGACATCTTCGAGATCGAGCCGGATGCCGCCCTGGGCAACGGCGGCCTGGGCCGCCTGGCCGCCTGCTACCTGGACTCCATGACCACGCTGGAGATCCCCGCCACCGGCTACTCCATCTGCTATGAGCTGGGCATCTTCAAGCAGAAGATCGTAGAGGGCCAGCAGGTGGAGCTGCCGGACAACTGGAAGGATCTGGGCGCGGCCTGGCTGCTGCCCAAGCCCGCTGAGACCCAGGAGGTGCGCTTCGGCGGTACCATCCGGGAATTCTGGGACGACGGACACCTCCACATCGTCAACGAGGATGCCACCGTGGTCCAGGCGGTCCCCTGCGATATGGAGATCGCCGGCTACGGCACGGATCACGTGAACGTCCTGCGGCTGTGGGACGCCCGGTCCACCCAGCCGGTGGACATGTCCCTGTTCTCCCGGGGCGAGTATCTGAAGGCCGCCGAGGACGAGGCCATGGCGGAGACCATCGCCAAGGTCCTCTATCCGGAGGACAACCACCTGGAGGGCAAGTCCCTGCGCCTGAAGCAGCAGTATTTCTTCGTGTCCGCCACCATCCAGTCCATCGCCGCCAAGCACACGGAAGTGTACGGCACCATGAAGAACTTCCATGAGAAGAACGTCATCCAGATCAACGACACCCATCCGGCCCTGGTGATCCCGGAGCTGATGCGCATCCTGATCGACGATGCGGGCCTGGGCTGGGACGAGGCCTGGGAGATCACGACCCAGTCTGTGGCCTACACCAACCACACCGTCCTGGCGGAGGCCCTGGAGCGCTGGCCCCAGAACCTGTTCGAGCACTTCCTGCCCCGGATCTGGCAGATCACCCAGGAGATCGCCCGCCGCTGGCAGGAGAAGGTGGAGAGCTTCTACCACGACCCCAAGAAGCTGGAGAAGATGGCCATTATCTGGGGCGGCGAGGTCCGGATGGCCAACCTGTGCATCGCCGGCGGCATGGCCGTCAACGGCGTCAGCGGCCTCCACTCCGAGATCCTGAGAAAGGACGTGTTCAAAGAGGCCTGCGGCATGGAGCCGCAGAAGTTCCACAACGTCACCAACGGCATCGACCACCGCCGCTGGCTCAGCGAGATCAACCCCGGGCTGGACGGCCTCATCCGGGACCTGACCGGCGGGGACGAGTACCTGCTCCATCCCACGGCGCTGAAAAAGCTGGACAGCTACGCCGACGACACCTCCGTGCTGGAGACCCTGGGCGCCATCAAGCGGGCCAACAAGGAGGCCTTTGCCGCCCACGCGAAAAAGACCCGGGGCGTGGTGATCAACCCGGATGCCATCTTCGACGTCCAGGTGAAGCGGCTCCACGAGTACAAGCGCCAGCTGCTCAATGTCCTGCACATCATCGCCCTGTACCAGAAGCTCCGGGACGATCCCAATGCCATCACCCAGCCCCACACCTTCCTGTTCGGCGCCAAGGCCGCGCCGGGGTACGCAGTGGCCAAGCGGATCATCCGCCTCATCAACTCCCTGGCGGACCAGATCGACCACGATCCCATCTGCAGGGATAAGCTGCAGGTGGTGTTCCTGGAGAACTACCGGGTCTCCCTGGCGGAGAAGCTGATGCCCGCCAGTGAGGTCAGCCAGCAGATCTCCACCGCCGGCAAGGAGGCCAGCGGCACCGGCAACATGAAGTTCATGATGAACGGCGCTCTGACCGTGGGCACGCTGGACGGCGCCAATGTGGAGATGCACGACCTGCTGGGTGACGAGAACATGTTCCTCTTCGGCCTGCGGGCCGACGAGGTGGAGTCCCTCAAGCGGGAGGGCTATGTGCCCCAGCGGATCTATAACCACGATCCCGTCCTCCACCGCTGCCTGGACGCCCTGCGCAGCGGGTTCCGGGACGGTGTCCGCTATGACGACCTGTACCAGCGGCTGCTCTTCGGCGCTGGCGGAAGCCCCGCGGACGAGTACTTCCTGCTGGCGGACTTCGCGGCGTACTGCCAGGCGGAGCAGCGCATGGCGGAGACCTATCGGGACCAGACGGTCTGGAACCGCATGAGCCTCCACAACATCGCCCGCAGCGGCGTGTTCGCCGCCGACCGGGCCGTGGCGGAGTACGCCGACCACATCTGGCACGTGCCCCACAAGTGATCCTGAGACTGACGCCCCGGGAGCGGCTGGACCGCTGCTCCCGGGGCGTTTTTTCGGACGCCGGTCCCTGCCGGCGCAAAAAAATTCTGCATCCTGTGAGATATTTTGCCCCGCTGGGGGATATTCCTGTCAGAAAGGCCTTTCCGGGCGGCGGCGCCGCCCATCCCGACAGTGAGGTGTGATGAGATTGACGGACACGGAGTTTGAGACGGCGGTAGGGCGATACGGCGACACGGTCTTCCGGCTGGCGTACAACTATCTGAAGAACCGCGCCGACGCGGAGGACGTGATGCAGGAGACGCTGCTGAAGCTCTATCTGGAGCGAAAGTCCTTCCAGTCGCCGGAGCATGAACGGCACTGGGTGGTCCGGGTGGCGGTGAACGAGTGCAAAAAGCTCCTCCGCTCTCCCTGGCGCCGGAGGACCGGCCCCCTGGAGGAGGCCGGAGAGCCGGCCTTCGACACGCCGGAGCAGAGCGAGCTCTTCCGGCAGGTCATGGCCCTGCCGCCCAAGTACCGGGCCGCGGTGTATCTCTACTATTACGAGGGCTGCTCCGTGCAGGAGACTGCGGCGGCCATGGGCGCCAATCCCTCCACCGTGCAGACCTGGCTCATGCGGGCCAGGGGGAAACTGAAACTGATCTTACAGGAGGCAGAGCCATGATCGACAAGAGAATGTACCGGGAGACCTTTTCCCAACTCCGTGCCTCCGACCAGGCCAAACAGGAGGTATTGCAGAAGATGCAGGAGATGAAGCAGAGAAAGCGGATGCCCCGGGTACTGCGGGGCGCGGCTCTGGCGGCGGCCATGGTGATGGCCCTGGCCGTCACCGCCGGGGCGGTGAACGTGGCCACGGACGGGGCGCTCTTCCGGCAGTTCACCATCGTCTGGACGTCCGGAGACCAGTACCTGGCCCGGGATGACCAGGGGAACGCGGTGTCCATCACGCTGGTGGACGGAGACGTGGTGACGGAGGAGGACGGCCGCCTGATCCTCCACGTGGACGGAGAGGACATCGACATCACCGAGGAGCTGGAGACCGAGGGCGTCTATGATTACGCCTACGACATGGAGGTGGTCCGGGAGGACGGCAGCCGGGAGACCCGCACCGTCACCATCGAAGTGACCGGCACCCCGGAGAACTGGACTGTGACCCAGGACAACGGGGACGGCGTGGCCTACGAGACCGCCGGCGGCAGCGGCGCCGCGGGGGACTCCGTCACTGTCACGGAACCGGCGGACGGCGCCGGGGAATTGCCGGAGGCCGGCGATGGCAGCACGGATCTGAAACGGGCCCAGGCCGTCACGCCGGAGGCGTGATACGGGCAAAAAAACGCGGACAGGGAATTCCCTGTCCGCGTTTCAGCGTTCTTTGCTGAGACCCAGAAGATAGTCCGTACTGACCCCATAGTACCTGCTCAATGTGATCAGATGGTGGATCGGGAGCTCGTTGGCTCCCCGTTCATAGCGGGCGTACATCGTCTGGGAGGTCCCCAGCACCTCGGCGATCTGCGTCTGGGTCTTGTCGGCATCCTCCCGCAGGTCCCGCAAAATGCGCACATAATCCATTCCAGCGTCCATGTGGCACCTCCGTATCCGATAGGGGGCTTTGGTTCTTACACAATGTACCATAAAATTGAGAAAGCTGTTGGAAAGCAATACAAAATTTTACTACAATTATAAGACAAATTTACTGAAAAACAAGGAAAACCCTGGAAAACCGGAACAAATCCCCGGGGAGTTTCACCTTCCTGCACCAAAGCCGGCCCTCCGGCGTTTCCGGGGCCGCCGGCAGTCCTTTTTCCGACGGCGCTTTACAAAAGCGGAATTTCCATATATAATAATAGCCGTTTCCCGCGGCGGCGTCCAGATGGCCCGCCTGCGGACCGAAAATCCGGACAGGGGACCCTGTCTTTTACATCCAAAAGGAGGAACCCGACCTGCCATGAGCAATCGGAAAAAGAGAGAAGCCATCCCCCGCGACCTGGAGATCCGGGGCGCGGAGATCTTCGGCAAGCACATCTCCGGGGAGAAGCAGCGGGCGCTGCTGATCGTCACCCTGATCGCCTGCGCCCTGCCTGTGATCCTGGGGCTCCGGCTGTGGGATCAGATCCCGGAGATCGTGGAGACCGGCCTCATCGGCCCCGGCGGAAAGGACGACTCCCTGCCCCGCTGGGCACTGGTCTTCGCCTTGCCGGGCCTGATGTTCCTGCTGGAGCTCATCGCCCACTATATGCTGGCGAAGTACCAGAAGCGGATGGCCATTCCCCCCGCCTTCAACCGGATGATGGGCCGGTGGGGATTCCCCACCATCTCCCTGCTGTTCTGCAGCGGCGCCATCCTCGCCAACGGCGGCCAGGGGCTGACCATGAACTTCTACACCCCCTGCGTCCTGGGCCTGCTGCTGATGTACCTGGGCTCCCATATGTTCGACTGCCCGGAGGACGCCAAGCTGGCCCTGCGGTTTTCCTTCACGGCGAACGACCCGGCCCTGTGGAAGGAGGTCCACCGGTTCGCCGGATGGCTGTGGATGCTGGCGGGCCTGGCGGTGGAGGCCTGCACCATGCTGGCTCCCCAGACCACCTTCTTCGCGGCGGCGGTGGCGCTCGTTGCGCTGGTGGTGCCCATCATCTATGGGCGGAGCCGGGCCTCCCGCGCTGACGGATAAACGAAAGAGGATCGAGAGCTATGGAATTTACGGAAGGCGTCCGGTTCGACAGTCTGCACCTGTCACCGGAGATCATGCGCGCCATTGAAAAACGAAATATCGAGGTGTCCACCCCGGTCCAGGCGGGCTGCATCCCGCCCATGATGGACTGGCAGGACGTGATCGCCAAGGCCCCCACCGGCACCGGCAAGACCTTTGCCTACGGCATCCCCATCGTGGAGCACGTGGACCCGGAGGACGAGTCTGTCCAGGCGGTGATCCTGGCCCCCACCCGGGAGCTGGCCATCCAGATCACCGACGAGATCCGGGATCTGGCGGCCTTCAAGCCCGGCGTCCGCTCCGTGTGTCTGTACGGCGGCGCCCCCATTGGCCGGCAGATCGAAACGCTGAAGAAGCACCCCCAGATCGTGGTGGCCACGCCGGGCCGCCTCTCTGACCACATGAAGCGGCGCACCGTCCGGGTGGATACCGCCCAGACCGTGGTGCTGGACGAGGCCGACCGGATGCTGGACATGGGCTTCATCCACGATGTGACCCGCCTGCTGGACCGGATGGACAAGCGGAAGAACCTGGGGCTCTTCTCCGCCACCATCTCCCGGGAGGTCATGGATATCGCCTGGGTCTACCAGCGGGACGCGGCGGAGATCACCGTCCGGGAGGACGAGCAGAACAAGCCGGACATCAAGCAGTTCCGCATGGACGTGCCCCACGACGGCAAGGCCGACGCCATCGAACGGATTCTGAACGAGACGGGCTTTGACCGGTGCATGGCCTTCTGCAACACCAAGGGCTCCACGGAGCGGATCACCAAGTTCCTGCAGATGCGGGGCATCGACGCCGAGTGCATCCACGGGGATATCCCCCAGAAGAAGCGGGAGCAGGTGATGGACCGGTTCCGCCGGGGCGAGCTGCGGGTGTTCGTCTCCACCGATGTGGCGGCCCGGGGCATCGACGTGGACGATGTGGACATCGTCTTCAACTGCGACGTGCCGGACGAGAACCAGGACTATGTCCACCGCATCGGCCGCACCGGCCGGGCGAAGCGCCAGGGAGTGGCGGTGACCTTCGTCTCCGACTACCCGGCCAAGATGCGCATCGACGACATTGCCGAGAAGACCCGGAACGAGATCGTCCCGGTGAAATTCGACGAGGACGGACATCTGACGACCGCCTGAATCACAGACGACAACGAGCCGGACGCGGAGCACCGCGTCCGGCTCCGCTGCGCTTTCCGGAGTCTCCGGCCAGGGGGACCGCCCGCCGGGCGAGTTGTGAACAGACCCTTAATTTTTGTAATTATTTGTTACTTTTTCTGCCGGGCGGCTTTACAAGCAGCGGAAAAGCCTTTATAATTAAAGGCCGATTCCACAGCGCGCCCGGCGGGGCCTGCCGGCCATGGTGCGTGCGGCTGCGCGGACGGAAGGGGAGATGCCCGGCGTCCGCCGTGGGGCCGACAGAGAGCGGCCCTGGATCCCAGACATAAAGAGGCGATGACATGAACAAGTGGAAACGGGGGCTGGCCCTGCTGCTGGCGGCGGCAATGAGCCTGGCCCTTTTCAGCGGCTGCGGCCAGAGCGGGGAGGCGCTTTCCCTCAGCGTCTGCGCCGGCGGCCCGCCGGAGGAGCTGGACCCCATCTACGCCGACAGCACGTCGGACCGGACGATCCTGGTCCACCTGTACGAGGGACTGATGCGCCGGAGCGTGAGCGCATCCGGCGAGGTCAGCGTGACCAACGGCGCGGCCCAGAGCGTCAGCCAGGAGGAGAACGCCGACGGCACCGTCACCTGCACCTTCCAGCTCCGGGGGGAGTGGTCCGACGGCCGCGACCTGCGGGCGGAGGATTTCGTCTACGCATGGCAGCGGCTGGCGGACCCGGCCAACGACGCGCCGGAGGCCGCCCTGCTGTCCGTGGTGGCGGGCTATGACGATGTGCGTCAGACCGGCGACGTGACGGCCCTCCAGGTGACGGCGGAGGATGCCCACACGCTGACGGTGGTGCTGAACGGGACCTACAGCTGGTTTTTGTCCGAGGTCTGCACCGCGCCGGCCACCGTTCCCATGCGGCAGGACCTGATGCCCGCCGTGGAGGCGGAGGAGGACGCATCCGCCGGCGGAGCGGAGACAGATGCGGAGGAGGACCGGCAGGAGGAGCCCTGGTGGTCCGATGTGACGACACTGGTGACCAACGGGCCCTATCAGGTGAGCGCGTACACGGCGGGAGAGTCCCTGACCCTGGCCGCCAGCGACCACTACCACGAGGATCTCACCGGGCCGGAGACGCTGACCTTCCGCTTCGCGGAGACGGCGGAGGAGGGCCAGGAGCTCTACGATGCCGGCGAGGTGGATTTCCTGGCCGACGTGCCGGAGGAGCGGCTGGCTGCGCTGATCGGAGAGGAGAGCCCGGACCTGACGCCCCGGGCGGAGGTCTGGACCGTGCTGTTCAACTGCGGACAGGACGTGCTGTCGGATCCCCTGGTCCGCCGGGCTCTGAGCCTGGCCGTTGACCGCAGCGCCGCCGCGGCGGCCGCCGGCGCCGCCGCCCTGCCGGCCGAGGGGCTGGTCCCCTGGGGCGTGCCGGAGAGCGCGGAGGCGGATTTCCGTACCACCGGCGGCGCCCTGCTGGACAATGACCCGGATCACCGCGGCGACGTGCTGTCGGAGGCCCGCCGTCTGCTGCGGGAGGCGGGGTATCTGAATGCGGAGGATTTGGGACCTCTGGAATATCTCTATGTGGACGAGGGGCCGGCGGCCGCGGTGGCCCGGACCCTGACGGAGACCTGGGAGAGCGCCCTGGGCATCACAGTGACCGCCCGGGCCGTCACGGAGGAGGAGCTGGACGCCGCTCTGCGGGACGGCACCTTCTCCCTGGCGGGAGCGGAGCTCCGTCCCATGGGCTGCGACGCGGCCTGCTATCTGATGCCCTGGGGCTCTGACCGGGAGGAGAACGCCGCCCGGTATGCCAACAGCGCCTATGACACCCTTCTGGGCGTCATCGCCGGCGCGGCGGACGAGATGGCCCGGCTGGGCTGCCTCCATGACGCGGAGGTCCTGCTGCTGGAGGATGCGGCCCTGGCGCCTCTGTACAGCGAGGTGACCGCCTGGGAGCTGCGGGACGGGCTGACGGGCGTCTGCCGGGACGGACGGGGCTGGTTCAGCTTCGCGTCTGTGGTCCGGCTGAGCGCGTGAGGACGAGAGCGCCGGAAGGACAGCTCCAGCGGACGAAGACGGCGCCGGCGGCGCCGTCTTTTTCTGCGCGGCCGCCCGGTGATGGCGGACATAAGCCCTGCTGAAATAGACAAAGTGTTAAGTAAATTTGCGTAAAATTGTACCGGGCAGACAAATTTGCCCGGGAGCTGCCGGAAGCCGTTGCAACCGGCGGCGGAGTTGGTATATAATAAAAGTTGCTGAAAAGTTGAATTTACCGCCTGCCGGCGGAAGTAAGGAGGAACGAGCCATGAGCCAAACATTCAAAAAGGTCCTGGTGGCCAACCGGGGAGAGATCGCCATGCGGATCTTCCGGGCCTGTCACGACCTGGGCCTCCAGACCATTGCCATCTACTCCAACGAGGATATGTACAGCCTCTTCCGCACCGCCGCTGACGAGTCCTATCTGATCGGTGAAAACGAGAGCCCCCTGGGCGCCTATCTGGATATCCCCCGCATCATCGAGCTGGCCAAAAAGCACGGGGCGGACGCCATCCACCCCGGCTACGGCTTCCTCAGTGAGAACGCCGACTTCGCCCGGGCCTGCGAGGCCGCAGGCATCAAGTTCATCGGTCCCTCTTCCCAGATTCTGGACCTGATGGGCGACAAGCTCTCCGCCAAGCAGATGGCGGTGGCCTGCGGCGTGGCCACCACCCCCGGCACCACCGAGCCCCTCAAGAGCCGGGAGGAGGCCCAGAAGCTGGCCATGGAGTTCGGCTTCCCCGTGATCCTAAAGGCGGCCGCCGGCGGCGGCGGCCGCGGCATGCGCCGCTGCGACACCGTGGAAGAGGTGGGCACCAACTTCGACCTGGTGAAGGCCGAGGCCAAGAAGGCCTTCGGCAACGACGACATCTTCATGGAGAAGTTCCTGGTGGAGCCCAAGCACATCGAGGTGCAGGTGCTGGGCGACGAGCACGGGAACGTGGTCCATCTCTTTGAGCGTGACTGCTCTCTCCAGCGGCGCTACCAGAAGGTGGTGGAGTTCGCCCCCGCCTTCTCTGTGGACAAGAAGATCCGGGAGGCTCTGTACGAGGATGCGGTGAAGATCGCAAAGCACGTGGGCTATGTGAACGCCGGCACCCTGGAGTTCCTGGTGGACAAGGAGGGGCATCACTACTTCATCGAGATGAACCCCCGCATCCAGGTGGAGCACACTGTCACCGAGATGGTGACGGGCCTCGACATCGTCCGCTCCCAGATCCTGATTGCCGAGGGGCTCCCCCTCAGCGACCCGCGCATCGGCATCAAGAAGCAGAGCGATATCCGCCTGAACGGCTATGCCATCCAGTGCCGTGTCACCACCGAGGACCCGGCCAACAACTTCGCCCCCGACACCGGAAAGATCACCTCCTACCGCTCTCCCGGCGGCTTCGGCGTCCGGCTGGACGCCGCCACCGCCGGCGTGGGCAGTGAGATCTCCCCCTACTATGACTCCCTGCTGCTGAAGGTCACCACCTGGGACAACACCTTCCAGGGCGTGTGCCTGAAGGCCGGCCGCGCCATCCGGGAGATCCACATCCGCGGCGTCAAGACCAACATCGCCTTCATCTCCAACATCCTCCAGAACCCCACCTTCCTGGCGGGGGGCTGCCACACCAAGTTCATCGACGAGACGCCGGAGCTCTTCCGGCTGGACGAGGGCCAGGACCGGGCCACCAAGATGCTCAAGTACATCGCGAACATCGTGGTGAAGGAGCGGGACGGCCACAAGATGTACGACCCCTGCCGCTTCCCGCCGGTGACCGGAAACCGGCCCGACGGCCTCAAGCAGATGCTGGACGCCAAGGGCCCCAAGGCCGTGGCCGACTGGGTCAAGGACCAGAAGAAGCTGCTGATCTGCGACACCACCTGCCGCGACGCCCACCAGTCCCTGCTGTCCACCCGGGTCCGCACCCGGGACATCGTCAAGGGCATGGAGGGCACCAGCGAGATCCTGGCGGACGCCTTCTCCCTGGAGTGCTGGGGCGGCGCCACCTTCGACGTGGCCTACCGCTTCCTGCATGAGTCCCCCTGGGAGCGGCTGGACCTGATCCGGGAGAAGGCCCCCAACCTGCTGCTGCAGATGCTGCTGCGGGGCGCCAACGCCGTGGGCTACACCAACTATCCCGACAACGTCATCCGGGAGTTCATCAAGGAGGCCGCCCGCAGCGGCATCGACGTGTTCCGGGTGTTCGACTCCCTCAACTGGATCCCCGGCATGGAAGTGGCCATGGACGAGGTCCTGAAGCAGGACAAGATCTGCCAGGCCACCATCTGCTACACCGGCGACATCCTGGACCCCAAGCGGGACCGCTACACCCTGAAATACTATGTGGACCTGGCCAAGGAGCTGGAGCACCGGGGCGCCCACATGCTGGCCATCAAGGATATGTCCGGCGTGCTGAAGCCCTATGCCGCCAAGAAGCTGGTCTCCACCCTGAAGCAGGAGATCGGCATCCCCATCCAGCTCCACACCCACGACACCTCCGGCAACCAGGTGGCCGCCTATCTGCTGGCGGCGGAGGCCGGCGTGGACGTGGTGGACTGCGCCATCAGCTCCATGGCGGGCACCACCAGCCAGCCCTCTCTCAACGCCGTGGTGGCGGCCCTGCAGGGCACGGAGCGGGACACCGGCCTGGACCTGGACCGGCTCCAGTACCTGACGGATTACTGGGAGGACGTCCGCAAGCGGTACGACTCCTTTGAGACGGGCCTCCAGTGCAGCAACGCGGACATCTACCGCTATGAGATCCCCGGCGGCCAGTACACCAACCTGAAGCCCCAGGTGGAGTCCCTGGGCCTGGGCGACCGGTTCCTGGAGGTCAAGGAGAACTACCGGAAGGTCAACGAGATGCTGGGCGACATCGTGAAGGTGACCCCCTCCAGCAAGATGGTGGGCGACCTGGCCATCTTCATGACCCAGAACAACCTGACGCCGGAGAACATCGTGGAAAAGGGAGAGGGCCTGGCCTTCCCCGACTCCGCTGTCAGCTACTTCTCCGGCATGATGGGCCAGCCCGCCGGCGGGTTCCCCAAGGATCTGCAGCGGGTGGTGCTCAAGGGCAAGAAGCCCATCACCTGCCGCCCCGGCGAGTTGCTGCCCCCCGTGGACTTCGAGGAGAAGAAGCGGGAGATGCTCTCCTTTGACCCCGATCCCTCTTGGCGGGCGGTCCTCAGCTACTGCCTGTATCCCAAGGTGGTGGAGGACTATGTCAAGAACCAGAAGGAGTACGGCTACATCATGCGGCTGGGCAGCCACGTGTTCTTCCATGGCCTGGCGGTGGGCGAGACCAACAAGGTCAACATCGCCGACGGCAAGACCCTGGTCATCAAGTACCTGGGCCTTGGCGAGGTGGACAAGGAGGGCATGCGCACGGTCATCTTCGAGCTCAACGGCATCCGCCGGGAGGTCCAGGTGCCCGACGAGGAGGCCCAGAAGAACATCGTCAAGGTCCCCATGGCGGACCCGGAGGACAAGAGCCAGGTGGGCTCCTCCATCCCCGGCGCCGTCAGCAAGCTGGGCGTCAAGGTGGGCGACACCGTGGAGGTCAACCAGACCCTGGCCACCATCGAGGCCATGAAGATGGAGACCGCCATCACCGCCCGGATGTCCGGCACGGTGGCAGAGATCCTGGTGAAGGAGGGCGAGACCGTCAAGGGCGGCCAGCTCCTCATGGTCATCAAATAACGGCGCGCTTCGGCGCTGCTCCTGCGGGAGGCCGGTCCATCTGGACCGGCCTCCCGGCTTTTTTGCGGCGCACTTGCAGGAATGCCTTCAAAAAAACCGGGCTGCCAGGCAAGAAATGCAGGAGCGCAGAAAGATTCCTGCACAAATCGTAAAGAATATGTAAAATAATCCTTGTAAAATGAAAGAAATTGCGGTATGATGTGCAAGTAAGTCTATTGAACGACAAAACAGAGGAAAAGAGGAAACATGCCATGAAGAAGCTTTTATCCCTGTGCCTGACGGCACTGATGCTGCTCTCCGTCCTGACCGGCTGCGGCGGCACCGCCGACACCGCTGAGCCCGACGGCGGCGCGGATGCGGGGACGGAGACCGTCCAGACCGACTGGAACGTCTCCTCCGTCACCGGCTCCGGCACGGAGCTGAAGTTCCGCACCGGCAGCGACCAGGGCACCTACTACGGCTTCGGCAGCGTGCTGGCCCAGGCCATCACCACCAACAGCGACAACACCAAGGTCACCGCCGTGGTCTCCAACGGCTCTCAGGACAACATCGAGCAGATGCAGATGAACGTGGCCCAGCTGGGCTTCGTCCAGTCTGACGTGATGAGCTACGCCTACAACGGCGAGCGGCTGTTCGAGGGCTTCCCCTATTCGGACTTCTCCACCGTGGCCGCCCTGTACATGGAGCAGGTGCAGATCGTCACCTGCGACCCGGACATCAAGTCTGTGGCGGACCTGAAGGGCAAGACCGTCTCCATCGGCGCCTCCGGTTCCGGCGTGTACTACAACGCCCTGGACATCCTGGCCGCCTACGGCCTGACCGAAGATGACATCACCGCCCAGTACCAGGACTTCGGCAACAGCGCCGACTCCCTGCAGGACGGCAAGATCGACGCCGCCTTCGTGGTGGCCGGCGCCCCCACCGTGGCCGTTACCACCCTGGCCACCGCCAAGGACACCTATCTGGTGGGCCTGGATGACGAGCACATCGCCAAGCTCCAGGAGAGCTCTCCCTACTATGAGGAGTATGTGATCCCCGAGGGCACCTATGAGGGCATCCCCGAGACCAAGACCGTGGCCGTGGTGGCCACCGTCATCGCCCGGGACGATGTGTCCGAGGACGATGTGTACAACATCTGCTACACCATCTTTGAGAACATGGACGCCCTGGCTCAGTCCCACGACAAGGGCAAGGAGCTGGATCTGGAGTTTGCCGCCGGTGTCACCGCGGTGCCCTATCACGCCGGTGCCGCCAGATACTTCGCGGAAAAGGGCTTTGAAGTGCCCACCAAGTGATCCTGGGCGAAGCGCCTGATCCGGGAACTACGGCGGCAGCGCCGCCGTAGTTCCCTGCTTTCGGCCCGGAGGCGGCCGGAGAGCAGACCATGAGAAAAAGAGGGGGACCCTATGGCACTGTTCAAAAAGGACAAGACGGAGCCCGTGCAGCCGGCGCAGGTCGACGAGCACGACACCTCCGTGGGGACCGCCGCCGATGTGGAGGCGGTCATGAAAAAATACGACCGGGAGTCCAACACCCGGGTCTGGGAGGGAACGCCCAAGCTGGTAATCCGCTGGCTGATGGTGTTCTTTTCCGTCTACTGCATCATCGACACCGTGTTTCTCTCCACCCGGCAGGAGGTACGGCTGCCCGTGTTCGTGGGCCTGATCCTGCTGTTCGGCTTTCTGACCTTCCCGGCCAGGAAGGGGGATGAGCGGGTCAACCACATGCCCTGGTACGACATCGTGCTGCTGATCGCGGGCCCCGGCGCCTATTTCTTCTACGCCGTCAACGCGGAGAACGTGGTGCAGATGTCCGCCCGGGTCATGCAGAACGACCTGTACATGATCGTGGGCCTCATCGGCATCCTGGCGCTGGTGGAGCTGTGCCGCCGGTGCGTGGGCCTGCCCATCCTGTGCGTGGCCGGTGTGCTGCTGGTCTACACCTTCTTCAACCTGGGCGGCACGGCGGACCTGAAGATGACCCTCTATCAGGTCATCCGCACCATGTTCTACACCTTCAACGGCATCTTCGGCGGCCCCATCAGCGTGTGCGCCAAGTTCATCGTGGTGTTCATCATCTTCGGGGCCTTCCTGGAGCGGACCGGCATCGCCCAGTTCTTCATCAACCTGGCCAATGCCGTGGCCGGCGCCGCCCCCGGCGGCCCCGCCAAGGTGGCGGTCATCTCCTCCGCCCTGTGCGGCATGGTGTCCGGCTCCTCCGTGGGCAACACCGTCACCACCGGCTCCGTCACCATCCCCATGATGAAGAAGACGGGCTACAAGCCGGAGTTCGCCGGCGCCGTGGAGGCGGCCGCCTCCACCGGCGGGCAGATCATGCCGCCCATCATGGGCGCCGCGGCCTTCCTGATGGCGGAGTTCACCGGCGAGCCCTACGGCACCATCGCCATGCGGGCCATCCTGCCGGCGGTGCTGTATTTCACCGGCATCTACATCGCCGTCCATCTGGAGGCCAAGAAGCTGGGCCTGAAGGGCATCCCCCGGGACCAGCTGCCCCGCATCCGCCGGCTGCTGCCCAAGATCTACCTGCTGGCGCCCCTGGTGCTGCTGGTGATCATGGTCTCCACCAATATGTACACCATGGCCTTCTCCGCCGCCATCGCCATCGTGGCGGCCGTGGCGGTGGGCCTGCTCAACAACGTGGTGGAGATCGCCGGCAAGAGCGAGAACCGGGATGACTTCCTCACCTTCGGCAAGATCATCGACGCTCTGGAGGGCGGCGCCAAGGGCTCCATCACCGTGGCGGTGGCCTGCGGCGTGGCCGGCATCATCTCCGGCTGCATCACGGTGACGGGCCTGGCCTCCAAGCTGCTGAGCACCATCGTCAGCCTCTCCGGCGGCCACATGATCATCGCCCTGGTGCTGACCATGATCTGCTGCATCGTGCTGGGCATGGGCGTGCCCACCACCGCCAACTACTGCATCATGGCGGCCACCTGCGCCCCCATCCTGATGGACCCCTCCATCGGCGTCACCAAGATGGCGGCCCACTTCTTCGTGTTCTACTTCGGCATCGTGGCGGACATCACCCCGCCGGTGGCCCTGGCGGCCTACGCCGGCAGCGCCATCGCCAAGGCGGACCCCATGAAGACCGGCTTCAACGCCACGAAGCTGGCCATCGCGGCCTTTATCGTGCCCTATATCTTCGCCATCAGCCCGCAGATGCTCTTCGTGGATGTGTCCAGCGCCTTCCAGGTGGTGCAGATCTGCATCACCGCCCTGTTCGGCATCTTCGGCGTGGCGGCCGCCCTCAACGGGTATCTCTATCGGCCGATCCCCCTGGTGCTGCGGCTGGCCATGGCGGTGGGCGGCCTGTGCATGATGATCCCCGGCACGGTCAGCGACATCATCGGCTTTGTGCTGGTGCTGGGCATCCTGCTCTATCAGCGGCTGAGCGCCCGGCGCGCTGCGGCGGCCTGAACGGCCTGCGCGGTCCGCAGACCCTGTAAAATACGTGAGAAAAGACGCTCCCCAGCTGCGGGGGGGGCGTCTTTTCGCGCCGTTTCGAGTCGGTTACAAGAGATACAGAGCGCCGGGAAACTGTAACCGGTTTGTTATTGCTTTGCGTGGAGAACTGTACTACCATGGACAGTACAGTGAATGATCTGCAAGAACGTGAAGAGGAGTACATGCCATGGCTGAAGTCAAAGACCTGGAAAACCTGGAGCAGGAGCAGGCCGTTCCCGCGGCTGCCCCGGCAATGGAGGCCGCGGAGGCGGAGAGCGCCGCTCCCGTCAAAGAGAAGACGGGGCTCCGGCAGCGGTGGCAGGCGATGCCCCGCAAAAAGCGGCGCAAGTACATCCGGCTGCTGGCCGTGGTCCTGGTCCTGGCCATCCTGGCCGGCGTGCTGCTGAAGCTCTTCGGCGGCCAGGGCGGCGGGGACAGCCAGGTGGTCACGGACATCGTCCAGTACGGTGCCATCACCTCCACCGTCCAAGGCAGCGGCCTCACCAAGGCCAAGAGCAGCGAGACCATCACCCTCACCACCGCCGGCACGGTGGTGGATGTGCTGGTGAACGAGGGAGACACCGTCACCGCCGGCACACCGCTGTTCACCATCGACTCCCCGGCGGCGGAGTCCGCCGTGCAGAAGGCGCGCAGCGACGTGGAGGGCTATGAGAAGCAGCTCTCCCAGGCCCAGAAGGACATCGCGGGACTGAACCTGTCCCCGTCCTATCCCGGCAAGCTGATGGAGACTGTGACGCTGAACCCCGGCGACCCCATCAGCAAGGGCCAGAAGGTGGCCGTCCTGTCCGATGACACCCGCCTGCGGCTGGAGCAGTACTACAGCTATGCCTACGCCGGCGACCTGTACGCGGGGCAGAAGGTGAACGTCTCCATCCCCGCCATGATGACCTCCATCCCCGGTACGGTGGAGGCGGTCCACATGGTCAGCCGCATCACGCCGGAGGGGTCCAAGCTCTTCTCCGCGGACATCATCGTGGAGAACGAGGGCGCCCTGACGGCGGAGATGGTGGCCTCCGCCACGGTCACTGTGGGCGGAGAGACGGTGTATCCCTACGAGGCCGGCAAGCTGGAGTACTACCGCACCGGGGACCTGGTGTCCACCGTGGACGGCACCGTCATCTCCAGCAGTCTGGTGGACTATCTCCAGGTGACGCCGGGGCAGGTGCTGGTGCGGATCGACGGCGAGGAGAGCGAGAGCCAGCTGTTCACCATCCAGCAGAACCTGGACACCGCCCGGGAGGAGCTGAAGACCGCCGAGGAGAACCTGGCCAACTGCAGCGCCAAGGCCCCCATCGACGGCACGGTGATCGGCCTGACCATCCTGCCCGGGGACGAGATCGCCGCCAACACCACGGTGGTCACCATCTCCGACACCTCTGTCATCACCGTCTCCGCCAATGTGGACGAGCGGAACATCAGCTATATCAAGCCAGGGATGCCGGTGGACCTGGACCAGTGGGGCACGCCGGGCTTCGGCACGGTGGAGACCGTCAGCCTCTCCAGCACGGTCAACAACGGCGTGGCTACCTATCCCATCACCATCGCGGCGGACAACGCGGACGGCTCTCTCCAGGTGAACAGCTATGTGGACTACACCATCACCGCCAGCGAGAACGACAACTGCCTGATCCTGCCCCTCCAGTGCGTGCGGACCGTGACGCAGGAGGACGGCACCTCTCTCAGCGTGGTGTTCGTCAAGGGCGACCGGCCGGACAACGCCGTCGACACCCCCATGATGGATGAGGAGATCCCGAGCGGCTTCTGGGCCGTGCCGGTGGAGATCGGCATCTCCGACAACTTCCATGTGGAGATCAAGTCCGGCGTGGAAGAGGGAGACGAGGTCTTCACCCAGATGCAGACCATGGAGGCCTATGGTTGACGATATGGCAAAACTGATCGAACTGCGGGACGTGTACAAGATCTACGGCGAGGGCCTCGAGAGCGAGGTCCGCGCTCTGGACGGCGTGTCCCTGACCATTGAACGGGGGGAGTTCGCGGCGGTGGTGGGCCAGTCGGGCTCCGGCAAGTCCACCATGATGAACGTGCTGGGCTGCCTGGACATCCCCACCCGGGGGACGTACCTGCTGGACGGCACCGACGTCCGGGAGCTGACGGACCGGGAGCTCTCCCACATCCGCAACAAGCAGATCGGCTTCATCTTCCAGCAGTACAACCTGATCCCCACCCTGACGGTGCTGGAGAATGTGGAGCTGCCCCTGATCTACCAGGGGGTGAACGCCGACGACCGGTACGACATGGCCCTGGAGGCCCTGACCCGGGTGGGGCTGGCGAACCGGGTCAAACACAGGCCGGCCGAGATGTCCGGCGGCCAGCAGCAGCGGGTGGCCATCGCCCGGGCCATCGCCACCAAGCCCCCGATCATCATGGCCGACGAGCCCACCGGCGCCCTGGACTCCCACACCGGCCAGGAGGTGCTGCGCTTTCTTCAGGCCCTGAACAAGGAGGGCAGCACCGTCATCCTCATCACCCATGACAATGGGATCGCCGCCACCGCCAGACGGATCATCCGCCTGGCGGACGGCAAGATCATCGAGGATCGGGAACAGGAGGTGGACTGGCTGTGAATATCCGACAGGCCGTCAAGATGGCGTGGAAGTCCATCTGGGGCAAAAAGGGCCGGTCCGTCCTCACCATGCTGGGCATCATCATCGGCATCGCGGCGGTGATGACCATTGTCTCCGCCATGAACGGCTACACCCGCAAGACCATGGAGCAGTATGAGGCCATGGGCAGCAACCAGTTCCAGGTGAGCATCTGGAGCTACCAGTACGACAAGGACGGCAACGCCATCAGCAAGGACTACTTCCCGGAGCTCTACGACTACTGCAACTCCATCAAGGAGTATGTGCTGGGCGTTACCCCCTCTGGCTATCTCAATGCCACCGTGATCTACGGCACCAAAAACTCCAACAACATGCAGCCGGAGTGGGACGACCAGGGCAACATCGTGGGCGGCGACATGCCCCCCAGCCTGTACCTGGGCAGCGACCAGTACAGCATCTGCAACAACCTGACCGTGGCGAAGGGCCGGGACCTGTCGGTGCTGGACAGCCAGCGGTACAACCAGGTGTGCGTCATGGGCTCCCAGGCGGCAAAGACCTTCTTCGGCTCCGCCGATCCGGTGGGCAAGACCCTCCAGGTCAACGGGGAGAACTTCCTGGTGGTGGGGCGCTACGCCCCCCGGCTGAAAGACACCGGAAGCTACAACAACATGGACAACTTCATTGTCTTCCCGTACACCGCAAACCGGCTGCTGGGCCAGGAGGCCGCCACCAACTTTGTGGTGAAGGCCCGCTCCTCCGAGGCGGTGGCGGAGGCTATCTCCCGCATCGGGGGGTATCTGAAGGGACTTGTGGATCCCATGACCGGCAGCTATAATGTATACAGCGATCAGCAGTGGCAGGAGCAGCAGAACGAGCAGATGGGCCTGATCTCCCTGGTGCTGGGCGGCATCGCCGCCATCAGCCTGCTGGTGGGCGGCATCGGCATCATGAACATCATGCTGGTGACGGTCACGGAGCGGACGCGGGAGATCGGCATCCGCCGGGCCATCGGCGCCCAGCGCAGCAGCATCGTTGCCCAGTTCCTCATCGAGGCGGCCATGCTCTGCGGGCTGGGCGGCATCGTCGGGATCCTCATCGGCACGGGGGGGAGCCTGCTGCTGGGCAGGGCCCTCTTCAAAATGACCATCTACCCGGCGGCCTGGATCACGGCCTGCGCCTTCGGCTTCTCCGTGCTGCTGGGCGTGATCTTCGGCTTGTATCCGGCGGTGAAGGCCGCCAATCTCCAGCCTGTGGAAGCCCTGCGGGCGGAATGAGAGGGAGAGAGACTATGAGAAAACGAATCACAGCGTGGCTGCTGTCCGTCTGCATGGCGGTGTCCCTGCTGGCGGTGCCGGCGGGGGCCGCAGGCAGCGCCACAGTCACCTTTTCCGACATCGGGGACCGCACCACCGCCATGGCGGTGGAGTCCCTGCGGCTCCTGGGGGTGCTGGACGGCTATGGCGACGGCACCTTCCGCCCCAGCACAGTGCTGACCCGGGCCCAGTTCTGCAAGATGGCGGTGTATGCCCTCAACGGCAGCGGGGAGCTGGGCCGCTACCGGACGGTGACGGTGTTCCCGGACGTGAAGCCCTCCCACTGGGCGGCGGCCTACATCAACATGGCCGCCAAGGGCAAGGGGGTCATCTCCGGCTACGCTGACGGACAGTTCCATCCGGACCGCACCGTGACGGTGGGCCAGGCGGTGACCATCCTGCTGCGGATGCTGGGCTACAAGGACGAGGACGTGGGCGGCATCTGGCCGGACAGCTACATGGCCGAGGGGGCCGTCATCGGCCTCACCGACGGCGTGGGGACAGACGGCAATGCCGGCCTCACCCGTGCCCAGGCGGCGCGGCTGTTCCTGAACCTGCTGCGGACCCAGACCAAGGAGGGCGGCACCACCTTTGCCGGCACCATCGGCCAGACAGTGGAGGGCGTGCTGCTCTCCTGCGACAGCGATGGCGGCGAGGGCCGCCTGCACCTGTCCACCGGCACCTACACGCTGACAGCCGGAAAGGCCTCCAACGGCCTGCTCAACGGCATGAAGGGCACCCTGGTGGTGGACAGCAAGAGCGGCCGGGCACTGACCTTCGTCCCGGACGCCGTGGGCAGCAGCAAGACGGTGGTCCTGGCCTCCGCCAAGGCCACGGAGCTGACCGACACCTCCGGTACCGTCTATGCCATGAAGAGCGACACCCAGGTGTTCCAGAACGGCGCGGTCAGCAGCTGGAGCGAGGCGTATACCTGGCTGAACGCCGGCACCTCCCTGACGCTGTATCTGGATGCCGCCGGCAATGTGGACTATGTGTTCGCGGGCGGCGGAGGGACCTCCACCGCGGCGGTCATCGTCTACGAGAACGGCTCCACGGACGGCTTTGCCTCCCTGGCGGGCGGCACTGCGGACTACGCCATCTACAAAAACGGCATCCCGGCGCGGGCGGGAGATATGCGCAAGTACGACGTGGCCACCTACTCGCCCACCACCAACTCCATCCGGGTGTGCGATACCCGTCTCACCGGCTACTATGAGGACTGCGCGCCCAATCCCAGCGAACCCTCCAAGATCACGGTGCTGGGCTATGAGTTCAATGTGCTGCCCTCCGCGCGGCAGACGGTCTCCCAGTTCCGGCCCGGCGACCAGATCACCCTGCTGCTGACCGAGGACAACCAGGTGGCCGGCGCGGTGGAGGCCACCGGCTCCACCGCCACCGGCAACGCCATCGGCATCGCCGAGGTCTCCTCCGGCAGCGCCACCGTGGACCTGCTGTGCGGCATCCAGGTGAAGGGCTCTGTCAGCCTTTCCGCCGGCGATGTGGAGCGGCTCAACGGCCAGCTGGTGCGGGTCTCCTCCAACCGGAAGGGCGGACTGTCCCTGACCCGCCTGACGGGCGGCGTCTCCGGCCCGCTGAACACGGAGACCGGCAGGCTGGGCAGCCGGGAGCTGGCGGACAATGTCATCATCTTCCAGAACGACGGCAGCGGCCTCACGGCCGTCAGCCTCAGTCAGCTGACCCAGGGCGAGATCCCGGCGTCCCAGATCACCTATGCCGGCACCGACTGGGCGGACCGGGTGAAGGTCATCGTTCTGAACTCCGCGGTGGCCTCCAGCGAATACACCTTCGGCCGGGCCCGCTACTCTGCCAATTACGACGAGGAGGGCAACCGGGTGGGCAACGCCCAGCTGTCCGTGGAGTACGGCGAGGGGAAGACCACGCCCACCTTTGAGACCGGCTATGAGGTCCGCAACGGCGACATCGTTGGCATCTCCATCATCCGCACCGGCAGCATCCAGCGGATCGGCCGGCTGATCTATCCGGAGGAGCTGAAGAGCGTGCCCAACGAGGCCTGGAGCGGCAAGGGCGCCGTAACGGTGAACGGCCGGACCTACACGGTCCCCGCCAGCCTGCCCTGCTACAACCGGGAGACCAAGGAATGGGTCACCCTCACGGAGGCCAGGGCCTACGCCGACAGCGCCACGCTGTACGTCCATCAGGGCGTGGTCCGCTTCCTGGAAGTGGGCTGAGAGAAAAGCAAAACAAACAGGCCGTTTTGACCAGAACGATCCCTCCAAAACCCGTAAGGCCCGGTGAAACAGAACTGGCGAATGGATGAAGCGCATGAGGAAAAAGAAACCATGACAAAAAGAAGGTCCGTCCAGCAAGGGACGGACCTTCTTTTTCATAGGCCAAGGCGCGCTCACACCACCTGGAACAGGTAGAACTTCAGGTAATTGGTCTCCTCCACGCCCCAGAGGATGGGGTGGTCGCAGGACTGCTGCCGGGCCTCGATCTGCCGCAGCTGCACGCCGGCGTCCTTTGCGGCGCTGTGGAGCATGGCCACGAACTTCTCCTCCGTGGCGAAGTGGGAGCAGGAGCAGGTGGCCAGGTACCCGCCCCGGGGCAGCAGCTTCATGGCCCGGTAGTTGATCTCCTTGTAGCCGGAAATGGCGTTGGCCACAGTCTTCCGGGATTTGGTAAAGGCCGGCGGGTCCAGGATGATGAAGTCGTACTTCACCGGCTCCCGCTCCAGGGCCGGCAGCAGGTCGAACACGTTGGCGGCCACGCAGTCCACGATCTCCGAGAGGCCGTTGCGCGCCGCGTTGGCCCGGGCCATCTCCACCGCGGACTCGGACACATCCACGGCGGTGACATGCCTGGCCCCGCCCAGGGCGGCGTTCAGAGCGAAGGACCCGGTGTGGGTGAAGCAGTCCAGCACGGTCTTTCCCCGGGCAAGACGCCCCACCGCCCGGCGGTTGTACTTCTGATCCAGAAAGAACCCGGTCTTCTGGCCGTTCTCCACGTCCACCAGATACCTAACGCCGTTCTCCGTGATTTCCGTCACCGCCGACACCGGCGCCGTCTCGCCGGGCAGGGGGTACCAGCCCTTGCCCTGGACCAGCCCCTCCTTTTCCCGCAGGGCGACATCGTTCCGCAGGAAGATGCCCCGGACGGGAAAGCCGTCGGCGCGCAGGATCTCCGCCAGCGCCGGCAGCAGGAGGTCCTGGATGCGCTCCATGCCCACGGAGAGCACCTGGATGGACAGAAGGTCGTGGAACTTGTCCACCGTCAGCCCCGGAAAGGCATCCGCCTCCCCAAAGATGATGCGGCAGGCGTCCAGGTCCTCCGGGTCCATGACGCTCTTGCGGTAGTCCCAGGCCCACTGGAGCTTCCGCCGCCAGAAGGCCTCGTCGAACCGGTCGTTGGCGTTGCGGGAGATCAGCCGCACCCGGATCTTTGACCGCTCCGACAAAAAGCCCGTGCCCAGATACCGGCCCTTTTTGCTGACCACGTCCACCAGGCCGCCGTTTTCCGTCTCGCCCTCCGCGTTTGTGATCTCCGCGTCGTACACCCAGGGGTGGCCCCGGAGAATGGCTGCCTCCGCCTTGGGCGTGACGGTGTACCGGGGATAATTCCGCTCTGTTTTCATGCCAGATCCCTCTCCCTCTGATAATTCCATGCCAGTGTATCACATTTTCCTCCGAAATGCCATACACTGGAGAAAAAGGAGGGTCTGCCATGCCCAAGATCTATTTGAGCCCGTCCACCCAGGACTGGAATATGTACGTCACCAACAGCGGCTCCGAGGAGTACAACATGAACCGCCTGGCGGACGCCCTGGTGCCGTATCTGCGCGCCAACGGCATCCAGTACCGCCGCAACCGGCCGGAGATGACCGCCGGCAGCTCCATCCGGGACGCCAACTCCGGGGACTACGACCTGTATCTGGCCCTCCACTCCAACGCCGCCCCGGAGGGGCGCTACGGCCAGGCCCGGGGGATCATCGCCTTCTATTACCCCGGCTCCGCCGCCGGGGAGCGGGCGGCAGAGCTGATCGCCGAAAACCTGCGGGACATCTACCCCCTGCCGGACAAGGTCACCACCCGCTCCACCACCTCTCTGGGGGAGGTGCGCCAGCCCCGGTTCCCGTCTGTGCTGGCGGAGATCGGCTACCACGACAACTACGCCGACGCCGTCTGGGTGGAGGGCCACCTGGACGCCATCGCCCAGCAGATCGCCCGGGCCCTGACGGAGTACTTCGGCCTGCCCTTCATCTACCCCATGGACCCGGTGCGGGGGACGGTCCGCGTGTCCGACGGCACGCTGAACCTGCGGGAGCGGCCCTCCCCGGAGGGGCGGGTCATCGCCAGCCTTCCCAACGGCGCGGACGTCACCGTCTACGGCGAGTGGGAGGGGTGGTATGTGGTCCATTATGGAGACCAGGTGGGCTACGCCGCCGCGGCCTACATCGACACGTGAGAAGCGAGGCGTCTTGCCGGCTCTTGGAGGACGTCGTAAAAAAAGACAAATTCCTATGGCGCGATTTGGGTAAATAATACAGTTTTGCCTTGACAGAATGGGGCGGAACGATTAAACTAAAAACGGATAATTGTCGGCGGGCGACAGGGGCCCCTCCGATCGTTTTCTGCACATGCGGCCCAACGGCCTGCATATACAAGCCATAGGCAAATCAATACCGAGATACAGGAGGTACAGCGAACCGTGGAGATCATCATTGGCGCCGTCGCGCTGGTGGTCGGCCTGGGCGTTGGATTCCCCTTCGGTATTCACTACCGGAAGAAAGTTTCTGAGAAGGAAATCTCCAGCGCGGAAGAAGAGGGAAAGCGCATCATCAACGAGGCCATCAAGAGCGCCGAGACCAAGAAGAAAGAGGCGCTGCTGGAGGCCAAGGAAGAGATCCTGAAAAACCGTAGCGAGTACGAGAAGGAAGAGAAATCCCGCAGAGCCGACCTGCAGCGGCAGGAGAATCGCCTGCAGCAGAAGGAAGAGAACCTGGACCGCAAGACCGAAGCCCTGGAGAAACGGGAGGAATCCCTGGCCCAGAAGCACGCGGCCATCGACAAGGAGAACGAGGAGATCAAGGTCATCAAGCGCAGCCAGACCGAGATGCTCGAGCGCATCTCCGGCTTCACCGCCGAGGAGGCCAAGGCCTATCTCATCGCCCAGGTGGAATCCGAAGTGACCCATGAGACCGCCCTCAAGATCAAAGAGGTCGAGTCCCGGATGAAAGAGGAGTGCGAGGCCCGGGCACGGGAAGTGGTGGCCCAGGCCATCCAGCGGTGTGCCGCCGACTCCGTGGCCGAACTGACCGTCAGTGTGGTGCCCCTGCCCAATGACGAGATGAAGGGCCGCATCATCGGCCGCGAGGGCCGCAACATCCGCACCATCGAGACGCTGACCGGCGTGGATCTGATCATCGACGACACGCCGGAGGCCATCACCGTCAGCTGCTTTGAGCCGGTGCGGCGGGAGATCGCCCGCCTGGCCCTGGAGAAGCTGATCGCCGACGGCCGCATCCATCCCACCCACATCGAGGAGATGGTGGAGAAGGCCCGCCGTGAGGTGGAGTCCACCATCAAGGCCGAGGGCGAGCGCGCCGTGTTCGAGTGCGGCGTGCGCAACCTCCACCCGGAGCTGGTGAAGATGCTGGGCCGCCTCCACTACCGCACCAGCTACGGTCAGAACGTGCTGCAGCACTCCATCGAGGTCAGCCACATCGCCGGCATGATGGCCGCCGAGCTGGGCGCCGACGTCCAGGCCGCCAAGCGGGCCGGTCTGCTCCACGATCTGGGCAAGGCCGTGGACCACGAGCTGGAGGGCACCCACGTGGCTCTGGGCGTGGAGTTCGCCCGCAAGTACAAGGAGCGGGACGACATCATCCACGCCATCGAGGCCCACCACAACGACGTGGAGCCCCGGACCATCGTGGCCTGCCTGGTGCAGGCGGCGGACGCCATCTCCGCGGCGCGCCCCGGCGCCCGGCGGGAGAACCTGGAGAACTACATCAAGCGGCTGGAGCAGCTGGAGACCATCACCGGGTCCTATCC
>CALWOF010000009.1 GCA_944382995.1 uncultured Oscillospiraceae bacterium | reverse complement strand
TACACCGGGTGGCCCGCCTCCTTGAACTCGGGGGACAGGACCTCGCCGGCCTTGACGGGGGCGATGGCGAAGGAGATCAGGGTGGGGGGCACGTCCAGGTCGTTGAAGGTGCCGGACATGGAGTCCTTGCCGCCGATGGCCGCCCGGCCAAAGGCCAGCTGGGCGGCCAACGCCCCCAGCAGGGCGGCGAAGGGCTTGCCCCAGCGCTCCGGCTCGCTGCGCAGCTTCTCGAAGAACTCCTGGAAGGTGAGGTAGGCCTTCCGGTAGTCCGCGCCGGCGGCCACCAGCTTGGCCAGGGACACACCCACCGAGGTATAGGCCCCGAAGAAGGGATCCTCCATCATCTGGTCCGGGTCAAAGCCCCAGGCCATGACGCTGGCCTGGTCGGTCTCCTGCCCCGGCAGGACAGGCAGCAGGGCGGCCATCACCTGAGTCGGCGTCCGCTGGAACCTGCCGCCGAAGGGCATCAGCACGCTGCCGCACCCGATGGTGGAATCGAACCGCTCCGCCAGCCCCCGGCGGGAGGCGGATCTCAAACTGGCGGCCATCTCACGCAGAGAGCCTCTGTAAGATACTCCAAATTTCGCGCCTTTTACCGTTTTGGTCTCCCCGTTCCCGGCAGGAATGGAAACTTCCACGCTGCTTCGGTCGGGGACGGAGACGCTGGCGTGCTTCACCGCGCCGTTGGTATTGAGAAAGTCCCGGCTCAGGTCCACGATGGTCCGGCCCCTCCAGCGCATCACCATCCGGGGAGAGGATGTCACCACGGCCACCGGATACGCCTCCAGATTCTCCGCCTCTGCGGCGGCGATGAATTTCTCGGCGTTTTCCGGAGCCACCACCACCGCCATCCGCTCCTGGGACTCGGAGATGGCCAGCTCTGTGCCGTCCAGGCCGTCGTACTTCTTCCGCACCGCGTCCAGGTCGATGGAGAGGCCGTCAGCCAGCTCGCCCACGGCCACGGATACGCCGCCGGCGCCGAAGTCGTTGCACCGCTTGATGAGGCGGGTGACGCTCCCGTCCCGGAACAGCCGCTGGATCTTCCGCTCCTCCGGGGCGTTGCCCTTCTGGACCTCGCTGGCCATGGTGGCCAGGGAGTGGCTGTCATGGCTCTTGGAGGAGCCGGTGGCGCCGCCGATGCCGTCCCGGCCGGTGCGCCCGCCCAGCAGGATCACGATGTCGCCCGGCTGGGGCTCCTCCCGGACCACGTTGGCCGCCGGGGCGGCGGCCACCACCACGCCGCACTCCAGGTGCTTGGCGATGTAGCCGGGGTGGTACACCTCGCTGACCAGCCCCGTGGCCAGGCCGATCTGGTTGCCGTAGGAGGAGTAGCCGGCGGCGGCGGTCTGGGCGATCTTCCGCTGGGGCAGCTTGCCGGGGACTGTCTCGCCCACCGGCGTCCGGGGATCGCCGCAGCCGGTGAGCCGCATGGCCTGGTGGACGTAGGCCCGGCCGGACAGGGGGTCCCGGATGCACCCGCCGATGCAGGTGGCCGCGCCGCCGAAGGGCTCGATCTCCGTGGGGTGGTTGTGGGTCTCGTTCTTGAACATGAGCAGCCAGTCCTGCTCCTTCCCGTCCACCTGGGCGGGGACGCGGATGGAGCAGGCGTTGATCTCCTCGCTCTCGTCCAGCTCGGGGAGCTGGCCCTGTTTTTTGAGATACTTGGCGCCGATGGTGGCGATGTCCATGAGGGTCTGGGGGCGTTTGGCCGCCTTCTCCTCCCCATAGACCTCCACCCGGGCGGCCAGATAGTCCTGATAGGCCGCCTGGACGTTCAGGTCGTCGATCTGGATATCGTCCAGATGGGTGGAGAAGGTGGTGTGGCGGCAGTGGTCGGACCAGTAGGTGTCCACCACCCGGACCTCCGTCACGGTGGGGTCCCGCCGCTCTGTGTCCCGGAACCAGGCCTGGAGGAACGCCAGGTCCTCCAGGTCCATGGCAAGACCCAGCTTTTCCAGCAGGGCGGAAAGACCTGCCCGGTCCAGGGCCGTGAAGCCGGTGAGAACGGCCACGTCCGCCGGGACGGCGGCCGTCAGGGTCAGGCTCTCCGGCACCTCCAGGGACGCCTCCCGGCACTCCACCGGGTTGATGACATAGCGCTTCACAGCCTCCACATCCGCCGGCGTCAGGGCCCCGAAGAGCAGGTACACCCTGGCGGTGCGGATCGCGGGCCGCTCGCCCTGGGTCATCAGCTGGATGCACTGGGCGGCGGAGTCCGCCCGCTGGTCGAACTGGCCCGGCAGGGGCTCCACCGCGAAGGCGATGCGCTCCCCGGCGGGCAGGACGGCAAATGTGTCGTCCACCTGGGGCTCGGAGAACACCGTTCCCACCGCCCGCTCAAAGGTGGCCTCGTCCAGCCCCTCCGCGTCGTAGCGGTTCAGGACCCGCAGCTCCTCCAGGGCGGAGATGCCCACAAAGCTCCGCAGCTCCCGCAGAAGGCTCTGTGCCTCCTGCCGCAGGGGCTCTTTTTTCTCCACATAGATGCGTCTTACCATATCTTCAAACCTCCCGGCGCCGGATGGGGCGCTGTTGGAATCGCCTCCGCGGAGCGGAGGGAGCGGCGGTCAGTCCGCCAGGGCCGCCAGAGCCCGGCGGCCGATGTCGTGGCGCAGGTACTTTCCCTCAAACTCCACGGACTCCGCGGCGGCATAGGCGTCGCGGAGGGCCTCCTTCAGCGTGGGGGCCGCGGCGGTGACGCCCAGCACCCGGCCGCCGCTGGTGACCAGCTGCCCGTCCGCCAGGGCGTCGCCGGCGTGATAGACCGTCACATTCCCCGGCAGAGCATCCGGCAGGGTGATGGGCTTTCCCTTCTCGTAGTGGCCCGGATACCCGCCGGAGGCCAGGATGACGCAGGCCGCGGCGCCGTCGGACCACTCCACGTTCATATCGGCCAGGGTCCCGTTTTCCACCGCCTGCATGACGGTCAGCAGGTCCGTCTTCAGCAGGGGGAGCACCACCTGGGTCTCCGGGTCGCCGAAGCGGCAGTTGTACTCGATGACCTTGGGGCCGTCGGGAGTCAGCATGAGGCCGAAGTACAGACACCCCTTGAAGGGGCAGCCCTCCGCCCGCATGGCCGCCAGGGTGGGCAGGAAGATGGTGTCCATGCAGGCCCTGGCGATCTCCGGCGTGTAGCAGGGGTTGGGGGCCACGGTGCCCATGCCGCCGGTGTTGAGGCCCGTGTCACCGTCCCCGGCCCGCTTGTGGTCCATGGAGGACACCATGGGTACGATGGCGGTGCCGTCGGTGAAGGCCAGCACGCTGACCTCCGGCCCGGTGAGGAACTCCTCAATGACGATCTCATTGCCGGAGTCCCCGAAGGCCCGGTCCTCCATGATGGTCCTGACGGCGGCCTCCGCCTCGGAGAGGGTCTGGGGGATCAGCACGCCCTTGCCCAGGGCCAGACCGTCGGCCTTGATGACGATGGGGAAGGAGGCGCCGCGCAGGTAGTCCAGGGCCTTTGCCGGGTCGTCGAACACCTCGTACCGGGCGGTGGGGATGTGGTACTTCTTCATCAGGCCCTTGGCAAAGACCTTGCTGGCCTCGATCCGGGCGGCCTTGGCGTCCGGACCGAAGCAGGGGATGCCGATGGCGTGGAGCCGGTCCACGCACCCCAGGGCCAGGGGATCGTCCGGCGCCACCACAGCGAAATCGATGGCGTGGGACGCGGCGAAGTCCACGATGGCGTCGATGTCACGGGCACCGATCTCCGGCACGCACACCGCGTCCGCGGCGATGCCGCCGTTGCCCGGCAGGGCGTAGATGGTCTCCGCCGCCGGATTCTCTTTCAGCTTTTTGATGATGGCGTGCTCCCGGCCTCCGCCGCCGACCACGATGATGTTCATGAGATCACACAACCTTTCTTTCAGTGAGGAGTGAGGAGATAGAAGATAGGAGATATTACCTCAGAGTTTTTGTGGAGGCAGACAGCATTTTTCGCAGTTCCTCGCAATCTGAGCGAAGAGATGTGTAGGTCGGGGCGGACAAATAGTCACATTCGCAAAGCAGTTCCAACCAATAAAGCGTCTCTGCGCACTCCTTCAGCGCGATGTACAGCTTTGCGGTAAAATCCTTCCGGCTGCTGGCATAGACAGCTTCCGCAAGATTTGCCCCAATACTGGTCCCACTGCGCAAAAGCTGCTTGGAGATCACATATTCCGATTTTTCGGATGTCAGGAATTGATACACTCTCACGATGCGCTTGGCGAAAGCCAGGCTTTTTTGCTTGGTGATGCTGTCCGCGGACATAACTCCTATCTCCTATCTTCTCGCTCCTATCTGGAACATTAGTGATGAAAAAGTCTCATTCCCGTAAAGCACATGGTCATGCCGTACTTGTTGGCCGTGGCGATGACATGGTCGTCCCGGATGGAGCCGCCGGGCTCGGCGATGTACTGCACGCCGGACTTTCTCGCCCGCTCCACGTTGTCGCCAAAGGGGAAGAAGGCGTCGGAGCCGCAGGTGACGCCCGACTGGAGCGCGATCCAGGCCTTCTTTTCCTCCGCCGTCAGGACCTCGGGCTTTACGGCGAAGGTGTTCTGCCACACGCCCTCCGCCAGTACGTCCTCGTACTCGTCGGAGAGGTACACGTCGATGGCGTTGTCCCGGTCCGGCCGGCGGATGTTCTCCACAAATTGCAAGCCCAGCACCTTGGGGTGATGGCGCAGCCACCAGGTGTCCGCCTTGTTTCCGGCCAGGCGGGTGCAGTGGATGCGGCTCTGCTGGCCGGCGCCCACGCCGATGGCCTGGCCGTCCTTCACATAGCAGACGGAGTTGGACTGGGTGTATTTCAGGGTGATGAGGGAGACGATCATGTCCCGCCTGGCCTCGTCCGGCAGGTCCCTGTTCTCCGTGACGATGTTGGACAAAAGGGCCTCGTCGATGACGAAGTTGTTCCGGCCCTGCTGGAAGGTGACGCCGAACACGTCCTTGTACTCCTGGGGGGCAGGGACATAGTCCGGGTCGATCTGCACCACGTTGTAATTGCCCTTCTTCTTGGTTTTCAGGATCTCCAGGGCCTCGTCGGTGTAGCCGGGGGCGATGATGCCGTCGGACACTTCATACTTCAGATACCGGGCGGTGACGGCGTCGCACACGTCGGACAGGGCCGCCCAGTCACCGTAGGAGCACAGCCGGTCCGCGCCCCGGGCCCGGATGTAGGCGCAGGCGATGGGGGTCAGCTCCGCGTCTTCGTCCACGAAGTAGATCTTCCGGTCCACGTCGCTCAGGGGCTCTCCCACGGCGGCGCCGGCGGGGGAGACGTGCTTGAAGGAGGCGGCGGAGGGCTTGCCGGTGGCGGCCTTCAGCTCCCGCACCAGCTGCCAGGAGTTCAGGGCGTCCAGGAAGTTGATGTACCCCGGCTTGCCGTTGAGCACGGTGATGGGCAGGTCGGCCCCGTCCCGCATGAAGATGCGGGAGGGCTTCTGATTGGGGTTGCAGCCGTATTTCAGTTCCAGTTCGTTCATGCCTGGGGCTCCTTTCCCGAATACTTGTTGACGATGCGCTGCTGGAAGGCCCGGGTCTCCAGATCCGTGAACCGGACGAAGAGGGAGATCCTGTTGGCCTCGTCCAGGCTGTTCCACACCGCGTCGGTGAATTCGTCGATGTCCCCGCCGATGGCCACCTGCTCCGGCTCGCCGGCAAAGGAGGGCAGGGGAGAGCCGTCCCCGGCATAGGTGTGGAGGAAGTGCCCGACGCCCGCCTGGCCCGGGTACTCGAAGGTCTGCCGCAGGCAGCGTGTTCCGCTCTCGTCGGCGGACTTCAGGATGGACAGCTTGTAGCTGCCGTCGGGGCTCAGGAGGCCGGAGATCCGGGGCGTCCAGTTGGGGCCGTCGGGCTCGAACTCCCGGGTGCGCAGGGCCTGCTCCATGGGGAGGCCCCGCTCCAGAAACTCCAGGATGGTGTCGGTCTGGTCGCCGTTGGTGACGATGAGCCCCCGGCCCATCTGCCGCACGGGATGGTAGATGATGAGGCTGGGGTCCTCCATTTTGGCGGGATCCGCGGCCTCGGTGCGGATGCCGTCCGGCTCCTCGGCGAAGATCCGGTTGCGGCTGTTGGCGCTACGGCCCATGATGAAGTAGGCCGTCACGGACGACTTCCCGTCCGCCGTCTGTCCCAGCACGATCCCCCGGCCGGGATAGGGGTTGCCCCGCAGAAGAGCGGTGAGATCCAGATTCATAGGTGATCCTCCTTTTCCGATGCGATCTGGGCGGAGAGCTGCTCCACCGCCCGGGGCAGCAGGACCCACTCCGCCTGTTCCATGACCCGGCGCTGCAGCACCTCCGGCGTGTCGCCGGGCAGCACCTCCACCGCCTTCTGCAGCAGGATGCGCCCGCCGTCCGGGATCTCGTTCACCAGATGCACGGTGGCGCCGGTGACCTTCACCCCCCGCCGCAGGGCCTCCTCGTGGACCTTCAGCCCATAGTATCCCTTCCCGCAGAAGGCGGGGATCAGGGAGGGGTGGATGTTGACGATCCGGTCCGGCCAGCGCCGGACGAAGTCCTCCGACAAAATGGAAAGGAAGCCGGCCAGCACGATCAGGTCCACCCGGTAGTCCGCCAGCTTCTCCGTCAGCGCCGCCTCGAATTTCTCCTGTCCCAGGGCCCTGCGCGGGATGCCGAAGGCGGGGATGCCCCGGCGTCTGGCCCGCTCCAGGGCGAAGGCGGTCTCGTTGCTGGCGCACACCAGCACGATCTCCCCGTGGGGGATGCCGCCGGTGGCCTGTGCGCCCAGCAGGGCCTCCAGATTGGTGCCGCCGCCGGAGACCAGTACGGCGATGCGGGCTCTTCTCAGCATAGGACCACCCGCTCCTCTCCCCGGACGATCTCGCCGATGGGATAGGCGCCGCAGTCGTGGGCCTGCAGGGCGGCGAGGGCCTTGTCCGCCGTGTCCCGGGAGACGACGACCACCATGCCGACGCCCATGTTGAAGGTGTTGAACATATCCCGCTCCGGGATGCGGCCGGTCTCCTGCAGCAGGCGGAAGATGGGCGGCGTCCGGATGGCGGCCTTCTCGATCTTTGCGGTGAGCCCCTCCGGCAGACACCGGGGGATGTTCTCAAAGAACCCGCCGCCGGTGATGTGGCTGACGCCCCGGACCTCCGCGGCGCCGATAGCCGCCAGCACGGGCTTGACGTAGATGCGGGTGGGGGTCAGCAGGGCCTCTCCCAGAGACTGCCCCAGGTCCTCGCAGTGGATGGACAGATCGGCGTGCTCCACGTGAAAGACCTTCCGCACCAGGGAGTAGCCGTTGGAGTGGATGCCGGAGGAGGGCAGGGCCAGGATCACGTCGCCGGGCGCCATGGCGGAGCTGTCCAGGATCCTGGGCCTGTCCACGATGCCGACGGAGAAGCCCGCCAGGTCATAGTCCCCGGCATCCATGACGCCGGGGTGCTCGGCGGTCTCACCGCCGATGAGGGCGCAGCCCGCCTGGACACAGCCCTCCGCCACGCCGGAGACCAGGGCCGCGACCTTCTCCGGTACGTTTTTGCCGATGGCGATATAGTCCAGGAAGAACAGGGGCTTTGCGCCGCAGCAGATGATGTCGTTGACGCACATGGCCACGCAGTCGATGCCCACGGTGTCGTGCTTGTCCATCAGCTGGGCGATGCGGAGCTTGGTGCCTACGCCGTCGGTGCCGGACACCAGTACCGGCTCACGCATGCCGGCCAGGTCGGGGGCGAACAGGCCGCCGAACCCGCCGATGTCGGACACCACGCCGGGGATCCTCGTCCGGGCCACATAGGGGGCCATCAGCTTCACGCCCTTGTAGCCGGCGGTGATGTCCACGCCGGATTTCCGATAGCTCTCAGAAAAACTCTCCATAGTCAACCCTTCTCCCTCTCGCTGATCTTGCATGCAAATCGGTCCTTGCGGCCGTTCTTCGGAACGGCGGTGGGGTAGCCGCCGCCGAAGCAGGCGGTGCAGAAGCCGCACTCCGTGTTGTCCGCCAGCTTCACCACATCCTGGATGCTCAGATACCCCAGGGAGTCCACCCCGATGATCTGGGCGATCTCCTCCACCGTGTGATGATTGGCGATGAGCTTGCCGGGGTCGTCGATGTCCGTGCCGTAGTAGCAGGCGGCCACGAAGGGGGGCGCGCTGACCCGCATGTGGATCTCCCTGGCGCCGGCCTCCCGCAGCAGCTGGATGGTCCGGCGGCAGGTGGTGCCCCGGACGATGGAGTCATCGATCAGCACCACCCGCTTGCCCTCCACCACGGAGCGGATGGGGTTCAGCTTGATGTTGACCTCATTTTCCCGCATGGCCTGGGTGGGGGAGATGAAGGTGCGGCCGATGTACTTGTTCTTGATGAACCCCATGCCGTAGGGGATGCCGCTCTGGCGGGCATAGCCCAGGGCGGCGTCCAGGCCGGAGTCCGGCACGCCCACCACGATGTCCGCCTGGACCGGGTGCTCCAGGGCCAGGAAGGCCCCGGCCCGCTGCCGGGCCACGTGGACGCTGGACCCGTCGATGACGGAGTCCGGCCGGGCAAAGTAGATGAACTCAAAGACGCACAGCCGCTTGGGGGCCCTGCCGCAGTGGGTCTCGATGGACTTGACGCCGTTTTTGTCCGCCACCACGATCTCACCGGGGCGGATGTCCCGCTCGAACCGGGCGCCGATGGCGTTCAGAGCGCAGGACTCAGAGGCGAACACCACCGATCCGTCCTTCAGCCGGCCCATGCACAGCGGCCGGAAGCCGTGGGGGTCCCGGACGGCGATGAGCTTGGAGGGGGAGGAGATCACCAGGGAGTAGGCGCCCTCGATCCGGTCCATGGCGGCAGAGACGGCAGCCTCGATGGAGGGGGCCTTCAGCCGCTCCTGGACGATGATGTAGGCGATGACCTCGGAGTCCGTGGTGGTCTGAAAGATGGAGCCCCGGCTCTCCAGCTCCTGCCGCAGCTCATAGGAGTTGGTGAGGTTGCCGTTGTGGGCCAGGGCCATGCGGCCCTTGTAGTGGTTCACCAGGATGGGCTGGACGTTGCGCTTGTTGTCGGAGCCGGTGGTGCCGTAGCGCACGTGGCCCACGGCGATGTTGCCGGTACCCAGGGCCGCCAGCCGGTCCGCCGGAAACACATCGCTGACCAGCCCCACATCCCGGTAGGCGGAGAAGACGCCATCGTCGTTGACGGCGATGCCGGCGCTCTCCTGGCCCCGGTGCTGCAGGGCGTACAGGGCGTAATACGCCAGGGAGGCCACATCGGCGGTGGACTCGGAATACACACCGAACACGCCGCACTCCTCATGGAGATGGCGCTCGGGGAAGCAGGCGGCGTTTTCAGTCATCGTCATGGGCAAGCAGTCTCTTCATGACCTCGGCATAGGCGCCTTCCACGCCGCCCAGATCCCGGCGGAACCGGTCTTTGTCCAGCTTCTCATGGGTCTTGCTGTCCCACAGGCGGCAGGTGTCGGGGCTGATCTCATCCGCCAGGACGATGGTGCCGTCGGAGAGGCGGCCGAACTCCAGCTTGAAGTCCACCAGGGTGACGCCGCACTCCGCCCAGAAGGCCTTGAGGATATCATTGACGGCAAAGGCGTACTTCTTGATGGTGGCGATCTCCTCCTCCGTGGCCAGCTTCAGCGCCAGGGCGTGGTAGCTGTTGATGAGAGGATCGCCCAGATCGTCGTTCTTGTAGGAGAACTCGATGGTGGGCCGGTCAAAGACGATGCCCTCCTCCACGCCGTAGCGCTTGGCGAAGGAGCCGGCGGAGATGTTGCGGATGATGACCTCCAGAGGCACGATGGAGACCTTCTTCACCAGCGTCTCCCGCTCACTGAGCTCCTTGACGAAGTGGGTGGGCACGCCGGCCCGTTCGATGCGCCGCATCAGGTGATTGGTCATCTGATTGTTGATGACGCCCTTGCCTGCAATGGTCCCCTTCTTCAGGCCATTGAAGGCGGTGGCGTCATCCTTGTAGTCCACGATATACAGCTCCGGGTCGTCGGTGCGGAAGACCTTCTTGGCCTTGCCCTCGTAAACCTGTTCCAGCTTCTGCATTGGAAAATCCTCCTTGTTTTCGTTAGAAATTAGGAATTGGGAATGATGGAGCGCGCCAAGGGCGCGCGATTCGGAATGGGTCCGGCGGAGCCGGAAACCGGAATTCCTAACTCCTCATTCCCGATTCAATGTTACAGCTCCGCCTGGAGCTTCGTGTCCTTCTCCGCGATCTGCTCCTCCATCTTCTGCCGCTCCGCATCCAGCCGGCGGGCCAGGGCCTCGTCCTCCACCGCCAGGATCTGGGCGGCCAGCACGGCGGCGTTCTTGGCGCCGTTCAGGGCCACTGTGGCAACGGGGATGCCGCTGGGCATCTGGACGGTGGCGAGCAATGCGTCCAGCCCGTCCAGGGCGCCGCCCTTTAAGGGCAAGCCGATGACGGGCAGGGTGGTGTTGGCGGCGAAGGCCCCCGCCAGATGGGCAGCCATGCCGGCGGCGCAGATGATCACGCCGAACCCGCCGGACCTGGCGGACCGGGCGAACTCCGCCGCCTGGGCCGGGGTGCGGTGGGCGCTGAGGATGTGGGCCTCATAGGGGATGCTCAGGGCAGCCAGCTGGGTGCAGGCGCCCTGGACCACGGGCCAGTCGGAGTCAGAGCCCATGATCACGGCGACTTTTTTCATCACAAACGCTCCTCTCTGTCTCTTCGGATCTCACAGCTTTTTCCGCATCACCGTGTGGCGGAAGATGCCGTCCACGAAATACTCGTTGGAACAGAACACCGGGTGCCCGTCGATGTCGTAGTCCACCTCTTCCATGTTCAGCAGCGGTGTGCCCATGGGGACCTGGAACACCTCCGCCAGGGCGGCGTCCGCGGCGGCGGGCCGCACGTCCGTCAGGTCCAGATAGGGATAGATGCCGCAGAACTGCTGGAGGAAGTGAAAAATGGGCAGCTTGAAGTCCTGGATGGTGTAGTCCCCTCTGGCCAGGGCCTTCTCCACCACGTCCTCGCAGTAGATGGCGGGCCTGCCGTCGGCAGTGCAGAGCCGGGCGATGCGGATGACGGGCGTGCCCTCCGGGATCTGCAGCTGGGCTGCGATCTTCTCGTCCGCCGTGCCGTCCGCCACCCGGACGAAGGCCACTGCCGGCTCACAGCCGCTCTGGCGGATCATGTCCAGGAATTCCACCTCAATATCCATGCGGGTCTGTACGTTGAGCACATGCCGGTTGATGATGGTGCCCACGCCGTGGCGGCGGGTGATGAAGCCCTCCCGCTCCAGCGAGGCCAGGATATCCCTCAGCTGGGTCCGGCTGATGCCCAGCTTCTCCGCCAGGACGCTCTCCCGGGGAAGGCGCTCACAGCCGGCGTAGGCGCCGTCCTTCATGTCGGCGAGCAGCTGGGAGCGGATGGTTTTCGTCTGCATTGGCTGACCGTTCATGGCGATCCCTCGTTTCTGAATAGGTAGTACCTCAAAGATACTACCTATTGTATCCGATTTTTTCCGCCTCCGCAACTGTCAGATTTGACAGAATCCAACCTGCCGGACTGTCCCGGTCTATCCAGTCTGCCGTCGGCGGCCGCCTGGCGGATCTCCCCATGGACAACCGGGGCTCCGGCGTCTATAATGGAGGAAAAAGGAGGCATGCCTGTGAAGATCCTGATCCTGGGCCCCGCGGCCCGCTACGGGAGATACCGTCCCCCCATGGAGTTCATTGACCGCCAGGAGCTGGTGTTTCTGGATAAGGAGAGCACGGAGGCGCAGATCATAGCCGCCGGCGGCGAGGCGGAGGTCCTGTTCGCGGACGCCATCACGCCGGTGTCCGCAGCCCTGATGGCGGGGCTTCCCCGGCTGCGCATGATCCACTCGGAGGGCGTGGCCTTCGACCGGATCGATCTCTCCGCCGCCCGGGAACGGGGCATCTATGTCTGCAACAACAAGGGCTGCAACGCCGGCGCCGTGGCGGAGCAGGCGATCATGCTGATGCTGATGGTCCTGCGCCGTGCCCTGGAGGGGGACCGGGCGGTGCGGGACGGCCGCCAGATGGAGATGAAGGAACGGTGCATGGTGGAGGGCATCACCGAGCTCTCCGCCTGCAGGGTGGGCCTGGTGGGCCTGGGGGACATCGGACGGGCTGCGGCGGAGCGGCTGCGCCCCTTCGGCTGCGGGCTGTACTACTGTTCAAAGCACCGCCGCTCTCCCGAGGAGGAGCGGCGCCTGGGCGTGACGTATCTGCCGCTGGAGGAGCTGGCGGAGACGTGCGACATCGTCAGCCTCCACTGCGCCGTCACCGACGAGACCTGGCACATGGCGGACGATGCCTTCCTGGCGCGGATGAAGCCCACGGCCATCCTCATCAACACCGCCCGGGGAGACCTGGTGGACAATGCTGCCCTCCGCCGGGCACTGACAGAGGGGCGCATCGCCGGCGCAGGTCTTGACACGCTGGCGCCGGAGCCGGTTCCGGCGGACCACCCGCTGGTGGATCTGCCGCCGGAGGTACGGGAGAAGGTGGTCCTGGCCCCCCACCTGGGCGGCATCACCGAGGCCTCCTTCCGCCGGGCCCACGCCCACATGTGGCGCAACGCGGAGCGGATCGCAGCGGGGGAACGGCCCGACAACATCGTCAACGGCCTGTGACGGCACCTCCCCAAGCACAGAAAAGATCCCCGAACTCCTGGGAGTTCGGGGATCTCACTGTACAGGGGGAGCGGATCACGTCCGCCGCTCCAGTTCCCGGCAGAACTGGCAGGCGGCCAGGGCCGCCGCTGCGCCGTCGGCACAGGCGGTGGTCAGCTGGCGGACGGCCTTGGTCCGGCAGTCCCCGGCGGCAAAGAGACCGGGGATGGAGGTCAGGCAGTCCTCGCCGGCGGGGAGGAAGCCCGCCGGGTCCAGCGAGAACAGAGCGGCGGCCACACGGGTCTCCGGCTGCTGGCCGACCGCCTCAAAGAGCGCGGAGACCGGCAGGCGGGAGACCTCGCCGGTGGCGGTGTTCTTCAGGACCAGCCCGGTGAGGCGGTCGGTCCCCTCCAGTGCCGTCACCACGGTGGAGGGCAGAAGGGTGATATTGGACCGGCCCCGGGCCTCCTCCACCAGAACGGGGTCCGCCCGGAACTCCTCCCGCCGGTGGAGCAGGGTCACATGGCGGCAGATGTCCGCCAGATACAGCGCATCCTGGAAGGCGGTGTTGCCGCCGCCCGCCACCGCCGTATCCTGGCCGGCGTAAAAGGCGCCGTCACACACTGCGCAGAAGGAGACGCCGGCGAGGCGGTCCTCCCCCGGCAGACCCAGGGAGCGGTGCTGCATCCCGGTGGCCAGGATCACCGCGCCGGCCCGGTAGACGCCGTAGTCCGTGGTGACGGTGTGAGGAGTGCCCGGCTGGAGGGACTGGACCTCCTCCAGCTCGATCTGAGCACCCAGGGCCTCCGCCTGGCTGTAGAGCCGGTCCGAGAGCTCCGCGCCGGAGATGGCGGAGAACCCCGGGAAATTCTCCACCTTGGGGGAGGAGGCGATCTGCCCACCGAAGCTCTCCCTCTCCAGCAGCAGCACCGACCGCCCCGCCCGGCGGGCATAGACGGCGGCGGTGAGCCCCGCCGGCCCGCCGCCCACGATGACGATGTCAAAATAGGGTCCCATGGTGATGACCTCCCTTGTATGGACTGAAGCACGGGATAAAACAGACTGTCAAAAACCCGGAGATCCGGGAAAACGGGAAGGAGGATCGCTGCGAAAGGCTGCGCCCGCAGGCGCGGAAAGAGAGGGCGGCTTTGGCCTTTCGTATTCGACCGACTATTTTTCAGAGCTTTTCAGAGCGCTGAAAAACGCATGCAGCTTGGCGAAAATATATTTTCGCCCAGCCGGAAAAAGGAGGGACGGAGTCCCTCCTTTTTGCCTGTCTGCTGTTCAGGACCGCGCTCAGGCGTTCTGAGACATGGCGAACTTCTTGATGACAGAGGCGTTTACCAGCTTTTCCACCTCGCCGCCGTGGCGGACGATCAGGGTGGGTGCCTGCTGGATGCCGTACTGATCCACCAGATCCCGGTGCTCGTTCACGTCCATCACCTGGTAGCGGAGGCCGGCCTTTTCCAGCTCCCGCTTGGCGATGCCGCAGTTGGGGCAGGTGGCGGTGGTGAAGAGGAACAGCCCGTCCGCTCCGTCCGCCGGGGCGGTGTTGCCGACCGTGTCCGCCTGGCCGGAGGGCTCTCGGTCGCAGAGACGGCGGCCCTCCAGGCGGGAGTTCTCCACCTCATACTCCTGCCGGTCCTTGAACTCCTGTACCTTGCCGTCGTTCCAGTTCTGGACGGGGCGGTAGTAGCCGGTGATGCGGCTCCAGACCTCGCAGGTCTTTCCGCACTTGGGGCAGGAGAAGTGCTCACCGGACAGATACCCGTGGTCCGGGCAGATGGAGTAAGTGGGAGACATGGTGTAGTAGGGGAGCTTGAAGTTCTCCGCGATCTTCCGCACCAGATTGGCGGCGGCCTGCCAGTCCGGCAGCTTCTCGCCCAGGAAGGCGTGGAACACCGTGCCGGAGGTGTACAGGGTCTGCAGGTCGTCCTGGATGGCCAGGGCCTCGAAGATGTCGTTGGTGTAGCCCACCGGCAGGTGAGAGGAGTTGGTGTAGTAGGGGGTGTCACCGGGCTTCTTGGCGGCGGTGATGATGTCGGGATACAGCTCCACGTCGTGCTTGGCCAGCCGGTAGGTGGTGGACTCGGCGGGGGTGGCCTCCAGGTTGTAGAGGTCGCCGTACTGCTCCTGATAGTCCTTCAGCCGCTCCCGCATGTGGTTGAGCACGTCCTTCGCGAACTGCTGGGTCTCGGGATGGGTCAGGTCCTTCCGGAGCCACTTGGCGTTCAGGCCCACCTCGTTCATGCCGATGAGGCCGATGGTGGAGAAGTGGTTGTCAAAGGAGCCCAGATAGTATTTGGTGTAGGGGTACAGGCCCGCGTCCATCAGCTTGGTGATGACGGTGCGCTTGGTCTTCAGGCTCCGGGCGGCAATGTCCATCATGTGGTCCAGCCGCTCGTAGAACTCCTCCGGCGTGGCGCTGAGGTAGGCGATCCGGGGCAGGTTGATGGTGACCACGCCCACGCTTCCGGTGGACTCGCCGGAGCCGAAGTAGCCGCCGGACTTCTTCCGCAGCTCCCGCAGATCCAGGCGCAGACGGCAGCACATGCTGCGCACATCGCTGGGCTCCATGTCGGAGTTGATGTAGTTGGAGAAGTAGGGGGTGCCGTACTTGGCGGTCATCTCGAACAGGAGCCGGTTGTTCTCCGTGTCGGACCAGTCAAAGTCCCGGGTGATGGAGTAGGTGGGGATGGGGTACTGGAAGCCGCGGCCGTCGGCGTCGCCCTCGGTCATGATCTCGATGAACGCCTTGTTCACCATGTCCATTTCCTTCTTGCAGTCGCCGTAGGTGAAATCCATCTCCTTGCCGCCCACGATGGCCGGCAGGTTCTCCAGGTCACGGGGCACGGTCCAGTCCAGCGTGATGTTGGAGAAGGGGGCCTGGGTGCCCCAGCGGCTGGGGGTGTTGACGCCGAACACGAAGGACTGGATGCACTGCTTGACCTCCTTCTGGGTCAGGTTGTCCACCTTGACGAAGGGAGCCAGATAGGTGTCAAAGGAGCTGAACGCCTGGGCACCGGCCCACTCGTTCTGCATGATGCCTAAGAAGTTCACCATCTGGTTGCAGAGGGTGGACAGGTGGCTGGCGGGGGTGGAGGTGATCTTGCCGGGGATGCCGAGCCCCTGCTGGATCAACTGCTTCAAGCTCCAGCCGGCGCAGTAGCCGGTCAGCATGCTGAGGTCGTGGAGATGGATGGCGCCGCTCTTGTGGGCCTGGGCGATCTCGTCGTCATAGATCTCGCTGAGCCAGTAGTTGGCGGTGATGGCGCCGGAGTTGGACAGGATCAGTCCGCCCACGGAGTAGGTGACGGTGGAGTTCTCCTTCACCCGCCAGTCGTTGATGTGCAGGTAGTTGTCCACCAGCTCCTTGTAGTCCAGCATGGTGGAGTTCAGGTTGCGGATCTTCTCCCGCTGCTTGCGGTAGAGGATATAGGCCTTGGCCACGTCGGCATAGCCCGCCTGGCTGAGGATGTCCTCCACGCTGTCCTGGATCTCCTCCACGGTGATCTTGCCGTCGCGGATCTTTTCCTGATAGTTTGCCGTGACCTTCAGAGCCAGAAGATCGATGATGTCGGCGTTGTACTCCTTGTGGGTGGCCTCAAAGGCCTTGGTGATGGCGGTGCTGATCTTGGAGATGTCAAAGGATGCGATCTTGCCATCCCGTTTCACGACCTGATACATAAACTCCCTGCTTTCTCTATTTCAAATATTTCAAATTCAGAATCCATCTGTGAACAGACATACGAACGGGCGCCGTCTGCGCCCCATGAAAAACATTCTACCACGTCCGGGGACAAAGTCAATTAGAAGAACCACTATATCTTGTGATGCTTTTCGTAGAAAACGCTGAAATTTTTCAATATCTAGTTGACGCCCCGCAGCTCCACAGCGCCGAAGAAGGGGCGGACCCGCTCCGCAAAGCCATGCAGTTCCTCAGCTGTAAAGCTGTGATATCCCCGGCCGATGAGATTTCCGGAGTCCACAAAGTTCTGGAGGAAATATCTGGGCGCCCCGCTCAGCCAGAGGGCGATGGCGTCCAGGTCCTCTGCCGTGTGGAGCTCCCGCACCAGGGTGGTGCGGAACTCGTGGTCCACGCCGCTGCGCTCCAGCAGCCGCACGCTCTCCTCCACCGGGGCGGTGTCAAAGCCCGGCACGCCCACGGTCTCGGCGTATTTTTCCCGCCGGTTCTTGATGTCCATGGCCACGTAATCCGCCAGGCCCTGCTCCAGAATGGCCGCCAGACGGTCCGGATGGGTGCCGTTGGTGTCCAGCTTCACCGCAAACCCCATATCCCGGATCTTCCGCAGGAATCCAGCCGCATCCGGCTGGAGCATCGGCTCCCCGCCGGAGAGCACCACCCCGTCCAGAAGCCCCCGCCGGGAGGAGAGGAAATCCAGCACCTCTCCCTCCGGAAGCTCCGGAGACTCCGCCAGCCGGGTCACCAGCAGGGCGTTGTGGCAGAAGGGGCAGCGCAGGTCACAGCCGCCGGTGAACACCGTGGCGGCCAGCTTTCCGGGATAGTCCACCATTGCCAGCTTCTGCAGTCCGTGAATGTGCATGGCCCCTCACTCCTCCATGACCCCTCAAGATGTTGTTATTGTAACCGCATTTCACCACAAGGACCAATGGCAAATGCAACAAAATATGGCGGCGTCCGGAAAAAATCCCGGAGGCATCGCCTCCGGGATCCGGGTCGTATGCGGGTCAGCTCCTGCGGAACCGGGAGAGGAAGTCCCGCGTCTCCTGCCGCTGGGGATCGCCGAAGACCGCCTCCGGCGTTCCCTCCTCACAGATGACGCCCTGGTTCATGTAGACCACGTGGGTGGAGACATCCCGGGCGAAGGCCATCTCGTGGGTCACCACCAGCATGGTCATGCCCTCCTGGGCCAGGGCCTGCATGACAGAGAGTACCTCACCCACCATTTCTGGATCCAGGGCGGAGGTGGGCTCGTCGAACAGCAGCACCTCCGGGTCCATGGCCAGGGCCCGGGCAATGGCCACCCGCTGCTTCTGGCCGCCGGAGAGCTGCCGGGGCTTGGCGTGGATGTAGGGGGCCATGCCCACCTTCTCCAGATACTCCATGGCCCGCCGGCGGGCGGTCTCCCGGTCCTTTTTCAGCACCTTGATCTGGCCTACCATGCAGTTGTCCAGCACCGTCATATTGTTGAACAGGTTGAAGGACTGGAACACCATGCCCACGTGAGACCGGTACTCCGGCGCGTTGACGCCGGCCCCGGTGACGGACTGGCCGTGGTAGAGGATCTCGCCGCTGGTGGGGGTCTCCAGCAGGTTGATGCACCGCAGCAGGGTGCTCTTGCCGGAGCCGGAGGCGCCGATGATGCTGGTCACGTCCCCCTTGGCCACGGTGAAGTCGATGTCCCGCAGCACCTCGTGGTCGCCGAAGGACTTGCTCAGATGCCGGATCTGTAAAATCGTCTCGCTCATGTTACCGATCCCCCTTGGGTCTGCCGTATTTCAGTTCCTGGCGCTTGCGCTCCCGGACCTCCGCGTCCAGGGCGGCGCTGCGCTCGTCAAAGGGCGTGCCCCGGTCCGGATGGCTGTAGGTGCCGGCGGTCATGGTCAGGGCGTCGTCCTGGACCAGCTCGTAGTCGCTGCTGCCGTCCATCCGCTTCTCCACCAGCCGCAGCAGGAAGGAGGCGATCAGCGTCATGGTGAGGTAGCCCGCCATCTCGATGGTGGCGGAGGGGAAGTACAGGTAGGTGGCGCCCACGGCTCCCCGGTGGGCGGCGAAGAACTCCGTAAAGGAGATGATGAACATGACCGAGGAGTCCTTGATGTTGATGATGAAGTTGTTGCCGATCTGGGGCATGATGTTGCGGATGGCCTGGGGCAGGATCACGCTGGTCATGGTCTGCACATGGGTCATGCCGATGGCCTTGGCACCCTCGGTCTGGCCGGGGTCGATGGAGATGATGCCGCCCCGGACGGACTCGGCCATATAGGCGCCGGTGTTGACGGACACCACCAGGATGGCCGCCGCCCACACGCTGGGCCACTGGACCGCGTTGCCTGTGAAGTAGGGCAGGCCGTAGTAGATGAACACCGCCTGAAGCATCATGGGCGTGCCCCGGAACACCTCCACGTAGATCCGGACGATCACCCGGATCAGCTTGACGAAGAAGCGCTTGACGGGCGGGTCGTTCTTGGCGCAGGGGATGGTGTTGAGGATGCCGCAGATCAGGCCGATGATGCAGCCGATGGCCGTGGCCACCAGAGCCAGGATGATCGTGTTTTGGATGCCGCTGAGATAGTCGCCGCCGCATTGCGCCCAGAGCTTGACGATGTCGGCGCCCAGCTGTGCGAATCGTTCCATAGGGGAGAGCTCCCTTCTCTAAAATAAAATATGTGTGAGGCACATCGGAGGAGGGGCCGGGGACCGGCCCGCCCTCCGACAGGCCCCGGCCGGGGGCGGCGGCCCGCCCCCGGTCCTGGGGATGCTGGCTGTGGTCTCTCAGCCCTCGCTCAGGGGCTGGATGGCGATCGCCTCGTCCATCATGGCGTTGAAGTCGTCCACGGTCATGGAGGAGAGCACGCTGTCGATGGCGTCCTTGAGCGCGGTGTTGCCCTTCATGACGGACACGCCGATGTTGATGTCGCCCTCGTCCGCCACGAAGTTGTCGTCGGAGTCGGTGAAGTCCAGGATCACCATGTCCGGATAGGCGGCCACGGCGCCCATGGCGGTGGGCATATCGGTGCAGATGAAGTCCACGGTGCCGGTCTCCAGGGCCATCAGCATGGCGGGGGCGGTCTCCGCGGCGGTCTGGATCTGGGCGCCCTCGATCTGGGGCAGCATGGAGTCATACCAGATGGTGGCGATCTGGGCGGTGCAGGTGCCGCCGGAGAGGTCGCTGATGCCCTGGGCGGAGGCGTAGGGGCTGTCCGCCTTGGTGACGCAGACGATGGAGGCGTAGTAGTAGGGGCCGGCAAAGTCCACCTGCTCCATGCGGTCGGCGGTCATGGACTGACCGGCGATGACCGCGTCATACACGCCGGACTGGACGCCGGGCACCAGGGAGTCCCAGTCGGTGCGGACCACTTCCAGCTCCCAGCCGTTGGCCTCGCAGATCTTCTTGGCCATCATCACGTCGTAGCCGTTGGCGTACTCGGTGGAGTCCTTGATGGGCACGGCGCCGTTGGAGTCGTCGCTCTGGGTCCAGTTGTAGGGGGCGTAGGCGCACTCCATGGCGATGGTCAGCACGCCGTCCTCCACGCCGGAGGCGCCGCCCTCGGCGGGCTCCTGGGTCTCGGCGCCGGCGGTCTCACCGGCGGCGTCGTCCTCGGGGGCGGTGTCCCCGCCGCCGCAGGCGGCCAGGGACAGCATCATGGCCAGGGCCATCAGCAAGCTCAGCATTCTCTTCATTGTGATCTACCTCTTCCAAAACAGATTCCGCGGCGAACACAGGTCCTCGCCGCCGTCCGCCGCTGGCGGCGGGAGGACAAAAAATGGACCGCTTTGTCAAGCGGTCCATGGGAAATACGGAAAGCTGCCCCGGCGGGGCGCTCCGAACAGCCATCGATAGCGCTTCACAAAGGTTTGTGACAGTCCGGCAGGTATTCCCTGACGGCCCAGCACCGAAAGGACAGGCATCATTCCGGCACTTCGGCGGCGGACCCTTTCCCGTCCGGCGGCTGCCTGGCCTTGCCGGTGCGGTACTGATGGACGCCGCGCCTCTATCTGAGCGATCCAATTTTGAAGTATCCTACCACGTTCTCCGGGACTTGTCAACGGCCGTTGGCAAAAATATGGAAAATTCTGTCCAGATTTGTGCACATCGGCGAAGCGGGCGGAAAAAACCATTGCGGCCTGTGGCAGATCCGTGATATGATGCTGGACAAAGACAGCCCGGCGGACCGGGCGGAGATGAGAGGGGGAGAGGCCATGCAGACGGCGGAGCTGGCGGCCCTGGACTGGATCCAGGCCCATCTGCGCTGCGGCCTTCTGGACGCGGTGCTGCCCGTCATCAGCTGGACCTGCGACCACGGGGAGATCTGGATCGCCCTGGCGGTGATCCTGCTCCTGCTGAAGCGGCAGCGGTGGACGGGGGTGTCGCTGTCCCTGGGCCTGATTTTGGACCTGATCTGCTGCAACCTGCTCCTCAAGCCCCTGGTGGACCGGGTGCGGCCCTTCGCGGTGAACACGGCGGTGGAGCTGCTGACCGCCCCGCCGGGGGACGCCTCGTTCCCCTCGGGCCACACGGCGGCGTCCTTCGCGGCGGTGTTCGCCCTGCGGGCCGCCGGCAGTCCCCTGTGGAAGCCGGCCCTGGTCCTGGCCTCCCTCATCGCCTTCTCCCGGCTCTATCTCTATATGCACTGGCCCACCGACGTGCTGGGCGGCATCGTCCTGGGAGCCGCTGTCGGAACGGCGGGCGCCTGGATCGCCAAGAGACTGCGGAAGAAGCTGGGGGAAATTAGGAGTTAGGAATTAGGAGATAGGAATTTCGGAGCCGCCTGCGGCGGCGATTGGATTCGTCCGGCTTCGCCGGACACCGAGGCTCCTATCTCCTCACTTCTATCTCCTATCTTCTTCCGCGTCTTCCCTGGTCTGCAAAAACTTCTTGACGGCGAAGATCCCCGCCACGGCGGCCACGCCCAGCAGCGTCTCCACTGCGTCGGTGTGGCTGACGATCATCTGCCGGACGATGGTGAACAGCAGCACGTCCACCACCGCGTCGGCGGTGTGGAGGGCCAGCAGCTTCACGAACTCCACCCCCATCACCAGCAGCAGGGCGCCGGAGAGGAAGTCCCCCACCGAGAATGCCTCCGGGGAGAGGAGGAGCGTCCGTCCGGTCTGCCAGAACAGGAATACAGCGCCGCAGACGATCACCACCAGGATCACGGCGGCGATGGTCAGCTCCAGGGCCCGGGCGGCCTTCAGCAGCAAGATGTGGGTGGGACGACGATCCATAATGCCTCCTTGCGCCGCGGGGCGGCAGAGAAAATCAATAAGGAATGAGGAGTTAGGAATTAGGAATGAAAAGCCGTAGGGGCCGACCTGCGTGTCGGCCTGTTTTGCGATGATGAAACGGCCCCGTTCCATGCCGTAGGGGCGGCAAGCTGCCGCCCGGGGGGGGAAACCGGCGCGGGGAACGCGGGCGCATGGTATGCGCCCCTACAGGGTCATTCCTCCCACTCGCCCTTGTGGACCTCCCACCACGCCGGGAAGGCCGGGTCTTTCGGGGAGAGGGTGGGGGTGATGATATCCGTATTTAACTTGGTGGAGTTCGTTTTGCTGTCAAAAATGCGAACAAACTGATAGTCAGTAACTGCGGCACCCAAATACAAAAATTCCAGCAGAACGCCCTTGTTGGTCGTCCAGTATGTGCCGGAATAGGTGAGAAACGCCTCGTTGATCTGCAAGGTTTTGTTCCCCGCATGGACATTCTTCAACTGACCATAGAGGTATTGGATACATTTCTTATTGGCTAAAAAATTTTCCCGGTCAAACACAACGATGCGCTCCGCGTCGGGGCTGTACCCCCGCAGACGGGAAAACAATATGCTGTTGAAGCACTGATCCTCCGGCGTTCCCTCCTTGGCGATACACCGATTGAAGATGGCCTGGACATTGGCTTCGTTTAGGTCCATGGCGTAAGATATTGTATCTGTATCTTTCAATTTTGATCTGCCCACAGCACAAGCCCCCTGCCGCGCCTTCAGCGGCGCAGATTTTGATGGCTCCATTCTATCAGATGTTTCCGCCTCCGGCAAGGGGCAAACCCGCCTTGCGAAAACGCCGGATTTGGGATATACTATATCTCTATGGAAAAATCAGCCTGCGGGCAGGAGGGACTCCCCATGAAGCTCATGGTCATCGACGGAAACAGCATCCTGAATCGGGCCTACTACGGCATCCGCCCCCTCACCACACGGGACGGGCTCTACACCCACGCCGTCTTCGGCTTCCTCACCACCCTCCTGCGGCTGGAGGGGGAGGAGGCGCCGGACGCGGTGTGCGTCACCTTCGACGTCCACGCCCCCACCTTCCGCCACAAGGCGTCGGAGGCCTACAAGGCCACCCGCAAGCCCATGCCGGAGGAGCTGCGGGTCCAGGTGCCGGTGCTCAAGGAGGTGCTGGACGCCCTGAACATCCCCCGCTATGAGCTGGAGGGCTGGGAGGCCGACGACCTGATCGGCACCATCTCCCGCCGGTGCGAGGCGGCGGGCTGGGACTGCGTGGTGGTCACCGGCGACAAGGACTCCCTCCAGCTCATCACGGGCCACACGATGGTGAAGCTGGTGTCCACCCGCATGGGGCAGACCACCACCAAGGATATGACGGAGGCTGCCTTCCGGGAGCAGTACGGCTTCGCTCCCATCCACATGATCGATTTGAAGGCCCTGATGGGGGACAGCTCCGACAACATCCCCGGCGTCCCCGGCATCGGGGAGAAGACCGCCATGGCCCTGATTCAGCAGTACGGCAGCATCGATACGCTGTACGCCAAGCTGCCGGACATCGACGCCAAGCCCGCCGCCATCAAAAAACTGACGGAGGGGGAGGAGAGCGCCCGGACCTCCTACTGGCTGGCCACCATCGTCACCGACGCGCCCCTGGACTTCCACCCGGAGGACAACCTGGTGCAAAAGCCCGGCCCGGACGCCTACCCGCTGTTTCTGAAGCTGGAGTTCACAAAGCTCATCGAGAAATTCGGCCTGGCGCCGGGGCAGACAGAGGCGGCGGAGCGGCCGGACGTCACCGTCACCGTGGAGCAGGTCACGTCTCCCGATCAGGCGGAGCGTCTGCTGGAACAGTGGCGGGCGGCGGACCACGTGTCCCTGCTGGCCCTGCCGGACCTGACCGGCGTGATGGTGGACTGGGAGACCGGGGCGGACGCTGCCGGCTCCGCGGAGCTGTTTTTCAGCAGATATCAGGGGGACTGGAACGCCCTGCTGGGGGCGCTGTTCTCCGCTGACATCAAAAAGGTCTCCCACAACGTGAAGGATCTGATGCGGACGCTGCTGGAAAACGGTCTGCCGGCGGAGGGGTTCATCTTTGACACGGCCCTGGCGGCCTATCTGCTGGACGCCACGGCGGGCAGCTATGATCTCCAGCGGCTGTTCGTCTCCTATTACAATGCGGAGCTGATGAAGCCCCTCTACCTGGAGCCGGACGCCTTCTCCCCTCTGGGGGACACGGTCCAGGCGGAGACGGCCTTCCACTGCCACACCTCCGCCGTGGACGCCCTGTACGAGACCCAGGCTCCCAAGCTCCGGGAGAAGCAGCTGTGGGACCTCTATGAGACGGCGGAGCTGCCCCTGTGCCGGGTGCTGGCGGAGATGGAGACCGCCGGCTGCCGGGTGGACAAGGGGGCGCTGGTCTCCTTCGGGGAGATGCTCTCCGCCAACATCGCGGAGCGGGAAAAGGCCATCTACGACATGGCCGGGGAGGAGTTCAACATCAACTCCCCCAAGCAGCTGGGGGAGATTCTGTTCGGAAAGCTGGGCCTGCCCCACGGAAAAAAGACCAAGACCGGCTGGTCCACCAACGCCGACGTGCTGGAGAAGCTCCGGTACGAGGCCCCCATCGTGGGGGCGGTGCTGGAGTACCGCCAGTACGCCAAGCTGAAATCCACCTACGCCGACGGGCTTCTCAAGGCCATGGACCCGGACGGCCGGGTGCGGACCTCCTTCCAGATGACGGTGACGGCCACCGGCCGCCTCTCCTCCGCGGAGCCCAACCTCCAGAATATCCCCACCCGGACGGACCTGGGCAGTGAGATCCGGCGGATGTTCATCCCCGCCGACGGCTGCGTCCTGGTGGACGCGGACTACTCCCAGATCGAGCTGCGGCTCCTGGCCCACATCTCCGGAGACGAGGCCATGCGTTCCGCCTTTCTCTCCGGCGGGGACTTCCACGCCCAGACGGCGGCCAAAGTGTTCCGGGTGGACCCGGCCGACGTGACCCATGAGATGCGCCGCCGGGCCAAGGCGGTGAACTTCGGCATCGTCTACGGGATCTCCGCCTTCTCCCTCAGCCAGGACATCGGCGTCACCGTGGCGGAGGCCAAAGACTATATGGACGCCTACTTCGCCACCTTCCCCGGCGTCCGGCGGTATATGGACGACATCGTGGAGCGGGCGAAGGCCGACGGGTATGTGGAGACCATCTTCCACCGCCGGCGGGACCTGCCGGAGCTGACCTCCTCCAACCACAACCTCCGCGCCTTCGGCGAGCGGGTGGCGCTGAACATGCCCATCCAGGGCACGGCGGCAGACATCATGAAGCTGGCCATGGTGGCGGTGCGGGACCGCCTGCGCCAAGAGCTGCCGGAGGCCCGGCTGGTGCTCCAGGTCCACGACGAGCTGATCGTGGAGTGCCCGGAGCCGCAGGCGGAGACCGCCGCCCGGCTTCTGCGGGAGGAGATGGAGAACGTGGTCTCCCTCTCCGTGCCCCTGACGGCGGACGCCCACTGGGGCAAAAACTGGCTGGAGGCCAAGGGCTAGAGAGGGACGGGAGAGCAGAGTGAGGCGCGGAGAGACGGCGGCAGGGTCCCCTGCTGGCCGGACGGCCACGGAAAAGGAGAGAGAACCATGAGAGATGAGATGCATGTGCACATCGTCCCCATGACCGGGGACCATGTGGACGAGGTGGCAGAGCTGGAGCGGATCTGCTTCACCACCCCCTGGTCCCGGAACATGCTGGTGGAGGAGCTGGAGAACGATTGCGCCGCCTTCCTGGTGGCCCTGGACGACCAGGGCCGCGTGGCGGGCTACGCCGGGCTGCTGGTGGTGCTGGACGAGGGCTATATCACCAACGTGGCCGTGCGGCCGGAGTGCCGCCGGCAGGGAGTGGCGAAAAAGCTTCTCCAGGTGTTCCTGGACTTTGCCCAGGCCCACCGCCTGGCGTTTTTGACGCTGGAGGTCCGGGCGTCCAACTACGGGGCCATCGCCCTGTACGGCAGCCGGGGCTTCCGCAGCGCAGGCCGGCGGAAGAACTACTACGAGCATCCGAAGGAGGATGCCATCATCATGACAAAGGAGTTTGCTGATGGAACTGCGGATACCGACACTGGAGCAGCTGCGGACGGTCTATGACCGGGACCTGAAGGAGGCCTTTCCCTCTGCGGAGCTCAAGCCCCTGCGGAACATGGAGGAGATGTGGGCGGCGGACCGGTACCGCCCCTGGTGTCTCTTCGACGGGGACGACATCGTGGGCGAGGCGTTTTTGTGGCTGGGTCACCCCGGCTGGGCCCTGCTGGACTATCTGTGCGTGTCCCCCGCCCGCCGCAACGGCGGCCTGGGGGCCGCGATCCTGGAGAAGCTCCGGGAGGCGGAGGCGGACACGGTGATCTTCGGCGAGAGCGAGATCCCCTGCTACGCCCCGGACCCGGCGATGGCGGAGCGGCGGCTGGGCTTTTACGCCCGCAGCGGCGCCCGGACCGCCGGGTACGACACGGCCATGTTCGGCGTGCCTTACAGGACCCTCTACTGGGCGGTGGGAGACGTGGACGAGGCCGCCCTGATGGCGGAGCACCGCTATGTCTACGAGAGCACCTTCGCCCCGGACAAGTTCAGCCGCTATGTCCGCATCCCCTTTGACCCTGACCGGGGCCCGGGGGAGAAGGTGGAGTGGCAGCAGTGAGAGAAAGAAGCGTGAACACATGAAGATCCTGGCCTTTGAATCCTCCTGCGACGAGACGGCCGTGGCCGTGGTGGAGGATGGCCGCACCGTCCTCTCCGACGCCATCGCCTCCCAGGCGGACCTCCACGCCCTCTACGGCGGCGTGGTGCCGGAGATCGCCTCCCGCAAGCACGTGGAGGCCATCGCCGCCCTGACGGAACAGGCTCTCCGGGAGGCGGGCTGCACCCGCGAGGATATCGACGCGGTGGCGGTGACCTATGCCCCGGGCCTCATCGGCGCGGTGCTGGTGGGCCTGAGCTTCGCCAAATCCGTGGCCTACGCCCTGGGGGTGCCCCTGATCCCGGTGCACCACATCCGGGGCCATATCGCCGCCAACTACCTGGCCTTTCCGGACTTAGAGCCGCCCTTCCTGGCCCTGGCCATCTCCGGCGGCAACACCCTGATCGTGGACGTCCGGGACTACACGGACATGGAGATCCTGGGCGCTACCCGGGACGACGCGGCGGGGGAGTGCTTCGACAAGGCGGCCCGGGTGCTGGGCCTGCCCTATCCCGGCGGACGGCCCATGGACGAGCTGGCCCAGCAGTCCGCCGGTGGTGTCTACACCCTGCCCCACGCCCATGTGGAGGGGGCGGAGCTGGACATGAGCTTCTCCGGCCTCAAGACGGCGGTGGTGAATCTGGCCCACCACGCCCAGCAGGTGGGGGAGCCCCTGGACCGGGCGGCCCTGGCCCGGGACTTCGCCCAGGCTGTCAGCGACACGCTGGTGCCCCGGGCCATGGAGGCGGCACGGCAGACCGGCCGGAAGATCCTCTGCGCCGCCGGCGGCGTGGCGGCAAACTCCGTCATCCGGGCTGACCTGCAGCGCGCCTGCGATGACGCGGGCATCCGGCTGTACCTGCCGCCGCTGAAGCTCTGCGGTGATAACGGCGCTATGATCGGCGCCCAGGGGTATTATGAGTATTTGGCGGGCCATACGGCGGGCATGGACCTGAACGCATATGCCACCAGGGACATCAGTGAATAAGGACCGGGCGCCGGGCCTCCGGGGGGGCTTCCTCCGGAGGCCCGGCGTAAATTTTGCGGGCCTGCGGGCGGCCTGCCTGCGCCTGGCGGCTGGATGAATAAAGAGGGACTATGCAGATTGCATATTGTAAAGGCGCTGGACTTGCTTTTTTGACGGGACACCCCAGGGCCTCGTCATATACGATCTGTTTTGCAGAAAGCAAGTGGAAAGATGGAGAAGTTTTTTGAATTTATGGATTATGTAAAGAAAAATGGGAAAATCAACGCAGAGTAGATCCGCATGACAGGAGCTGGAAGAAAAATACAATAGTTTATATAGCTGTTGATATATAAGGGAAATCCGACTGTTGAAAACCCTGTGGAGAATGTGGATAACTGTTTGTAAACGAAAATTATCAAAAATTTTATGTAAATAAAAATATTATCTGGAATATGGAATATTTTAGAAAATAAAGAGAATAGGACACAAAAAACAGAGAAAAAACCCGGTAAATTCCGTGTGAAATTTCCTGTTGCAGAGGGGAGAACACGGGGATTTCCTGTCGGAACTCGTCAAATTGTCTCAAAAATTTTTGCAGGTTTCACTGCAAAATACAAAGCGTAATATACGAAGATCCGTGAATATGGGTCGCCCGGTCTGCCGGGCTGCAGCGGTCGCCGGCGGAATGGACTTGACTTTGCGCTGGAAACCGGTACAATAAAGACGTGGCTGCAGCCGCCCCTGTTCTCCGTGAAAGATCCGTGAGATCGGGCGTGCCCGCAGACACGGAAAACTTGCTTTTTCCTCCCTCGCATGGTATCATGCAGAAAACCGAATATCCGGGATTAGCGCAGTTGGTAGCGCGGGTGGTTTGGGAGGATAGATGACCTATCCATTCCCCCAAAAGCGGAACCCCGGAAGTCCTTGGGACAGTAGCTTGCGGCGGAAATTCCCCGGTTGAAAAACTCCCGCAAAATCGGGCTTGACCACAGCGCCGCCCACAGACACGAAAAACTTGCTTTTTCCTTCTCCGCATGGTATCATGCAGAAAAACTGAATATCCGGGTGTAGCGCAGTTGGTAGCGCACGTGATTTGGGAGCCCGCCCCGCCCATCCATGAGGATAAAACCGCAATCCCACAACCCGCTGGGACACTACCAGAAGCGGGAACCAGTTCCACAAGGCCGCTGGTCAAAAAGCGACCAAGACCACATAAAAGACCACAGATAAAACAATTCCATATCCGGGTGTAGTTCAGTTGATAGAACGCGTGGTTTGGGAGCGTGAGGCCGGAGTTCGAGCCGCACTTTCTTAAAATCCCGGAAAGCTCTGGGACGCTAAGGCGGACGGAGCTTTGCCCATCGCCGGGAACTGGTCAAAAACCGGCGCTGACCCCATATTTGACCACAATCAGAAAACTTTATAACCGGGTGTAGCGCAGTTGGTAGCGCGCTTGCTTTGGGAGCAAGATGCCGGGAGTTCGAGTCTCCCCACTCGGACCACCTCCCCTTGGAGCACGAGCTCCAAGGGGAGGTTTTCTTTGTTTTTTGGTGTAGAATTTGATAGCTATTACAAATACTTCTTTACTTTTCCACAAAGATTTATCTCAAGCCCTAACCCGCAACTTCTGCATACACCTGCATTACAGTTTGAACACATTTCAGATTGTTGTTTCCGAAATTTAGCAAAGCTCTCTGATTCCCATGCTTCTCGTAAAGTGTGTTGTTTCAAATCAACAGAAAAAGTATCGTCTTCTATTCCGAAAGAGCAAGGAAATGCGATACATCTCGAATTAATGTACATAGAAAATCTGGCCGCTTCACAGAATTCAATGGACTCTATTGCAATGCTGGATGCAAATTTGTATATTGCAGGAGATTGGCAAGTATCAAATCCGTATCTCCAACTACTGTCTGCTGATGCAACTAAGCGAAGCAACTCAAGATAATCTGGATCTCCACAATCTATGACATGCTTTCGAGATGCAAGTCCTATTGGCTTATAGAGCAAAAACACTACAGCGTTAATTCCTTTGGGAAATACACCATTTTTCACTCTATAAATCGCTTCTTTTATGCTTTTTTTCGAAAGAACGTAATGGACATTAGTAATACAGCCCGCCTTAACAAAACGTTCCAATGCCGAAATTGTTGAGGGGTTATCTTCATTGCCGTATTTATCAAGTTTAGAATAGTAAGACACCGCTACAGCCCCACAGTATTTTTTTGTTAGTTCAATTTCCTTATCAGTTAGTGCGTAACCACTTGTAGTATAATTTGGAACTATTCTATTCTCTCTTGTGATGTGTAGTATGTCAGGAAAGAATTCATGTTTATTAGGATCTCCTGCACCGCCCAAAGCTATTTGAAATACTCGTCCCTTACATTGATTGATTATTGCGGAATAATCATCGAAATCCATATTTTTCTCGCATGATGATATTCCACGTTGATAGCAATCTACACCAGCGTTGCGACAAAGACCCGTTTTACCCGCATCACATGCACCCATAATACCGATGTCAATTAACTCCGGGAAAGAACGCATAGGGGGTAACTGTCCAGTTTCAATGCCATTATCTAATATGTTACTTCTTATAAGAGTTCCTGTTTCATCATTGAACAGCTCAATAAATCCAAATCGATTGTCCTTGTAGTAAATCATTACCAACCACAGTTCTTTCCATCCATATAGAAATCTTTTTCGTCAATTACAAAAGAATCTGTTGTCATGAAAGAAGTCAAGTAATCGTCATCAGAATTGGTGTGACCGATATAAGTGTGATAGCCCTTTTTCGACATCTTTTTGAACTTTTCAGCACTCTCTTTCCCGAAAATCTTTAGAATATTTTCATAATTGATTTGATCAACCTCAAACCAACGAACTCCAGATTTTGTTGCACTAACGATATCATCAACCAGAGAAAATGCAGCAGCGCTTATGCTTGAGCCCTTTCTAAAGCCGAGCTTTTCGAGCAAATAATCACTACTCAATTCTTCTTTACTAATAATCATAAAGTTCGTGGAAGAACTATTTGTTACAAACCCATCTCTAATTATCATCGATATACGCTCCCATATATTTTCGAAATGTACCTTTTATAGCTTCGTCCTCTAACAAATCAGTTATATGCCCATCGGCTTCAAAAGTAAGTGATTTATGACATAGTAGCAAGGATTTTTTGTCTTTGATTTCGTTGGGAAACAGATTGAATTTTTTCTCTAAAAAGGATTCGAAGTCTGAAAATTCTTTTCGATAGTACAAAAAATACTCAAGATGCAGGTTGATGGCACCTCTGCAGTAATAATCGTAAATTCGTTCCACTATTGACCCTGCATAACTTTTTCTTTTTACTCCAAAAAAATGGCATATACCAATCAGGGACATTCTTGGAGTTTTCTTGAAAAAAACCTCATTATTCATGGTATCCCTCCGATTTCAACATGTCCATTAGTATCTGAAGCGCATTTTGATCAGTTGGTTTTGGCGTCATCCAGTCTTTGAATTCACTTACAAGTAATTTTATTGGATTGCAAAGGTCACTTTCCTGAATCTGTTTAAAAAAATCTTCGTTCATGACGAATTCATGGTATTCTTTAAGTGCAAACTCCGTTGGGTCGTACGCTGCCAAGATGGTAACCATAATTTTCAAACTTTCAGATAGCGTTCCATTATTCTTTTTAATAGCGTCAAGCCACTCCTTTAGATTATCGACTCTGCGTTCCTTGTAAGAATGAGAATAATATTTTTCTACTTTGTCATCGAAAAAGTATTTCAGAATTTTTTCAGGGGTCTCATCATTTTCACAACGAAGCAAAATATCGATGGCCAAGTGGATATTTGGCTTAAACCCAGAATATTCGTTCCCTAAAAGGAACCAGAATATCTCCCAGTAATGACTGCAGTCGTTTTCCACACAATGCAGGATGTAGTCAATTTCAAACGAAGCAATATTGTCACCTTCAGAAAAAACCAATGAAAAGCCAAAATTATTAAATGTTCTTTGTCTGTACAGGTCACGTTTCTCCCAATCTAAGATACTCTGTACATCTGATTCACCAAATGTTTTTAGAATCTTTTCACACAAATCGGTCCTCGCAGTCATCCTAAAATGATGATATGCATATTTGACCATTCCCTCAACAGGTGATAACCTTTGCTCGAAGAGTTTTGTCACATTTGAAAAGAATGCTACATATTCCGAGGAAGATTTGCTCTCATCTAAGGTTAAAAGATATCTTGCCAAGCAAAAATCTCGTAACTCATCAAAGACAAAGTAGACATACTCTTCTTCGTGCTCGGTAATACCTGTTCCAGCATGAACAGAGCGACTGATTATCAAATTGTTATCCAACAAATTTCTCAAAGAGTCCAGTTCATCAAATGATAAGTGCAATTCTTCTATTGGAATTTGATCAAACTGAAATTCGGCAAACATATATCGAGCAATACTATTAACAACCGCACTTAGATCAACTCCCATATTCTCAGAAGCAATTTTATCAAAATAGAGCTTATATATTTCTGCGTTTCGAAACTCCAGCATACATTCATCACGGCTGCTGTTTACTTCAAAGAAAATACGAGTCAAAAACAAGGAATTCCTTAGTTTCTCCCGTGTTTCAAGGGAAAACGGTCCACGGACGTTAAAATACTCCATGTATGCCTTTATCATCTTCATAGTTGCTCGCTCATCATACTCTGCTTCCTGCAAATTAAAAATGTAAGGCACCTCTTCACCAGCAGAAAACAGAGCCTTATAACGAGAATCAAAGTATTCACGTCTGCAAGTCAAAAGTATTCGAATACGGCCATATTTTGAAAATGTTTCGAGCAGTGTTGCAATGCTATTTGTAAAAACCTCCCGATCATTTTCATTAATTGCATCGATAAATATATAGAAATACTTTCTTTGAAAGAAGAGCATCAGAGATATTAATCTCAAATAAAGCAATGTTATATTTCGTAGTTTAGGAAGGATAGGGAGCTTTTTAGTGATATATTCTGTGCAATCTTCCTTGATATCTCTCGAATTCACAAGTAGGCAGGGCATTTTGTTGGCAACTGCAACTTCAGCCATTCGGCACAAAAGGTTGGTTTTCCCATTACCAGCGCTCCCCACAAGAATCACATTTTTCTGACTCATTATAGTACATAAATCTTGCAAATGCTTAACAGCATAGACATGTTTATATGTACTATTAGTAATTGCCCAGACGACCTCTCCATGTTCAGCATGTAACTCTTTGCTTTCTTTTCTTAACATCTCAAGTTCGTCATGCATGACAGACAGTGCAGAGTTTAGCTGTGAAAATGGCGCAAAGTAAGATAGGGTATATTTTATGCCAGATCCGAGCAATTGCTTTAGTCGTTTCCCTTCGTATCCATGAAACAGATGATTGTATTGCCTAATAATACGATGCTTCCATCTATACGAAAATATGAAATAGCGTAGGTACTCCATTGAATTGTTTAATTCAATGTATATTGACGGAAGATATTTTCCATCTTTTTGAAACCGCTGAATTTGTGCTTTAGTTGCTTTATTTACTCTATTAGTAAATGTAAGAACACAAAAAGCAAATGCAAGTACCAAAGCCCCTGTAACAATAAGTCCCCAAGCAGTTTGCACTGTACCTATACCGTCTATGATGTTTTTTAATTCAGTACAGCCACTAACAGTCTTTTCTTTCATAGATAACACCTTCGCTCAATGCCAAATGTTTCAATTGGTAAAAAAGCCGCATGGAGATCCCACACGGCTGATTTGATACCTGCTATCTGCAATTAATTATATACTAAATATCGTGCCAATTCAACAGATAGTATTATCGCTAATGTAGTTTTGGCCAGGCCATCGGTGTGCGGAACAAAATTACGATCAATCTCACCACTAAAAATGAATAGGCTAATGACATGGGAGGGTTGTAAAAATTTTGAAACCCGCCCATGCTTGTCTATATGGTGATGACACGGTGCCTCGAAGGCAGTGGAGACTTCGGAAATTTCGCTGAGGGATATACCGGTGGCCTTTGTGTACATCTTCAAGGGCACATCCAAGATCAGCATCTTCAGATTTGTCAGAACGTATTCTTCAAAGGGGTTGTCGAGCAAAGATATATAGATACCACCGAACCAAGTTCTCACCAGCCACCGTGTCCTACTCTACTTCACCGTCTCTCCGACTGTGCTTAGATAGTTTCTCTGCAATCGCCAAGTCATTTTATCTCGCCCACTACTAACATCCCCCTGATCATCTCATACCATTTTGCCGCCGTATGCCGGGTCACCCCGGAACCCCGGGCGATCACGCTGTAATTTGTCTCGTCCGGATGGAACTTCATATACGTCCAGATCTTCTTCTGTGTTTTGGTGAGCTTGTCCGGCGGGGTGACGCCCCGTGCTTGGTTCCGCAGAGCCTGCCGCTCCGCGTTCATCCGCTGAATCAGCGCCTTCAGCTTCGCCTCACACTCGTCCCGGGTGTGGGCGTAGACGCATTTGGAATGCTTGGTGCCGTCCGGCCAGGTGGGAGAGTAGCGGCCTTCGAACAGGTGGTCATTGATCTGAGAGATGCACCCGGTGCCGGGCTTCCGGGTCTTTCTCAACACCGGCTGGAAGTCTGCGGTCGGGTTTTGCTCTGCCTGAACGGATTCTGCCCGTACCTCGTTGCCCAGCCCCCGATCTATTTTGGCCGCCGCCTCGCTCTGCATGTCCCCGGTGACATGGGTGTAGATGTCCAGGGTGGTTGCCGCCGACACATGGCCCAGCATGGCGGAGAGGGTCTTCACATCCATACCGCTCTCCAGAGATAGCGTGGCAAAAGTATGCCGTAAATCATGAAATCTGATTCTCTTACACCCGGCCCGCTCCAGAATGATCTGGAGCCGCCGGCGCACCGCTCCCGGCGTCATGGGCATATCCTCTTTGACCGGCGAGGGGAACATCCACCGGGAGTCCACCGTCTCCCGATACGCCCGCAGCACCTCCACCACGCCGGGCGGCAGGACCAGCCTGCGGATGGAGGCGCGGGTCTTCGGGACGCTCACCTGGAGCTGTCCCTTCACCTCGTAGACCTGCTTGTTCACGGTCAGGGTCCCGGTCTTGAAGTCCAGGTCGTCCCACTGGAGGGCCAGCAGTTCGCCCCGCCGCAGGCCGGTGCATAAGTCCAGAAGGAACAACTCAAAGTATCCCTCCGCCTGGGCCTGGATGAGGAACCGCTGGAGTTCCTCCCGACCCAGAACCTGCATCTCCCGGCCCCGCTTGGGCGGCAGCTTACAGCCCACCGCCGGGTTGGTACGGATCAGTTCCTCCTGCACCGCCTTTTCCAGAGCGGACCGGCAGGCGGCGTGGAGGCCGCGCACCATGGAGTCGGAGAGGCCCTTGCCGAACTGCTCTGTGCGGATGAGCCGCCCGCTCGTTTTCATCCGGGCATAGAACTGCTGGAGGTCCTTCTGGGCCAGCTGGTTCAGGGGGATCTTCCCCAGTTCCGGGATGATGTGCTGATAGATTTTCGCCTCGTAGTTGGCCTGGGTGGTGGGGCGGATCTGGGGCTTCACATAGTT
>CALWOF010000008.1 GCA_944382995.1 uncultured Oscillospiraceae bacterium | reverse complement strand
TGTGTCTTGCGGTGAAGAACCTCCCTGTGATTGTAACCTGGTTTTGTATGGCCTTGATTATGACTGCCTTAACTATATACAAATTCAGTCTGGAATATAAGAAGAATGGCCATGATCTGAGAAAAATCAGATCATGGCCACAAAAATGCTGATTAACGATATAGGACCTACTTTCAAAAGCAGAACAGCAAAATGTTATATTATGCAAGCAAACACTTTGTCAGAAAATCTTGCGCTGCAGCAGTATCAATGTCTGGATCGAAATCAAAAACAATCTCTTCAAGAGATTTTCCGTCATATTGAGTAACGCCACGAGAATTTCGGCCAGCCCAATGCTTTATAATTCTTGTGCCGGACAAAAGTTGCTGATTGTACATGGAACAAAGGCGTGTACTGATATGCTTGTTTTTATCAATCGCAACGACATAAACCAAATATACGCTCTTTTCTTCTGAAAGAAAACTAAGTAGTTTATCGATATTATATCCTTTTGGATTGCTCGATAAAAACAGAATCTTCGTTTTTATATCTGTTTCTGTAAGATAGTGCTCAAATTCTTTTTCGTAGTCCCCTAATTTATCAGCGGTAAATATTTCCGGAAGCGGGGTTTTATTTCTTAGACACTTGATCAATGTATCTTTCAAATCATCCTCCGAAGTAATCAGATACTCTATAATTCGTCCCCGCAAGTTAACATTGTCAATAAAAGCGGCTATTGCTATCTCTGATTCGACAGCCTTAACTCGTTCATTCAAATCATCATTCAAAATATCGTAGTCAGACGACAGCAGAAAAGAAACCGCCCTATTTACTGACTCTCGAATACACTCAATTTGAGAGCCTGTAGGAGAGAACTTTCTTCCAATTGGAGAGATATTATTTGTCGCCTCAACCAAGCGATCAAGGTTTTCTTCAAATGTGTAATTTTCGTGGGAGGTAAATAAGAATTCAAAGTTTTCAGGGGCATTAACCACACCTTCAAAAGATCGCATAATATCGCTTCCGTTGAAACTACCTTTTATGTTATCACGACGCAACTCTTGGGATGAATGACTAATTTTTCGCAGAAATGTCGTGTTTGCAAGCATCAAGAAGTTTCTTATAGGGGTTACAAGGCACACAAAAAAGGGCATACTGTCGTATCTATGTAGAGCAGAAAGAGAAAGAACGGTATTGGAAAAATTGACTGAGGCCGCTTTGCAGAACCTAATCGCAAACCATTCACCATAAAAAACACTTCTGTCTTTCACAAGGTTAAATTGCTTCTGCACTTGCGTTGCCAAAATAGTTTTATCTGCAATACCATCTCTGCTTGAAACAAACTCAACCAAACTATCGATTTCTTCTCTGTTATACATCCTCTGATTTCCTCCCAAAGCCCAAAATTGCTTGCTGCTCGTCAACAGCAATTTCTAAGTCGCATGTTTTCTTGGTCGGTTTCCTGCCACGTTTGTTTGTCGATGCAGAAGATGAATCACTCGACTTTGATTTCTGCTCTGATAACGAATTGCGCTCCCAAAACACACCGTCTACATAGCCTTGGATTTCCGTATCATCCTCAGCCATTACAAGTCTTTGCTCTGCCCATACACAATACTGCGGCTCAATTTCAATACCAAAGAAATGACGGTTGAGTTTCTTTGCCACTACGCTTGTTGTGCCAGAACCCAAAAATGGGTCAAATACAATATCGCTCTCAGATGAAGACGCAAGCATGATTTTTGCTATCAATTTCTCTGATTTTTGCGTAGGATGCGCAGTGTTTTCTGCCATGGACCAAAACGGGATGGTAATATCATCCCAAAAATTTGAGGGGCAGGTATCACGATAATTCCCGTTTTTAGACTCTATCCAATCTTTTGGTTTTCCATCAACACGATAAGGGGCAATAACTTTTTTCCTGATTTTTACTGCATCAAGATTGAATGTAAAATCATTGCTGTTAGTTGCAAACCAAATATCTTCCATACCATTTTTCCAGTTTGCCTTTGCGCCACGACCTTTTTCACGCTGCCATGTAATACGATTTCTTACACAAAAAAATTCGCCCAACACTCTACCAATGATTAGACTTGTTTCCCAATCACAACATACATATATTGAGCCTGTATTTTTTAATAAAGGCTTAACCAAACTTAACCATTGACGAGTATACTCTTCATAATCAGAGTTTTTCTTCTTGGAAAAAGTCGTCCCATTAAATGATTTCGTCAGATTATATGGAGGATCTGCAATGATTAAATCAACACTGTCAGGAGGCAATAAAGGACAGACTTTGAATGTGTCACCAAGTATTGTCTTATCAAGCACATTTTCAAGGGAATTTTGTCGTTTATTAACTGAAATACAACGACTCAAGTAAACTGCACCTTCACTTACAGGGGTATCTATCGTTTTGTTTCTTCCTGCTTTTTGATTTGCCATGCTATTCTCCTTCAAGTAGGTATCAGATATATTGTGCATCCTGTTGAAAATCTAAGGGTTCAGGTTCAGACGGGTAGTAACAGTCCCGAAACTGGTGGACCTATTTGTAAGTCAGCCAAAAAACGCAGTAGTTTTTCGAAAATAAGTTCACAACCGTGTCCTCCGCAGATATTTCGTATTTTTTAGCATAACACATATTTGCCGCCTTTTCCAGATGATGAAATAGTATTGGTAAAGAAAATATCCACCGGATAATCCACTTGGCTCATTCAAGGATGGAATCTGTTATGTTAAGTGCAAGTTGTTATCTGAAACAATGAGAATTTTCGGTGCCCATAGAGAAATGCTATTAACACATTCGGATTAAGTTTTACGCCCCAGGCGCTTCAACCGGCGTCCCGGGGCATATCTATCAGGGCTCCATATGGTATGTTTTTTGGTGTAACTGCGGCGTAAATCCGTTGCCCCAAGTTCAAAAAACACTGAAACAGCAAGGGGTTCCGGGCTCAGGTTCTGATCCTGCCGTGGCATACGAACAGGAGCTTTACCATTCTATCCTCTCCATTTTCCTTTCTCCGTACGGCAGATACCTCCTGTCTCCCGGGAGTCCATCGCTGCCGGGGCACAGGGCGGAGCCTCGGGCCGGCCCTCGGCAGAACGTCTGAAGGCCGCTCTCAAAACAGGGGTATGCAGAACATGAAAAAATCCCTGGAACCATTGCGATTCCAGGGACCTCTCTGGCAGCGGGTGAAGGATTCGAACCCTCACATACAGAGTCAGAGTCTGCTGTGCTACCCTTACACAAACCCGCTATCTGCCGTGTTCACTCGCAGCGAACAGATATTATTATACAGAAAAGAGGGATTTTGTCAACCCCTTTTTTTATTTTTCTCCGGGGAACTTCCGGGCGGGCGCGGGAAGCCCGCGCCCGTCTGTGCGGTCTCTCTTTTACTGACCCCGCAGATTGTCCAGAATGCCCTTCAGAAACCCGCCGCTCAGCCGCTCCGCGGACCGCTTCAGGCGGTCCGCCGCCTCCTGCGCTCCCTCGTATTCCTTCCGGGCAGCGGCCTGGTACAGCTCCCGGGCGCGCCCCAGGTCCCGCGGCACGCCTTTTCCATGCTCATAGCACCAGGCCAGGTTGTACTGGGCGCGGGGGTCATCGTCCTCCGCCGCCCGGGAATACCACTTCACCGCGTCCGGCCAGCTCTGATCCACGCCGACGCCGGTCTCATACAGGTATCCCAGGTTGCAGGCGGCCACCTCGTCGCCGCCCTCCGCCGCCTGACGGTAGAGCGCGGCGGCTCTGGCGGTGTCCTTTTTCACGCCGTGGCCGAATTCCCAGCAGACGCCCAGATTGCACTGGGCACGGGGATAGCCCTGGTCCGCCGCCGCCTGATACCAGCGCACGGCCTCCTCCCAGCTCTGCTCCACGCCCTCGCCGGACTCATAGAGATAGCCCAGGTTGCACTGGGCAGCCGCATCCTCCTGTTCTGCCGCACGGCGGTAGAAGTCCGCCGCCCGGGCGAGGTCCTGTTCCACGCCCTCGCCCCGCTCATAGCACACGCCGAGATTGCACAGGGCAGGCACGGAGCCGGCGTCCGCCGCCCTCGTGTACCACTTCACGGCCTCCTTCCAGTTCCGTTCCACACCTCTGCCGTACTTGCAGCAAACGCCCATGCAGAACATGCCCCGCGGGTCGTCCTGCTCCGCCGCCTGGAGATACCAGTGGGCGGCCCGCCGCTCATTCTGCTCCACGCCCCGGCCGTGCTCATAGCACCAGCCCAGGTTGCACTGGGCGCGGGGCAGGCCCTGCTCCGCGGCGGCACGGTACCACCGCACTGCCTCCTCCCAGCTCTGCTCCACGCCTCTTCCGGTCTCATAGAGAAAGCCCAGGTTGCACTGCCCCGCAGCATTGCCGGCCTCCGCCGCCTGACGGTACAGCTTCAGCGCCTGGGCGATGTCCTCCTCCACGCCCTCGCCCCGCTCGTAGCATACGCCGAGGTCGCACATGGCGGCAGCGGAACCGGCCTCCGCCGCCTTTGTGTACCACTTCACAGCCTCTCCGCTGTCCTGCTCCACACCCCAGCCGTAGTCAAAGCAGCGGGCCACGGAGAAAAGGCCGCGGGCGTCATCCTGGTCCGCTGCGGCGCGGTAGAGCCGGTAGCTCTCTCCCAGATCCTCCGGCACGCCCTGTCCGTGCGCATAGCACCAGGCAAGGTTGCACTGGGCACGGGGCAGGCCCTGCTCCGCGGCGGCACGGTACCACCGCACCGCCTCCTCCCAGCTCTGCTCCACGCCCTGTCCGGTCTCATACAGAAATCCCAGGCAGCACTGACCGTCCTCATCTCCCTGGTCCGCCGCCCGGCGGTACCACTCCGCTGCGGCGGCCATGTCCAGCGGGACGCCCCGCCCCCGCTCACAGCACAGGCCCATGCACACCTGTCCTCTGGGATAGCCCTGGTCCGCCGCGCGAAGGTAGAGGCGCGCGGCCTCCGCGAAATCCTGCTCCACGCCCATGCCGTGTTCACAGCACCAGGCCAGATTGCACAGAGCGCGGGGATAGTCCTGCTCCGCGGCGGCACGATACCACCGCACCGCCTCCTCCCAGCTCTGCTCCACGCCCTGTCCGGTCTCATAGAGGAACCCCAGGCAGCACTGGCCCGGCGCGCTTCCGTTCTCCGCAGCGGTGCGGTACCACTTGGCGGCCTGCTCCACATTTTCGGCGATGCCCGTGCCGAATTCCAGGCAGCGGCCCAGCTCTGTCTGCGCCGCCGGATAGCCCAGCCATGCGGCGGACTGGTACCACCGGACGGCCTCCTCCTCGCTGCGCTCCACGCCCAGGCCGCGGAAATATGCCTCCCCCAGCAGGAACTGTGCCCGGGGAAAGCCGCTCTCCGCTCCCTTGCGGAAGCACTCCAGGGCCTTGGCGTCGTCCTGTGCCACACCCAGACCGCGGGAGTAGCAGTACCCCAGGTTCGTCAGAGCCGGTATGTAGTCCCTGGCCGCGGCCTGAGCATACAGCACCGCCGCCTGACGGGGATCCGCCTCCACGCCAACGCCGGCCTCCAGGCACCAGCCCAGATTCGTCAATCCCAGCACATCGCCCATGGCGGCGGCCCGCTGGTAACACGCCAGCGCGTCGGTGTCCCGGTCCTCGTCCACAGCCCGGTTGCCCATCTGGACCCAGTCGGACCCGGTGAATTCCTCCTCGTCCACCGGCTGGAAAAATGTGCCGCCGCACCGGGGGCACACATCCGGCTCCTCCTCCGCCAGGAAGCCGCAGTCCGGGTTGTCACAGCGATAGTATTTCATGGTCATGCCTCCTCTTGATCCGCCGTCTGCGGCGCGCCGCCGGAAAGGCCGGACAGATCATAGGCCTCTTCGAAGGAAAAGGCTCTTCCGCGGAATTTGAAGCCGGGGAAGGTGTCCAGCTGAACGCCGTGGATGGCCCGGAACATGCTCTTCTCGATGTTGGGATTCGTCTTTTTCAGCTCCCGCAGCAGGGCCTTCATCTCCTGGCGCTTGCTCTCCCCAATGCCGTCGCCGGAGGCATCCCGGGCCTCGGTGAACCGGCAGGCGCACTGGAGGAACCGCAGGTGGTTGTAGTTCTTCCAGGCGAGGATGGCGTCCTCGTGGACGCAGTACAGGGGGCGGATCAGCTCCATGCCGGGGAAATTTTTGCTGCGGAGCCTGGGGGGCATGGACTGGAGCTGGGCCCCGTAGAAGAGGCCCAGCAGCGTGGTCTCGATGACGTCGGACATATGGTGGCCCAGGGCGATCTTGTTGCACCCCAGCTCCCGGGCCCTGCTGTACAGGAAGCCCCGGCGCATCCGGGCGCAGAGGTAGCAGGGGTTCTTCTCCACCTGGACCGTGACATCGAAGATGTTGCTCGCAAAGATGGTCAGCGGAACTCCCAGCGCCGCCGCGTTGTCCTCCAGCAGCTGCCGGTTGGCGGGGGCGTAGCCTGGGTCCATGGCCAGGAACACCATCTCAAAGGGCTGCTCGGTGTGGCGGCGGAGCTCCTGCATCAGCTTTGCCAGGACCATGGAGTCCTTTCCGCCGGAGATGCAGACCGCGATCCGGTCGCCGGGGACGATGAGGCCGTATCGCTTCACCGCGGCGATGAAGGGGTTCCACAGTTCTTTTCTGTACTTTTTGATGAGACTGCGCTCGGCGATCTCCTGGGGTGTCAGTTCCCGGGACATGTGTACCTCCTGTAAAGTGAAGGCCGGGGCGCCTCCGCCCCGATGCTCAAAACCAGATGGCCACCAGCCGCAGCAGCGAGGCAAAGACGCGGCGGTACCAGGGACGCCGGTTCCAATCCGCCAGGGTGTACGGCTCGCTCTGGGCCATGATGCGGTCCATATCCTCCAGCAGGTCCTCCACCGCCGGCATGTGATAGAGCAGCACGGCGCACTCATAGTGGAGCTGGAAGGACCGGTAGTCCATATTGGTGCTGCCGATCAGGGCCGCCTCCCGGTCCACCATCACGCTCTTGGCGTGGAGGAAGCCGGGAGAGTAGCGGTAGATCTTGACCCCGTGGGAGAGCAGCTCCCCCCAGTAGGACTCCGCCGTGATATAGACGTACTTCTTGTCCGGGATGGCGGGGACCAGCAGCCGCACGTCCACCCCCGCGTCCGCTGCGATGCACAGGGCCTTCTGCATGGACTCCTCCACCGCGTAGTAGGGCGTGGTGATATAGAGCATCTTCTTGGCGGAGGAGATCAGCTGGAGATAAGTGTCCTCCACCGGATTGTCCGGATTGTTGAGGGGGCCGTCGGAAAAGGGCTGGCACCAGCCGGTGCCCTCGGTCTCAGTCCGGGGGCGGTAGTAGTCGTCCTCATTGGGCAGGGAGCCGCCGATCATCTTCCACATCTGGATGAACTGGGCCGCAAACCCCCAGGCTCCTGCGCCGTCGATGCGGACGCCGGTGTCCTTCCAATGGCCGAAGCGGACGAAAAGATTGGCGTACTCATCCGCGATATTGATGCCGCCGGTATAGGCATGCTGCCCGTCGATGACGGCGATCTTCCGGTGATCCCGGTAGTTGAAGTAGATGCGGTTCACATAGCGGTGGACGGGGTTGAACACCTCCACCTCGATGCCGGCGTCCTGCAGGGCCCGGAGGGAATCGTCGGAAAAGCGGGTGAGATTGCCGAAGTCGTCGAAGATGATCCGCACCTCCACGCCGGCGGCGGCCCGCTCCCGCAGGACGGAGAAGACCCGGTCCCAGATCTGCCCCTCCGCCAGGATATAATACTCCAGGAAGATATAGACCTCCGCCCGCCTGAGATGGTCGATCAGGTCGTCAAAGAACACGTCCCCCTCCGGGAAATAGCGGGCCTGCGTACCGCCGTAGAGGAGGAACTTCCGCTTCTGCAGATAGGAGGCCAGCCGTCCCCAGGCGGGAGAGCGGCGGCTCAGGCGCTGGATATTGACGTCACTGGCCATGCGGGTGCTCTCCCGCTCCGCCGGCGGAGCCACCTTCCGCAGGCTCAGGCTCTTGGCCTGATGGGTGCCGCCCCACAGGAGGAAGAGGATCATGCCGGATACCGGCAGCGCCAGCAGAAGGCACATCCACACCAGCTTGTAGGAGGGACTGCCCCGCCGCTGGTACACCCGGATAGCCACCACGGCGCCCGCCAGCTCCAGGAGCATATAGACGAAGTTGGCCTTCTCCGCCAGCAGCGTCGTCAGTCCCAGGGTCAGCACGATCTGGGCGATGACCGTCAGCGCACAGATGGAAATGCTGGTGAAGGCGGAGATCCGCCGCTCCGTCCGCTCCTGGGGCTGGGTCGCTCTTCTCTTCTTGGACATGGCGGACACCTCCTCTCCTCTCCGCTCAGGTTCGACAAATCACGCTGTTATTATACCGAAACTCTCACGGCTCCGCAACCAAATTTCTGTAAACAATCATCCCCGCCCAGCGGGCGGGGATGATCCCTCATCTGCTCCGGCGGAGCAGATCCTGCTTGATGTCGAAGAGCTTCTGGCTCAGGTCCACATAATAGGTGTGGGGGTTTTCAAACCGCTTCACCGCATCCCAGAGCGTGTCCACCTGGGCCCGGCAGTAGGCCTGGATCTCCGGCAGGGCCGGCAGACGGTATACCAGCTCCCCCTTCCGGAACACCGGGACCTGCAGGGGCTTCGCGGTGAAGTTGGTGTAGGTCTTGCGCTTCCATGTGGCCCGGGGATCGAACAGCTCCAGCGGCGCAGTCTCGTCCACCGTCTCATCCCAGACGGTGATGTAGTCCGCCTCCGCCTTGCCGGTGGCATTGTCGAAGATCCGCCAGGTCCGTTTGAAATGGGGGGTGGTGATCTTGTCCAGGTTCTCGCTGACCTTGATCTTGGGGATGATGTTCCCGGCCCGGTCCTCCACCGCCGCCAGCTTGTACACGCCGCCGAACACCGGTTCGCTGCGGGCGGTGATCATCCGCTCGCCCACGCCGAACACATCGATCTTCGCCCCCTGCAGCAGCAGGTCCTGGATGATATACTCATCCAGGGAGTTGGACGCGGAGATCTGGCACTCGGTCCAGCCGGCGGCATCGAGCATCTTCCGGGCCTCCTGGGTGAGGTAGGCCATATCGCCGGAGTCCAGCCGGATCCCGCACCTGGTGATGCCCCGGGGCCGGAGCACCTCGTTGAAGGCCCGGATGGCATCCGGCACGCCGGACTTGAGGACATTGTAGGTGTCCACCAGCAGCGTTGCGTTGTGGGGGTAGATCTCGCAGTAGGTCTTGAAGGCCTCGTACTGGCTGTCGAACATCTGGACCCAGGAGTGGGCCATGGTACCGCCGGCGGGCACGCCGTAGAGCTGGTCGGAGATGGTGCAGGCGGTGCCGGCGCAGCCGCCGATGTAGGCCGCCCTGGCGCCGGAGATGGCGCCGTCCGTGCCCTGGGCCCGGCGGGAGCCGAACTCCAGCACCGTCCGCCCCTGGGCCGCCCGGACGATCCGGTTGGCCTTGGTGGCGATCAGGCTCTGGTGGTTGATGGTCAGCAGGGTGAAGGTCTCGATCAGCTGGGCCTGGATGGCCGGTGCCCGGACCGTCGCCACCGGCTCCTGGGGGAAGATGGGGGTCCCCTCCGGCACCGCCCAGATGTCCCCGGTGAAGCGGAAGCGGCGCAGGTAGTCCAGAAACGCCTCTGAAAACAGCTTCTTCTCCCGCAGGAAGGCGATGTCCTCCTCGTCGAACCGCAGGTTCTGGATATAGTGGACCAGCTGCTCCAGCCCGGCGCAGACGGCAAAGCCGCCGTTGTCCGGCACGTTCCGGAAGAACACGTCAAAATAGGTGATCTCATCCTGGAGCCCAGCCTGGAAATAGCCGTTGCCCATGGTGAGTTCGTAAAAGTCGCAGAGCATGGTCAGATTGAGTTTCTCTTCGGTATTCATAACAGCGCCTCCGCCGCGCACGGCTGCGCGGCCTTTTCAAAAGGATCTGCCCGCGGCGTCCTCGCCGCCGCAGGCTCCGGCCCCGCCTCCGGCGGGCCTGTCCGGGATGTCGTTCCCTTGATTATAAGCGGTCCACCCGGGAAAATCAACGCTTTTTCACAATTTGTTGTCAATTTTTTATCAATCCGCATTGACAACCGGACTGGCCTCCCCTATCATGTAGGAAAAGGCAAATCCGCGCTCCTTTCCGCAACAAACGAGTCTGGAGGTTTTTCTCATGAAAAAACGGATTCTCCTTTTCTCTGCGGCGGCCGTCCTGTGCATTCTGGCGGGCCTCGCCGCATACCACTGCTCGTTTCCCCTGGATGCGGACCTCAACGGGTTAGAGACGGCCGCGCTTCAGTGGTTCAACCGGGGCAGGTCTGTTCCCTATGAGGCGGACCAGCTTCATCTGTATCAGCCGGTGACCGTGGGAAGCCGCACCTATGTTCCTCTGGAACTGGACGGACAGCTGGAACACCTGTGTCTCTCCCGGGGACTCACTGGGCGGTATCATCTCGATCAGTCCAATACGGCACCGGCTCTTTCCGCAACGGAGTGGTGGAATCTGACAGGGAGCGGATGCTGCTCTTCGAGGGGCGGAACGGCGACGGCCGCATTGCCCGGGCGGTCTTTTCACCGGAGGGCGGCGGACCATACGAGCTGGATGTCCCAGCCTCTCCCGTCTTTCTGGTGAGCATCCCGGTAGAGGACACCGTCCCCACAGGCCACATCTCTTTGGAGGCGTTCGCCTTTTATGACAGCCAGGGGCGGGACATCACCACGTCCTTCGACCTCACTGGAGGCACCATCCAGTAGGCACCACACCGAAAACCAAGCGGCTCACTGCCGCTGAAAGGAAGGCATCCCTATGGATGTAATTTTAGGCATTGACATCGGCGGCTCCACCACCAAGATCGTGGGCCTGCGGACGGACGGCAGCGTGCTCTCCATGCTGCGGGTCCGGGCGGAGGATCAGGTGACCAGCCTGTACGGGGCCCTGGGCAACTATCTCACCAGCAACCAGCTCTCCCTGCGGGATGTGCGGCGGGTGGTGCTCACCGGCGTGGGCGCCTCCTATGTGGAGGGCGACATCTACGGGCTGCCCACCTGCAAGGTGGACGAGTTCTCTGCCACCGGCACCGGCGCTCTGGCCCTGTCGGGCCAGTCCTCCGCCGTGGTGGTCAGCATGGGCACCGGCACCGCATTCCTCTGGGCGTCCCCCGACGGCATCCGCCACCTGTGCGGCAGCGGGATCGGCGGCGGCACCCTGGGCGGGCTCTGCCGCAAGCTGGTGGGGATGGAGCGGTTCGGCCAGATCAAAAAGCTGGCGGAGAGCGGCGACCTGGACCACGTGGATCTGACCATGAAGGACATCACGGTCCGCGCTGCCCCCACCCTGGACCCGGATATGACCGCCGCCAACTTCGGCGATCTGGCGGAGGACGCCACTCCCGCGGACCTGGCGGCCGGCGTGGTGAACCTGGTGCTCCAGGCCATCGGCACCATGACGGTGCTGGCCTGCCAGAGCTGTGACGCCAAGACCGTGGTGCTGACCGGCTCCATGACCACCCTGCCTCAGGCGGTCACGAATTTCCAGCTGTTTGAAAAGCTGTACGGCATCCGCTATATCATCCCGGAAAACGCCACCTTCGCCACCGCCATCGGCGCCGGGCTCTGCAGCCTGCGGAAAAAGCCGGAGGCTTGATGGGGCCATGGCGGAAAACTGGTCTCTCTACCACCCGGAGCTGCCGGAGCCCCTCCGCCGTCTGGCGGACACGCCGCCCATGCAGCGTCTGCGGCAGGTGGGGATGAACTGCGGCTGCGAGTACACCGCCTTTCCCCGCTTTGCCGGGTGGGCGCCCTACTCCCGGTTCGACCACAGCGTGGGGGTGGGGCTCATCGTGTGGCACTTCACCGGCGACCTCCGGCAGAGCGCGGCAGGCCTGCTCCACGATGTTGCCACGCCGGTGTTCGCCCACACGGTGGACTTCCTCAACGGCGACCACCTGCGGCAGGAGTCCACGGAGGCCCGGACGGCGGAGGTCATCGCCGCCTCGCCGGAGCTCCGGGCCCTGTTGGCGGAGTACGGCCTCGCCCCGGAGGATGTTTCGGACTGTCACCGCTTCCCCATCGCCGACAACGACGCGCCCCGGCTGTGCGCGGACCGGCTGGAGTACACACTGGGCAACCTGCGGTCCTATGGCTTCGCCGACGGGGACGCCCTCCGGGCCTTCTATGCGGACCTGACGGCGGCAAACAATGAGGGCGGTGTCCCGGAGCTGGCCTTCCGCACGCCGGAGACCGCCTGTGCCTTCACGGAGGCGGCCCTCTCCACCGGCAGGATCTATGTCGCGGACGAGGACCGCTTCGCCATGCAGGCTCTGGCCGACCTGCTGCGCGCCGCGCTGGACCGGGGCGTCCTGACAGAGTCGGACCTGCACACTACGGAGCCCCTGGTGATCCGGAAGCTGGAGGCAGATCCGGAAACCGCCGCCATGTGGCGCCGGTTCCGGGCCTACCGCCGCCTTGACCGCGCTCCGCGGCGGCCGGCGGGGACGGGCTGGATCCAGGTCCCCGCCAAGCTGCGGTATATCGATCCCCTGATCACGGGAGTCGGCCGGGTCTCCCGGTGCAGTCCCCGGATCGCCGGCCTGCTGGCGGAATTCCGCCGCACAGACCTCGCATGCTGGCTGCGGGGGGAATAAGCAGACGAAACAGCGGCGCCCCGCCTTCCGGCGGGGCGCCGCTGTCAGCTTTCCCATGCCACCGCGGTCACGGACACAGGCGGTCCAGGATCTCCTCCTTCCACCCGGCGTCCGTGATCCGGGGGACCTTTGCGAAGGAGGCCCGGACCTCCGGGAGGATGCAGTCCACCGAGACGCCGGCGCGGAGAAGATGCAGCAGCTCTCCGTTGGTCAGCGGCATGATGACCGCCCCGTCCACCTGGCGGTGGTCTCTGGTGGACTCCAGAGAGACGGCGGCCACCGCCCGCCAGATGTTGATGGTGTTCCGGTCCAGCTCGTCGGCGATGAAGAAGGTGAACACCTCCTTCGGCTCGCTGTCGGCCTTGAGATTCAGGGCGTGGCGCAGCACCGGCTCCCACTCCCCCCGCTTCTGGGCCTGCTTGTTCATCAGCGTGACCTCCAGCTGGATGACCCGGTCCTCATAGCGGATGACGATGTCCCCCTCCCCGCCGCCGGCGTGGATCACCGGCTCAAAGTCGGCGTTCAGGGTCAGATTCAGGCTGGCGTACAGGTCGAAGTCCCCACCGGAGAGATAGTACCACGCGATGCCCACGATGTACTCGTAGATAGTGGGGACCGATGCCGCATCGTTGACGGCCTTTCGAATCTTCCCGTCGTTCCGCCGGTCGGAGAACAGCGGAAGCAGCTTCTCCACCGCCTCCTGCGGATACTTCTCCTCCACATGCCGGCGGAAGTCCTCGCTGAGCTTGGAGCGCATGAGGGTCCGGACCTCTCCGGCGCCGGCGGCACCCACCGCTGCCTCCACCCGGCGGACCGCCGCCCGGGTCTGGCCGTCCTCATACCGCAGGATCTGCGCCAGGGACAGATCCCGGCGGAAGGCGCAGTCGCCGGCTCCCTCCCAGGCCCGAAACTCTGCATCGCTCATCTCGCCGAACACCGGGAGGGCCTCCCGGTCCAGGAGCTCGTCCAGGAGCTCCGGAAAGGCCAGGGCGGACTGCGGATCGAACCGCCAGATGCCCGCGGCGCTCAGCAGACGCTCCGTGGTGTCGGCGTATTCCCGGATGTCATCCGCCCGGCTGGAGCGCTCATAGGCCCGGTAGAACTCCCGGTTGAAGTGCTCGCCGCAGAGGAGCGGATGGTCTCCGTTCTCCCTCAGGAACGTCTCCAAATCCGGCTCCCTTCCCCGCCCCGCGGCAAAGACGGTCCGGCCGCAGCCAAACGCCTTCCGGAGGATCCCCTTCTCCTCCCGCAGGAGGGTGAGCAGCTCTTCACAGGCGGCCCGGCTCCGCTCCTCCCGGAAGGCCAGGAGCCGTTGGTAGAACGCGTAGTAGATCTCGACGGTACGCCCGCTCTTCTGGTTCCTGATATGGGACGCGAACACGTCCTGCGTCAGCGGCGCATCCGACAGGAAATCCCCGGGTATCCGGATGTTCTCGTCCCAGACCAGCCGCTCGATGCGCTCCGGGTCTCCCAGGTGCTCCAGCACGAAGGCCTGCCGCTCAGGGGAGAGATAGGGGCTCAGCCCCTGGACGACGGTGAGAAAGGTCCCGCCGTCCATCGCCCGGTTTTGCAGCAGCAACAGCAGCGCCATCACCGCGGGGGCGTAGAACCGCCGCCGGCCTGCCTCATCCGGCGCGGAGAAGATCCGGAGCTTGAGCATCTGCCGCAGGACGATCAGGTTCACATCGTCGATGGGCAGCATGGCCTCCAGCTCATCCCGCCGGGTGGCGCCCCGCGCGAAGGCGGCGCCGGCCTCGGTGATCCTGCGCTCCTCGTCTGTGAAGCCCAGCTTCACCAGATTGCTGGTGTAGTGCCGGGCCCGGGCCTCCACATACACATCCAGCTCGTCCCGGTCCTGCTCCGAGAGGCCCAGCTGCTCCCAGGTCTGGCTGCGGGCCAGAAATGCCGGGAGACGGGGCCCCAGCTTCTCCAGGAGCCGGTCGTAGTGCCCGTGCTGGCGCAGCACGTCTGCCGACCGCTCCACCGCCTTTTGGTAGAAGACGAACTGGGCCACGCTCTCCGGATAGCTGCTCCAGGCGGCGTCGGGAAACTCCTCCCGGATCTCCCCCAGCGCCTCCAGATAGATCCGGAGGGCGTTGAGCACGTCCCTGCGCCTGCCGTTGGTGTCCATCAGATTGAAGATCTGCTTCTCCCGGACCTCCACGGGCATCCACCTCCCATCCAGTTTGTTCGTATGGACATTGTATAATACCGGCCGGGGTAAGTCAACGCTCCGGCCCGCGGCGCGGAACTATTGACGAAGTTTGTCCCAGGTTGTATAATCACAGTGGAACTGCGCCCGCACTTCCGCCGGTCCGCCGGCTGGACGTGCGGGCGGCATCGGAACATGCGCCGGAAGGGGGCGGGGACATGGCGGATACAGCAGAGCTTGGCGGCTGCAGGACTTCCAGCATCAACAATCGCCGGTATCTGGGCAACAAGTACAAGCTGCTGCCCTTCATCACCGGCGTGGTGGAGCGGGAGTGCCGCGGCATCCGCACAGTGGCGGACATCTTCTCCGGCACCGGGGCCGTGGCATCGGCCTTTCAGGACCGCCGCCTCATCACCAACGACCTGATGTACAGCAACTATATCTGCAACTTCGCCTGGTTCGGCGCCCAGCCCTATGACCAGGAGAAGGTCGTGGAGCTGGTGGCAGGCTATAACGCCGCGCAGACAGATGAGGAGAACTACATGACGGAGAATTTCTCCGATACGTATTTCAGCCGGGCGGACTGCGCCAGGATCGGCTTCATCCGGGAGGATATCGAGCGGCGCTGCCGCCGGAATGAGCTGAACTTCCGGGAGCGGGCCATCCTCATCACCTCCCTGCTCTATGCCATGGACAAGATCGCCCTGACCTGCGGCCACTATGACGCCTACCGCCGGGGCGCCGTCTCCGGTCAGCCTCTGGAGCTGCGGGTGCCCCTGGCCCCCACGGACAATGACCCGGGCAACCAGTGCTTCAATGAGGACGCCAACAATCTGGTCAAGCGCATCTCCGCCGACCTGGTGTATATCGATCCCCCCTACAACTCCCGCCAGTACTGCGACACCTATCATCTGCTGGAAAACGTGGCCCGGTGGGAAAAGCCCGCGGTCTACGGCGTGGCCCGGAAGATGGACCGCAGAGCCCTGAAGAGCCGCTACTGCACCAAGGACGCCGTATTCGCCTTTGAGACGCTGGTGGCCGACATCCACGCCCGGTACATCCTGTTCTCCTACAACAACATGGCCGCCAAGGGCAACGGCCGCTCCAACGCCAAGCTCAGCGACGCCGACATCCTGCGCATCCTGCGCACCCGGGGCGAGGTCCGGGTCTTCTCAGAGTCCTACAAGGCCTTCAGCGCCGGACAGTCGGACATCGAGGATCACGCCGAGCGGCTGTTTTTGTGCATCTGCGATGACGGGGAGGGGTAAGGGATGATCGCCTCTCCCCTCAACTATACCGGCGGCAAATACCGGCTGCTGCCCCAGCTCCTGCCCCTGTTCCCCCGGGACATCCGCATCTTTGCGGATCTGTTCTGCGGCGGCTGCAATGTGGGGCTCAATACGGAGGCGGAGCAGGTCCTCTACAATGACGCCGACCGCCATCTGGTGGATCTGTTCACCACGTTCCGGACCCTGGACCGGAACACCGCCCTGGACTGGATCGACGGGATCATCGCCCGGTACGGCCTCTCCGATGTCAGCACCCACGGATACGCCCACTACCGCTGCGACGGGGCCACGGGCCTGGCCGCCTATAACCGGGAGCCCTATCTCCGCCTCCGGCGGGATTTCAACCAGCGGGTCCGGGAGGGACGGACGGACGACTACAGCAATATCCTGTTCTATGTGCTGATCGTCTACGCCTTCAACAACCAGATCCGCTTTAACAGCCAGGGGGAGTACAACCTCCCAGTAGGCAAGCGGGATTTCAACGCCCAGATGCGCCGGAAGCTCACCGGATTCATCGACCGCCTCCAGTCTCAGAACTGCCGCTTCACCTGCCGGGACTTCCGCAGCTTTGACACGTCGGGCCTGGGTCCGCGGGATCTGGTCTATGCCGACCCCCCCTATCTCATCACCTGCGCCACCTACAACGAGCAGGGCGGCTGGTGCGAGGAGGACGAGCGGGATCTTCTGGATCTTCTGGATGGCCTGCACCGCCGGCAGATCCGCTTTGCCCTCTCCAATGTCCTGCGCAGCAAAGGGCGGGAGAACCGGATCCTGCTCCGCTGGCTGGCGGAGCGCCCGGACTATCAGGCCGTCCCCCTGGACTTCGACTACAGCAACTCCAACTACCACACGAAGGACCGTGACTCCGGCAGCGAGGAGGTCCTGATCGTCAGCTATCCGCCGCCGGTCCCCTGACCGGACAGCGCGTGGAAAGGCCGGGCAGAGCTGTGCTCTGCCCGGCCTTCTCTTTGCTTTTGCGCGCATTATCTGTGAAGTCAGTTTCCTTCACTGGTGTCTGGCAGTCCGGTAGTCGTCGCCGGGGCGGTAGAAGGGGCACGCGCGGGTGCCGCCCCGGAGGAACCGCTCCATCTCGTCCTCGTCCAGCTCCGCCTCGCAGACGTAGGCGTCCAGCTCGTCGTCATAGTCATACCAGACGCACTCCTCGCAGTTGGATGGCATTCTGATCCCCCCTCACAGCAGGACGGTGTACAGCCCGTCCACATCCAGCTTCTCCCGGATCACCAGCTCCTCCAGGGCGTTCCGGGCGGCGGGCGGAGCCGCCCAGCACACGCCGCAGCCAGCGGTGATGGCCCGCGGCACCGGGATCAGCCGTCCGGGGAGGTCTGCCGCCCGGCAGGCCTCCTCCATGGCCATGGCGCCGGCGGTGGTGGCAAAGGTCACCACGAACCGCTCCTGTTTTTCCCGCATGGTCACAGAGCCTCCTCCGCAAGGGTGCGGACCGCCTCCGCCGCCAGCTCCGTCTCCTCCCGGGTATTGAAATAGGACCAGGAGAAGCGGACTGCCCCCTGTTCCTCCGTGCCCAGGGCCCTGTGGAGCCGGGGCGCGCAGTGGGCGCCGGGCCGGGTGGCGATGGAGAACCGCTCCGCCAGCTCGTCGGACACCTGGGCGGAGTCCAGGCCGTCAATGTTCAGCGTCACGATGGGCGCCCGTTCCTGTAAAGTATAGTCGCCATACAGTTTTACATTGGGAATGTTTTTGACTGCTTCATAGAATTGCCGGGCCAGAGCGGTCTCGTGGGCGCGGACCCTCTCCCAGCCGACGGTGCCCAGATACTCCAGAGAGGCCCCCAGTCCCGCCAGACCGTGGCTGTTGAGGGTCCCCGCCTCCAGCCGGGTGGGGTACTCGGCGGGCTGGGTCTCGGAGTAGCTCTGCACGCCGGTGCCCCCCACGGCGAAGGGGCGGATCTCCACCCCCGGCCGGATGCAAAGGCCCCCGGTGCCCTGGGGACCCATCAGGCTCTTGTGGCCGGTGAAGCACACCACGTCGATGTGCATCCGCTCCATGTCGATGGGAAAGGTGCCGGCGGTCTGGGAGGCGTCCAGGATGAACAGCAGTCCGTGCTTTTGACAGAAGTCCCCCACCCGGCCGATGTCCACCAGATCCCCGGTGAGGTTGGAGCCGTGGGTGCACACCACGGCCTTTGTATCCGGCCGCAGCAGCCGCGCGAGATCGCCATAGTCGATCCTCCCCTGCCGGTCGGCGGGGAGGAAGTCCACCTCTCCCCCCTGCTCCCGCAGTCGGTACAGGGGGCGCAGGACGGAGTTGTGCTCCAGGTCCGTGGAGATCACGTGGTCCCCCGGCCCCAGGAGGCCGGAGACGGCGATGTTCAGCGCCATGGTGGAGTTGGGCGTGAAGGCCACATGGTCCGGCCGGGGACAGCGGAACAGCCCCGCGATCTGCCGCCGGACGCCGTAGACGCTCCGGGAGGCGGCCAGCGCCTCCTGATGGGCGCCCCGGCCGCTGTTGCCGTACTCCGCCATGGCGGCGATGACCGCCTCCGCCACGCCCGGAGGCTTTGGCCGGGTGGTGGCGGCATTGTCCAGGTAGATCATGGCTTGATGACCTTCCCGGCATTCGCCAGCGTCTCCACGATGGCGTACATGTTGGTGACGCCGCCCACCGCCAGCTTGTCCGCCAGGCCATAGAAATTCAGACAGGTGCCGCAGGTGAGGATCTCCACCCCCTGGGCCTCCAGGCCCTTCAGATCCTCCAGGGACGCGGAGCCCTCCACCGTCAGCTTCGCGCCGCCATTGTAGAACAGCATGGTCTTCGGCAATCGGGGCAGCTGTCCCACGGCGAAGAGGAAGCTCTTCATCAGGAGCTTCCCCAGCTCGTCGCTGCCGCGGCCCATGGTCTCCGCATCCACGACCACCACCAGGTCGCCCCGGGCATCGGGGATGCAGGTCAGCTCCGGCTCCTCCGCCGGGGCGTCCCCCACCGGCTGCGCCGCCTCTATCGTGACCACAAAGAGGTGCTCCCCCTTCTTCTCCGAACGCACCGGCAGGTGATTCCCCGCCGCCATCCGCGTCAGGTTCTGGACGGCGACCTCATTGTCCACCCGGATCTCCAGCACAGCCGGCTCCGTCAGCTCCCGCAGGGCGCGGGTGGCCTTCACCACGGGAAGGGGGCACTGATCCCCCACGGCGTCCACGATGACAGTTTTCATATCGGTCTCCTCCCTCCGCCCGGCAGGCGGCTGATCTCTTCTCTATTGTAGCGGCGCGGCAGCACAAAAGCAAGGGTTGTTTTTTCAGAAGAACAGCGTCCTGGGAGACCAACGCGAAAATCCTGCCGGTTTTCCGGTTTTTGGTGCAAATTCCTTGACAGGGCCATGGAATTGCTCGTAAAATAGGACACATCCACACGGCCGCGCCCGGCGCGGTGATTCTGAGAGGATCCGAGGTCGTTTCCATGAAAACACCCTTTGTCACCAAAGAGCAGCTGGAGTCCATCACCGCCCGATACCCCACGCCCTTCCACATCTACGACGAGCGGGGCATCCGGGAAAACGCCCGCCGCCTGCGGGCTGCCTTCGCCTGGAACCCCGGCTACCGGGAGTACTTCGCCGTCAAGGCCACCCCCACGCCCGCCATTTTGAAGATCCTCCACGAGGAGGGCTGCGGCTGCGACTGCTCCTCCCTGACGGAGCTGATGATGGCGGAAAAGTGCGGCATCACCGGAGAGGAGATCATGTTCTCCTCCAATGACACGCCGGCAGAGGAGTTCCAGCTGGCGGACCGGCTGGGGGCCGTCATCAATCTGGACGACCTGACCCTGGTAGACTATCTGGAGCAGTCCATCGGCCATGTGCCGGAGAAGGTCTGCTGCCGCTATAATCCCGGCGGCGTGTTCACCCTGGGAGAGACCCGGGAGGGCTTCCAGGTGATGGACAACCCCGGCGACGCCAAGTACGGCATGACCCGGGAGCAGATCGCGGAGGCCTTCACCCGTCTGGCGGCCATGGGGGCCAAGGAGTTCGGCATCCACGCCTTCCTGGCGTCCAACACCCTCTCCAACGACTACTACCCCGCCCTGGCCCGCATCCTGTTCCAGCTGGCTGTGGAGCTGCAGGCGGAGACCGGCGCCCACATCACCTTCATCAACCTCTCCGGCGGCGTGGGCATCCCCTACCGGCCGGAGCAGCCCGCCAACGACATCGCCGCCATCGGCGAAGGGGTGCGGCGGGCCTATGAAGAGGTCCTGGTACCCGCCGGGATGGGCGACGTGGCCATCTGTACGGAGCTGGGCCGGTTCATGCTGGGGCCCTATGGCCATCTGGTGACCCGGGCCATCCACGAAAAGCACATCTACAAGGAGTATATCGGCGTGGACGCCTGTGCCTGCAACCTGATGCGCCCGGCCATGTACGGCTCCTACCACCACATCACCGTCATGGGCAAGGAGGACCTGCCCTGCGACCACAGGTACGACATCGCCGGCAGCCTTTGTGAGAACAACGACAAGTTCGCCGTGGACCGGATGCTGCCCAGGATCGACGTGGGAGATCTGCTGGTGATCCACGACACCGGCGCCCACGGCTTCTCCATGGGCTACAACTACAACGGCAAGCTCCGCTCCGCCGAGCTGCTGCTGCGGGAGGACGGCTCTGTGGAGCTGATCCGCCGGGCCGAGACCCCGGAGGATTATTTCCGGACTGTGGTATGGTGAGGAGCTTCCCGGAAAATGCAGCCCCCTCCGGGGGCTCGGCCCGGACCCCATCGCCGATGGGGCGGCGCGGCCGCGCCGTGTAAGCGTTTTGCCGCCGGCAAAACCTTACGCGCGGCAGAGTTGATCTCTGCCGCGCATCTGTCAAATCGGGTTCCCGGAAACGTGCGACACGTTTCCGGGACGATCCCGGAGGATTATTTCCGGACTGTGGTATGGTGAGCAACAGGTCCCGCACCGCTGGCACTGCCGGCGGTGCGGGACCTCAGCTTGCCGAAAAAGCCTTTTCGGCAAGCTGCCTGCGTTTTTCAGAACTTTGGCAAGTTCTGAAAAACGGCTGATCCAAAACGAAAGACACCCCTCCTGGGTTTCTTTCGTAACTATCTTCCTTCCCGTCGTCGAAGTCTTTCCGATTTATCCGCAGCCTGTGACAGGTCCCGCACCGCCGGCACTGCCGGCGGTGCGGGACCTTCTCTGCTGCTTGTGCTTGCTCACTTTTCTGCCGGCGGTGCCAGCAGATCCACGGTGAAGGTGTCTCCCGCCGTTCCATCGGCGAAGGCCTCCTGACAGGTCAGAGACAGCTGGTCCGCATCCGCCGGCACCAGGAATACCAAGGTCCCGGTCCGCTCTTCTTCCGCCGCCAGGGTGTAGGCCGCCGGGAGTTGTCCGGCAGATGCCGTGTCCAGGGCCTCGCCGGTCTCGCTGTCAGTGGTGACCGGATAGCTGTAGTCCGACGGCCCGGACCCCCACTGGACGGAAAAGTCGGTGTCGTACATCTCCACCTCGTCCTCCGTGGTGTTCCGCACCGTCACCTCCACGGTCAGATAGCCGCAGCCCCGCGGCGCCGTCTTTCCGGCGAACGTTTCCGTCTGCCGGACGCTCTCCACCGTGAAGGAGAAGAATGCCGTCTCCAGCGTGTCGCCCGGGACGCCAGTGCCGTCAGACTCCGCCTCTTTTCCGCAGCCGGAGAGGACCAGCGCCAGAGCCAGCGCCAGCGCCGGCAGGATATGCCGGCCTCTTCCGGGGGCACCGCCCCGCTCTCCGCCGCCCATCACCGGGTGGGGATGATCTCGATCCAGTAGCCGTCCGGATCGGAGATGAAATAGATGCCCATGGCAGGATTCTCAAAGCAGATGCAGCCCATGGCCGCGTGCTTTGCGTGGGCGGCGTCATAGTCCTCCGCCCGGAGAGCCAGGTGGAACTCGCACTCCCCCAGGTCGTAGGCCTGAGGATGGTCACGGAGCCAGGTGAGCTCCAGCCGGAACCCTGTCTTCCCGTCCCCCAGGTAGACGATGACGAAGCTGCCGTCCTCCGCGGTCTTCCGCTCCCCCACCGGCTCCAGGCCGAGGGCCTCCTTGTAGAAGGCCAGGGACTTGTCCAGATCGGACACATTGAAATTGAAATGGTCGAATGTCAGCATAGGTGCCTCCTGTGTGCGCCCGGCGGACTGCCGGACCGGATGGGACCAGTATACCACCGGACCGGCCGCCCGGACAAGCCCCTTTCTGCCGGAAGCCCGAGGGCTTTATCGATCTTACACAATTTCGGAATAAATTTTTGTTGGGTTTTGGCCGCTTTTGCGCTTGTCCGAAAAAGTTAGCAATGATAAACTTCTAGTTGTTAGAAGAAGCTAACTTTCAAGGAGGAAGCCTGCTATGACACTGGACAAGCTGCCCTTGGGGCAGGAGGCCGTCATCACCGCCGTGGGCGGCGAGGGCGCCCTGCGCTGCCGTCTGCTGGACATGGGCCTGATCCCCAAGACGAAGGTCCGGATTGAAAAGGTCGCCCCCCTGGGCGACCCTCTGGAGCTGCGGGTACGGGGCTACTCCCTGTCCCTGCGGAAGGAGGATGCCGGGAAGATCGAAGTGGAGGTGGCTCCATGATCTTCGCATTGGCCGGCAATCAGAACTGCGGCAAGACCACGCTGTTCAACCAGCTCACCGGCTCCAACCAGCATGTGGGCAACTTTCCCGGCGTGACGGTGGACCAGAAGTCCGGCGCCATCCGGGGGGAGAAGGACTGCACGGTGGTGGACCTGCCGGGCATCTACTCCATCCGGCCCTATACGCCGGAGGAGATCGTCACCCGGGACTTCATCCTCAACCAGCGGCCCGACGGCCTCATCAACATCGTGGACGCCACCAACATCGAGCGGAATCTGTACCTGACCCTCCAGCTGATGGAGATGCGGATCCCCATGGTGCTGGCTCTGAACATGATGGACGAGGTCACCTCCAGCGGCGGCACCATCAATGTCAAAGGGCTCTCTCAGGCCCTGGGCATCCCGGTGGTCCCCATCTCCGCCGTGAAGAACCAGGGCGTGGACGAGCTGGTGAAGATCGCCGTCCAGACCGCACGGGACAAGGTGTACCCCGCGGTGTACGACTTCTGCACCCCCGGTCCGGTCCACCGGTGCATCCACGCGGTGGTCCACCAGATCGAGGACCACGCGGAAAAGGCCGGCATCCCCGTCCGGTTCGCCGCCACCAAGCTCATCGAGGGGGACCCGGATGTCGCGTCGCGCCTGGCCCTGGACCAGAACGAGCTGGAGCTGATCGAGCACAGCGTCCGGGAGATGGAGGATGAGTGCGGCATGGACCGCAACGCCGCCCTGGCGGATATGCGCTACAACTTCATCGAGGGCGTCTGCTCCGGCACGGTGGTCAAGTGCCGTGAGAGCCGGGAGCGGGAGCGCAGCGATGCCATCGACAGGGTGGTCACCAACAAGTATCTCGCCCTGCCGCTGTTCTTCGCCATCATGCTGGGCATCTTCTTCCTGACCTTCAACGTCATCGGCGCCTTTTTGTCGGACCTGCTGGCCGCCGGGATCGACGCTCTCACCGCCGCTGTGGACAGCGGGCTCACCGCCTACGGGCTGAATCCGGTGGTCCACTCCCTGGTGATCGACGGCGTATTCGCCGGCGTGGGCAGCGTGCTGAGCTTCCTGCCCATCATCGTGGTGCTGTTCTTCTTCCTCTCCATCCTGGAGGACACCGGCTACATGGCCCGGGTGGCCTTCGTCATGGACCAGCTGCTGCGGAAGATCGGCCTTTCGGGGCGGAGCATCGTGCCCATGCTGGTGGGCTTCGGCTGCTCCGTGCCCGCCATCATGGCCACCCGGACCCTGGCATCGGAGCGGGACCGCCGCATGACCATCTTGCTGACGCCCTTCATGAGCTGCTCCGCCAAGATCCCCATTTACGGTGTGTTCTCCGCCGCCTTCTTCCCGGACCACGCCGCCCTGGTGATGATCGGCCTCTACGTGCTGGGCATCCTGGTGGGCATCGTGGCCGCCAAGGTGCTGGGTGCCACGGCCTTCAAGGGCAATCCGGTGCCCTTTGTCATGGAGCTGCCCAACTACCGCTTCCCCTCCGCCAAGAGCGTGTGGCAGCTGTGCTGGGACAAGGCCAAGGACTTTCTGACCCGGGCCTTCACCATCATCTTCGTGGCCACCATCATCGTCTGGTTCCTCCAGACCTTTGACACCCGGCTGAATCTGGTGGCCGACAGCGCCGACAGTCTGCTGGCCACCGTGGGCGCCTGGATCGCTCCCATCTTCGAGCCCCTGGGCTTTGGGGACTGGCGGGTCTCCACCGCCCTCATCACCGGCTTTATCGCCAAGGAGTCTGTGATCTCCACCCTGGGCATCCTCACCGGGTCCGGCGCGGATGTCAGCGCCGCCGCCCTGGGGATGCTGTTCACCCCCGCCACCGCCGCCGGCTTCCTGGCCTTCACCCTGCTGTACACCCCCTGTGTGGCCGCCATCTCTGCGGTGAAGCGGGAGCTGGGCTCCGGCTGGAAGGCCGCCGGCGTGGCCCTGAGCCAGTGCGCCATCGCCTGGGCGGTCGCCTTTGCGGTTTGCCGCATCGCCGTGCTGATCCTGGAGTGAGGTGACCGCCATGCTGGAACTGCTGATCCTGGCCGCCCTGGGGGCGTGGCTGGCCCTTGCACTGCGATCCTGCCTCCGCCGCCGGGGAAAGGGCGGCTGTGACGGCTGCTGTGACCGCTGCGGCCAGAGCTGCAAAAGCGCACCCCGCCGCTGATCCGGAGCATCTGCCCGAAAGACCCCGCCGTCCCGATTTGGGACGGCGGGGTCTCCATTTGCAGCTATTTGCGGGCAGGTCCTCCGGGGGTCACAGCCACTTCTTCCGCTTGAAGTACCAGAGCAGGCCGATCACCACCGCCGCGCTCACCAGGATCACCGCCGGATAGCCGTATTTCCAGCGGAGCTCCGGCATATTGGCGAAGTTCATCCCGTACCAGCCCGCCAGCAGGGACAGCGGCAGGAACACCGCCGTCACCACGGTGAAGATCTTCATCAGGTCGTTCTGCTGGATGGACAGCTGGGACTGGTACGCCTCCCGCAGCTGGGCCACGGACTCCCGCAGAGACTGGACCGCGTTCAGATACCGGGTCATGCGGTAGCCCAGGTTGGTGAACTGCCGGACGCTCTGCCGGTCCATCAGGCCATTGTCGTTCATGGACAGCTCGTCAAAGATGGAGTCCAGCTGCTCATAGTACCGCTTGAGCCGCAGCAGCTCCCCCCTCCAGGCGATGATCCGCTCCAGATAATCCCCGTGGGCGCCGGAGAGCACGTCCGTCTCCCCGTCATTGACCTCTGCCTCCAGCCGGTCCAGGTGATCCATGTCCCCCCGCAGCAGCTGGGTGAAGAAATGACAGAGGGCCTGCTGATTGGTGATGATTCCCTCTTCCTCCAGCACGCGGAACACCCCCTGGGCCGCGCCGAGGGCGGCCTCATCCTCACAGAAGACGAACAGATCCTCCCGGTCCAGATACAGCAGCATCTGGGACGCCGCGGTCCGCTCGCTCCGCACGTCGTACCAGTCAAAGGCGATGAGGTCAAAATCCTCAAAGCCCTCGAAGGCCTCGATCTGGCCCTCGTGGATGTAGCGGAGCACCCGGGCATCCATATCCGGTTCCATCTCCCCGATCCGGGAGAGGGGCAATACCTTTCGCATCTCAGTCCTCTTTTCCGTCAGATTCTCACAGCAGCTCCGGGCCAGGATCCCGGGGCGGCAGGAGCTCGTACCGCCCGGCGCACTTCCACAGGGCCACAAGGAACCAGATGAGGCCCGCCAGAGCGGCCAGTCCCGCCGCCAGCGCCAGCGTGCCGGAGATCAGGAGCCCCGCAGCGTATCCGGCAATCTGGGCCGCCAGCAGGATGAACCAGGCGGTCCGCAGGGACTGGCCGTTCAGGTCCGCGCCCCGGGCACGCTCTATCTCCAAAACAGCCTGGACCACGTTCCAGGAGATGAACAGGGACACCGCCGCAGCAGCAAGACTCAGCAGCCCGTCCAGCCAGCCGCTGCCGCCGGTGACAGCCAGCAGGTCCCCCACCCACAGGATCCCGGTGTAAACGGCCATGCCCGCGGCAAAGGGCCGGAGGGTCCTGAAACGGCCGCTCTCCCCCGCCAGGGCCCCCGCCGCCTGGAAGAGCAGGATGTACCCCACAAAGTCCGGCAGCAGGTTCAGCGCGTGGCCGTTGAGGGTGAGATTGAAATTCAGATAGACGAAGAAGAACCCCCAGAACACCTTTTTCACGGCTTTTCCTCCTTCAGCTTCTTTTGGACATACCGTTTGCCGAAGTGCAGCACCAGCACCCCCGCCGCGATCTTCACCGCGGCGTACAGCGCCGGGAACAGCAGGATGCCCATAGGGAACACGTCAAACACACTGGCAGCACTCATCCCTGTCACCCCCTTACCATCCGACCAGGCCCGAGAGGCCGCCGATCATACCCCGATAGGCCAGGAAAAACAGCAGCAGCTGGATCAGGTCCAGAGCGCCCCAGGCGATCAGCACCCAGCCCAGCAGGTACCACTTCCGTTTGGCAAAGGCCAGGAACCGCTCCATCCAGTCCGTCTTCTCCCGGGGCGGCGTCTGCGCTTTTTGTTCTGTCTCCTCCGGCCGGGGCCGGAGCAGATAGTCGGTGGTGACGCCGAACAGGTCCGCCAGGGCGATCACCTTGTCGGTCTCGGGCATGGTCTCGTCCCGCTCCCAGCGGCTCACCGCCTGACGGCTGACCCCCAGCCGCTCGGCCAGAGCGTCCTGGCTCATGCCGGCCCTCTGCCGCAGGGCCTGCAGTCTCTCTCCGAATGTCATGGGCACGCGCCTCCTCTCTCTGGATGGCTCCAGCCTATCAGATCGCCCGGTTGCATGCCAGCAACCGAACGTGGAACTTCCGCAATCTCAGGTTGCCTGCCTCCAACATACCACATCCGCGGGTCCGGCGCAACGGCAAATCACGAAAGCCGGGGCGAAGGACGGTCCTCCGCTCCGGCTCACCGGGGGCGCTCCAGCAGGATAGGCAGGTCCACGATCTCCAGCCCACGGCGCATGGCGTACTCCACCGTGTAGCGGGTGCCGCCGGGGGACCCGTCGAAGGCGGCGATCAGAAGGGACGCGTGGTCCACCATGTACCGGTCCCGCCGCTGCATGCAGGAGGGGGTGTAGGACGCCGACACCAGCGTCTCGAAGTCACAGGCTGCCACCAGCCGCCCATACCGCCGCCGCTGGTCCGGCGGCCAGGCGTCCGCCTGGGTGGGACAGGGGATGGCCGCCTCCACCGTCACGTCCGGGTATTTCTCCCGCAGCTTCAGCACACACTCGCAGAAGTACAGGTCGCACCCCAGGGCCATGCCGCACAGGAAGTGGCGGTACCCCTCCTGATAGGCCGCCTCCGCCGCGTCGGCCATCCGGGCCTTCAGGGAGAGGCACCGGAGATCCGTCTCGTCATACCCCCAGGGCAGCTTGCCGGGCCGGTGCCCGGTGAAGCAGCAGGCGGACTGCCGTCCCCGCATGGTCCTCTCCCCCTCTCTCCCGTCATGGGTCCAGTATAGAACAGGCGTTCTTTTTTGTAAAGGGAAAAGCGGAAAAAGGGGTTGCATTTTTCCGGCGGCCGTCGTATACTGTTCCCAGAAAACAACTGAATCACTTTGTCTTCAGGGCGGGGTGCAAGTCCCCACTGGCGGTACAGTCCGCGACCGGGCGCCTTCGGCGTCCGCTGACCCGGCGCAACTCCGGGACCAACAGTCACAGTCTGGATGGAAGAAGATGTGGAACGGCGCGGCCGCGTTCAGAACGCTCCCTGCTGTTTGTTCACCTTGGAGAAGTCAAAGCGTCCAGGGTGTTTTCAAACAGATAAGGAGTGTGTTTTTATGTCCGAACCCAATGTCAGCGCCATCAAATCCGGCGCCCGCGCCCGGATGTCCACCCGGTTCCTCACCACCCTGGCCATGCTGACCGCCATCGCCTACGTGGTGATGGTCCTCAGCAAGATGCTGCCCCAGGTGTCCGGCTTCCTCCAGTTAGATCTGAAGGACACGGTCATCTGCATCGGCGGCTTCCTATTTGGGCCCCTGTCCGCCGCGGTGATCTCCATCGCCGTGGCGGTGCTGGAGATGCTCACCTACTCCGACACCGGCATCATCGGCTGCATCATGAACATGCTGGCCACCTGCGCCTTCACCTGCACCGCCTCCTTCGTGTACACGAAATTCCACACGAAAAAGGGTGCCGTCATCAGCCTGGCCGCAGGCGTCGCGGTGCTGACGGCGGTGATGCTGCTGTGGAACTACCTGATCACCCCCCTGTACATGACGGACTTCAGCCGGGCGCAGATCGCCGCCCTGCTGCCCACCCTCTTCCTCCCCTTCAACCTGGTGAAGGGCGGGCTGAACATGGCGCTGATCCTGCTGATCTACAAGCCGGTGGTCACCGCCCTGCGGAAGGCCCACCTGGCGCCGGCGTCCCACGTCCCCGCCCAGGGAACGGGCCGGCTCAGCGCCGGCTACCTGCTCTTCGGCGCCGCCCTGCTGGCCACCTGCGTCACCTTCGCCCTGGTGCTGATGGGCATCCTGTAAGATCAAAAATGCCGACTGGCGCGGGGAAGAATTCCCCGCGCCGGCTTTTTGTTCCCGTCCTCTCCGCTCTTTTCAAAGGCGAACAGATGTGCTATGATAGAGGCGGAAAGGAGGCGGGGCCATGGACCGGATCATTCTCCACTGCGATCTCAACAGCTTTTACGCCTCCGTGGAGCTGCGGGACCGGCCGGAACTGCGGGACGTGCCTGTGGCCGTCTGCGGAGACCCCTCCTCCCGCCACGGCATCATCCTGGCCAAGAACGAGCCGGCCAAGAAATACGGCGTCCAGACGGCGGAGACCATCTGGCAGGCGAAGAAGAAGTGCCCGGGACTGGTGCTGCTGCCGCCTCACCACGATCTGTACCGGCAGATCTCCAAACAGGTCAACGCCATCTACGACCAGTACACGGATCTGGTGGAGCCCTTCGGCATCGACGAGAGCTGGCTGGACATCACCCACACCCTCCACCTGCTGGGCGGGGACGCCCGGGCCGTGGCGGACCGGCTGCGGGAGCGGATGAAGCGGGAGATGGGGCTGACCCTCTCGGTGGGCGTCTCCTTCAACAAGGTGTTCGCCAAGCTGGGCAGCGACTACAAAAAGCCCGACGCCACCACCGTCATCTCCCGGGAGAACTGGCGGGACATCGTCTGGCCGCTGCCGGTGGGGGCGCTGCTGTATGTGGGCGGCGCGGCGCAGAAGCTGCTCGCCCAGTTCGGCATCCGCACCATCGGGGAGCTGGCCGCCTGCAAAAAAGAGGCCCTGGAGACCATGATGGGCAAGATGGGCACCCAGCTCCACGACTACGCCAACGGCCTGGACGCAGACCCGGTCCGCTCCCGGTACGACGCGGAGATGGTGAAGTCCGTGGGCAACGGCACCACCTTCCCCCAGAACCTCACCACGCGGGCGCAGGTCCGGGGCGGCATCGCGGTGCTGACGGACTCCGTGGCCACCCGCCTGCGGCGGGCCGGGCTGTACGCCGGCGGCCTCCAGGTGACGGTGCGGGACCCCCAGTTCCACGACCGCTCCCGCCAGACCCAGCTGCCCGCCCCCACCCACCTGATCCGGGAGCTGACGGATGCCGCCATGGTCCTGACAGACCAGCTGTGGAGGCCCCCGTCCCCCATCCGGGCCCTGACGGTAACGGCCATCCACCTGGTCCCCGCCGGCGAGGCCTATGAGCAGGTGGACCTGTTCACCGCCGGGGCGGCGCCCAAAAAGGAAAAGCTGGAGAAGCTCGAGGCGGCCATGGACCGCCTCCGGGGAAAATACGGGGCTGACGCCATCACCTATGGCGCGGCCCGCCCTGAGAAGAAAGAGGAGGACCCTCTGCCATGACAAGAGATCAGGAAAAGCAGGCGCTGCGGGCGTCCATCCGGCAGCTGGCCGCCGGGCTGTCCCCCCGGTACCGGGCGGCGGCGGACCGGGCCATCGCGGCCCATGTGCTGTCCCTGCCGGAGTATCAGAGCGCCGGCGCGGTGTTCTGCTTTGTGGGCGCCGGCCGGGAAATCGACACCCGCCCCATTCTGGAGCAGGCCCTCGCCGACGGAAAGACGCTGTGCGTCCCCCTGTGCACCGGCCCCGGCACCATGGAGCTGCGGGCGGTCCGGGACCTGAAGGAGCTCGTCCCCGGCGCATATGGCATCCTGGAGCCGCCGGCGGACAGCCCCGCCCTCTCCCCGGACCAGACGGATCTGGCTGTGATCCCCTGTGTCACCTGCAGCCGGGAGGGCCGTCGGCTGGGCAGGGGCGGCGGCTACTACGACCGCTTCCTGGCCCACTACCGGGGAGCTGCAGTGCTGGTGTGCCGGGAGCGGCTGCTGCGCCAGGAGATCCCCTTCGATCTCCACGACTGCCCCATCCCCTGGGTCATCACAGAGGCCGGCCTCTTCGAGGACGGTACTCCCGCCCGGCCGGAGTGACCGGAGCGCAAAAATCCGCGGGCCGGAGGCCGCCCCTGAGGCGGCCTCCGGCCGCTTTTGCGGCTGTTTCTCCCGCGGCAGAGCGCGCTTCCACAAAATCGTCAAAAAATCCCCGTGCTGTTTCCCATATTTTGTGAAGGTATTACCTTGTCCTTTCTTGACAGTCCCCGTCCTGTCTGGTAAGCTGGAACCATCTTCATATCCTCCCGGAAAAAGGCCGGGCACACGAAGGAGGCTCCTTGCCATGATCCAGGATATCATGCACTTTCTCTCCCAGGCGGACCCGGAACTGGGCGCCGCCGTCCAGGGGGAATTTGACCGTGAGCAGCACAACATCGAGCTGATCGCCTCTGAAAACATCGTCAGCGAGGCGGTCATGCTGGCCATGGGCACCTGCCTCACCAACAAATACGCCGAGGGCTATCCCGGCAAGCGGTATTACGGCGGCTGCTATGCCGTGGACGTGTCGGAGGATCTGGCCCGGCAGCGGGCCTGTCAGTTGTTCGGCTGTGCCCACGCCAATGTTCAGCCCCACTCCGGGGCCAACGCCAATCTGGCGGTGTTCTTCGCCCTGCTGCAGCCCGGCGACACGGTGCTGAGCATGAACCTGGCCCACGGCGGCCATCTGAGCCACGGCAGCCCGGTGAACATCTCCGGCAAGTATTTCCACATCGTGCCCTACGGCGTGGCGGACGGCACGGAGACCATCGATTACGACCAGGTGATGGCCATTGCCAAGGAGTGCCGCCCCAAGCTGATCCTGGCCGGCGCCAGCGCCTATCCCCGGACCATCGACTTCGCCAAGTTCCGGGAGATCGCCGATGCGGTGGGCGCGTATCTGATGGTGGACATGGCCCACATCGCGGGGCTCGTGGCCGCCGGCGTCCACCCCTCCCCCATCCCCTGCGCGGACGTGGTGACCACCACCACCCACAAGACGCTGCGGGGCCCCCGGGGCGGCATGATCCTGTGCAACGACGACGAGCTCTTCAAGAAGATCAACTCCGCCGTGTTCCCCGGCACCCAGGGCGGCCCGCTGGAGCACATCATCGCAGCCAAGGCCGTGTGTCTGGGCGAGGCCCTGCGGCCAGAGTTCAGGGCTTACGGCCTCCAGGTGGTGTCCAATGCCCACATCCTGGCGGAGGAGCTGGTGAAGCAGGGCTTCCGGCTGGTCTCCGGCGGCACGGACAACCACCTGATCCTGGTGGACACCCGCCACTTCGGCCTCACCGGCAAGGCCTACGAGCAGCGGCTGGACCAGGTGGGCATCACCGTCAACAAGAACACCATCCCCAACGACCCGGAGAAGCCCTTCGTCACCAGCGGCATCCGGGTGGGCACTCCCGCTGTCACCACCCGGGGCTTCCGGGAGCCGGAGATGGTGGAGATCGCCCGATGGATGGGCCTGATGGCCCGGGATGACTACGCCGACCACGTGGACCAGGTCCGCGGCGAGGTGGCGGAGCTGTGCAGTCGGTTCCCGCTGTATCAGGCATGAGATAAAACGAAGACGCCCCGCGGAGGCAATGCCTCCGCAGGGCGTCTCTTTTGTAAATCTGTTCAGATCAAAACAGAGCCAGCAATTCTTCCAGAGCGGCTTTCACATCTGCTCCGCTGTTCCTGCCCGGAGATACGGCATGGAGGGTATAAAGCCCATTCTCCAAAATAAAATAGGCATCTGCGCTGGAAAAGTCATTGTAGTAATCGTTTTTCGGAGTCTCAGTTGCCACCAATGTATATGGGATCCCTCCGCCCGTCACGCTGGAAGTGACCTCAAAGCCCGCTTCTCCGTTCCAGCTGGCCCCTGTTCCAGGCTCCATACCGCTGCCCTCTGGATAAAGCGATACCGTCATTTGGATCCGGATCTCCCCCATGAGATAGCCGGTATCCACCGTCAAGTGCTGCAGCTCACCTTCGGTATTTCCACGCAAGGCAACTGCGCAATGACGCCGGCTTTCTTCATCCAGGCTCTCTGCGTTCTGTGCAATCGCGGAATAGTTGGCAGTCTCCAACAGGCCGGTCAACTCCAGAGGATTGTCCAGCGGGAACCCTACGAACTCCTCGCAGTCTGTCCAACTGTCAAAGGTGCGGAACCAATATCCCGGGCTGGAATTCAAGATGGGATCCTGTTCTGCCATTTTCTGTGAGACCTCCGCCACAGCAGATGTGACCGCATCGGAAAATCTCTCTATGGGAATCACGGGGATCTCTCCGTTTACCCGATAGCTGGAACCCTCCTGCCCCACCAAAACATCTTCCACCCGGACATTCCAGAAATCCATGGACACCGCCGTCGCCGCCAGCAGCACCGCCGCAGCGGCGGCCAGAAGCAGCATCCGCCGCCCCAACCGCCGTTTTCCCCGTCTGGCCAGGGTGCCCCGGCGGGCCTGCTCCTCCAGGCCGTCCATGGCTGTCTCGTAGGCCGGCGGCAGAGAAAAAGCTTCACATTTCGCCATGGCCCGCAGGGCCTGATCCAGCTCATCCATGTTCTCCCTCCTTCAGCAGCTCCCGCAGCTTCGCCCGGGCCCGGCTCAGCCGGACCCGCACCGCCCCCGGCGACGCGCCCACGATCCGGGCGATCTCCTCCGCAGGCAGATCCTCGTAGTAGAACAGCACCACCGCCTCCCGCTGATCCCGGGGCAGGGACTGCACCGCCTGCCACAGCGACAGGTCCGGCAGCGCCTGGGCCGGGTCCGCCGGCTCGGCGGCCAGGGTCTCCAGGGGCACAGTCCGGCCCCGCTTCTTGCACAGCCGGCGGGATTCGTTGGCGGTGATCCGCAGCAGCCACTGGGGCAGCTTGTCCCGCTCCCGCAGCTGATGGAACCGCTCGCAGGCCCGACAGACCGCCTCCGCCACCGCCTCCTGGGCGTCGGCGGGATCCCGGGTGATGCTCAGGGCCAGCCGGTACAGGCTGGTCCGCTGTTCGTGCAGCACCCGGCAGAACCGATCCCGCTCCTGTTCCGGTATCGCCATGGCCTCCCCCCTCTCTCCTGTTCTGTCTGTATGACCCGCCAGGGGCCCGATGTGTTACAGCTGCCCGCAAAAAAGTGCGGCCGCCCTGTGCGGACGGCCGTTCCGGTCACATGGCGATCCCAAAGCCCAGCCACAGGACGTTCCGCGCCAGACAGTTGACCAGGAACAGCCCCACGATGGCCGCCGGCCACCAGGGGCGGTAATGGAGGGCCCAGCCCCGCCGTCCCCGGAGGCGCCACACCGTCTGGGTCAGGAGGTACGCCCCCGCCAGCGCCAGCGTGATGACCACCGGGGGATGATACCGGAGCGCCGTCCCCAGCTGTGCGTGGGCCAGGGCGATCAGCGCCCGGGTACCGCCGCAGCCGGGGCAGTAGACGTGCCAGTGCTCCCACACCCAGCAGCGGCTGACGGTGGGTTCTCCCAGTGCGAACCAGATGAGGAAGGCCGCCGCCAGTGCCGCCAGGGTGATCCACGCCGCAGGATACGCCTCCCGGTCGGTGATCGGGCCTCCCCGCATGATGATCCCTCCCAAAACAGCAGGACCGCGCCGTGCGCGGTCCCGGTCCTTTCTCACTTCAGCAGATGGATGCCGCCCAGCAGAGGCACCGCCTTCTCCTCCCCATTGACGGCGGAGATAAAGCCCATCACCGCGCAGATGAAGCAGAAGATGCCCCACAGCCAGCCGATACACGGAATAAAGCTCAGAAGACCCGCCAGCCAGATGACCAGGGCCTGGTTCAGGTGGAACTTGGCGCCCTCCCGATCCCCCAGCACAAAGGCCAGCACCAGGCCGATCCAGGTGATATAGGCAACGATGCCCGTAGTTTTCGCATCCATAAAAAGCACCTCTCTTTGGTCACAATGAGATTGTTCACAGTCTACCACGGTTTTCGCGGAAATACAAGCCCGCTGTCAGGACTCCTCCGGAAGCAGGGGGCTGTACATCATGATGGCGTCGTTGGCAAAGAGGAACGTCTCGTCCAGCAGATGTCCATTCCAGTCATAGGTCCTGCGGTACAGCTCGTTGTGCCGCACATAGCCGCCCCAGGAGCCCTGGTCCATCCGGTGGTCCCGCTCCACGATCTCATAGCGGAACTGCGGGGGCGCTATGGCCCGCCATTCCCCCTCCAGTTCCCGCTCCCCCACCCGGACACAGAGCTGGAAGGGCTGGTCCGTGTCGTTGCGGATCATCAGATCCCGGTGAGGATAGGCGCAGGTGGCACCGCTGCCGAAGGGCTGGGTCCGGTTGGCGTCCGGAAAGACGTCGTGGGAGTGCCGGTAGCGCTCCACCACCGTCAGCGGGGTATGGAGCGTCATCCAGAAGATGAGATTGGACAGCTGGCAGAGGCCACCGCCCACATCGCTGCCGATCCGGCCCAGGAACAGTACCATACCCTCCTTGTAGCCTTTCCGGCGGGTAGGCTTGCCGATCAGGCGCCAATAGCTGAAGGTCTCGCCGGGCCGGAGCACAATGCCGTCCAGCCGGGCGGCCGCCAGTCGGAGATTGGCCACCTTGTTCTCCTGAAGGATCTGATCCTCTCCCCGCAGATGGCGGTACAACGGTGTGGCATGGGAGAACTGCACACAGGACAGGCGCTCCGCCTGTCGGCGTTTTGCCCAGCGGAACCGGGGCGACAGCCAGAGCAGATGCCGCCTGCCGCTGTACCAAGCCTTTCCCAGCCGGAGCCGCAGCCAGCTGCGGCGGATGGGCGGCCGAAGCTGTTTGTCTTTCGGATCGACCATAGGCTCCCTCCTGTCCGGCAGTCTTCCTGAGGACCTTCTATAGTGATTTTATCAGGCTCTGCAGAAAAATTCCACACCAAACGGCAAGAAAAAAGAGACAGCCTTTCGACTGTCTCTTCAGTGTTGGCGCTACCTATCTTCCCGGGCCGTCGCCAGCCAAGTATTGTCAGCAGGAACGAGCTTAACTGCCGTGTTCG
>CALWOF010000007.1 GCA_944382995.1 uncultured Oscillospiraceae bacterium | reverse complement strand
TCCTGGACATCGACGACGGCGTCATCGAGGTGCTGGCCACCGCCGGCAACAACCGCCTGGGCGGCGACGACTTCGACGAGTGCATCATGAAGTGGCTGGTGAGCGAGTTCAAGCGCGCCGAGGGCGTGGACCTGTCCGGCGACCGGGTGGCCATGCAGCGGCTGAAGGAGGCCGCCGAGAAGGCCAAGATCGAGCTCTCCGGCGTCACCACCAGCAACATCAACCTGCCCTATATCACCGCCGACGCCAACGGCCCCAAGCATCTGGACATGACCCTCACCCGGGCCAAGTTCAACGAGCTGACGGCCCATCTGGTGGATGCCACCATGGGCCCCGTGCGCCAGGCCATGTCCGACGCGGGCCTGCAGCCCAGCGACCTGAGCAAGGTCCTGCTGGTGGGCGGCTCCAGCCGGATCCCCGCGGTCCAGGAGGCCGTGAAGAACTTCACCGGCAACGAGCCCTTCAAGGGCATCAACCCCGACGAGTGCGTGGCCATGGGCGCCGCCCTGCAGGCGGGCGTCCTCACCGGCGACGTCAAGGGCCTGCTGCTGCTGGACGTCACCCCCCTGTCCCTGGGCATTGAGACCATGGGCGGCGTGTTCACCAAGCTCATCGACCGCAACACCACCATCCCCGTGAAGAAGAGCCAGATCTTCTCCACCGCCGCCGACAACCAGACCAGCGTGGAGGTCAACGTCCTCCAGGGCGAGCGGGAGATGGCCGCGGCCAACAAGTCCCTGGGCCGCTTCCACCTGGACGGCATCGCCCCGGCCCGCCGCGGCGTGCCCCAGATCGAGGTGACCTTCGACATCGACGCCAACGGCATCGTCAACGTCTCCGCCAAGGACCTGGGCACCGGCAAGGAGCAGCACATCACCATCACCTCCTCCTCCAACATGAGCAAGGAGGACATCGAGAAGGCCGTCAAGGAGGCCGAGCAGTATGCCGCCCAGGACAAGAAGATGAAGGAGGAGGTCGAGGTCCGCAACCAGGCCGACCAGATGGTCTACCAGAGCGAGAAGACCCTCTCCGAGATGGGCGACAAGATCCCCGCCGACGACAAGAGCAAGGTCCAGGCCGGCATCGACAAGCTGAAGGAGGCCCTGAAGGGCACGGACACCGCCGCCATCAAGACCGCCACCGACGAGCTGACCCAGGCCTTCTACGCCGTCAGCGAGAAGCTGTATCAGAACGCCAATCCCCAGGGCGCCCAGGGCGGCGCCCAGCAACCCGGCCCCGACGCCGGCGCTCAGCAGGGCCAGTACTACGACGCCGACTACAAGGTGGTCGACGATGACGACAACAACAAGAAGTAAGCAGAAACAAACGTCACGCGGCCGCGCGGGCGGGGCAGCGCCCCGCCTGCGCGGCACTGCGCCTGTTGAAAAGAGTGAAGCGTGGAGAGTTGAGAGTGGAAATTTTGGAGTCCGGCGGAGCCGGACGGATTGAAATGGTCCGCCTGCGGCGGATTCCATATCTTCACTCTGAACTCTTCACTCTCCACTCTGAATAGAGGTGAGATCCTATGGCAGAACAGAAACGCGATTACTACGAGGTCCTGGGCGTGTCCAAGGGGGCATCTGAGGACGAGATCAAAAAGGCATATAAAAAGATGGCCCGGAAGTACCACCCGGACCTGAACCCCGGGGACAAGTCCGCGGAGGAGAAGTTCAAGGAGGTCAACGAGGCCTATGAGGTCCTCTCCGACGCGGACAAGAGGGCCCGGTACGACCAGTACGGCCACGCGGGCGTGGACCCCAACTTCGGCGCCGGCGGCTTCGGCGGCGGGTTCGACGGGGGCTTCGATTTCAGCGACCTGGGGGACATCTTCGGCAGCTTCTTCGGCGGCGGCTTCGGCGGCGGCCGGCGCACCAACCCCAACGCCCCCCAGCGGGGCGAGAGCATCCGCATGGCGGTGACCATCAGCTTTGAGGAGGCCGCCTTCGGCTGCGAGAAGGAGGTCACGGTGGAGCGGTACGAGGCCTGCGACACCTGCCACGGCAGCGGCTGCGCCCCCGGCACGTCGCCGGAGGTGTGCCCGGACTGCCACGGCACCGGCACAGTCCAGGTCCGGCGGCAGACCCCCATGGGCGTGTTCGCCACCTCCTCCCCCTGCCCCAAGTGCGGCGGCAAGGGCCGCATCATCCACCAGCCCTGCAAGGACTGCCGGGGCAGCGGCATGATGCGGAAGAAAAAGACCATCCAGGCCAGCATCCCCGCGGGCATCGACAACGGCCAGACCATCTCCATCCGTGGCCAGGGCAACGCCGGCCGGAACGGCGGCCCCGCCGGGGACCTGCTGATCACCATCACCGTCCGGCCTCACGAGCTGTTCCGGCGGGAGGGCACCAGCGTCCTGTGCGAGGCGCCCATCACCTTCACCCAGGCGGTGCTGGGGGCGGAGCTGGAGATCCCCACCATCGACGGCAAGGTGAAGTACACCCTGCCGGAGGGGACCCAGTCCGGCACCACCTTCCGCCTGAAGGGCAAGGGCATCCCCTCCATCAACGGCCGGGGGCGGGGCGACCAGTACGTCACCGTCTACATTGAGACCCCCCGGAACCTGAACAAGGAGCAGAAGGAGGCTCTGAAGAAGTTCGCCGCCGCCATGGGCGAGGACGAGGCCTCCGGGCAGAAGCCCTTTTTCAAAAAGTTCAAGAAGTGAGGCGGACCATGTATCTGGCTGACTACCATGTCCACTCCCGGGTGTCGCCGGACGCATCCGCATCCATGGCCGAGATGGCGGAGGCCGCCATCCGGCAGGGCCTTCACGAGCTCTGCTTCACCGACCACGTGGAGCCCATCCGCTTCGGCACCACCGAGCCCCGGGCGGACTATGACTGGGCCCCCATGGCCGCGGAGTTCGCCGCCGCCCGGGCGGCAGCCGGAGACCGGATCCAGCTGCGCCTGGGGGCGGAGCTGGGGGACGCCGTCTGGGGCACCGAGCGCATGGAGGCCATGCTGGCGAAGGCCCCGGAGCTGGACTTCACCATCGGCTCCATCCACACCCTGTCGGAAGGGCAGGGGGGACGGGACCTGTACTTCCTCTCTCCGAAGGACGAGGGGGAGACCCGCGCGTGTCTCGCCGACTATCTGGGCCAGGTGCGGAAGCTGGCGGAGTGGGGAAGGTTCCAGGTGCTGGGCCATCTGACTCTGCCTCTCCGCTACCTGAATGAGGGCCGGGGGCTGCACGCGAGCTTCGACGGGTTCGAGGCGGAGATGGAGGACATCTTCCGCACCATCATCCCCAAGGGCATCGGCATCGAGCTGAACACCAACCGGGGCAACACCCCTCTGCCGGACGGGAAGTGGCTGCGGATGTACCGGGAGCTGGGGGGCGAGATCGTCACCCTGGGCACCGATGCCCACAGCCCCGGCGCGGTGGGCTGTGCCGTCCGGGAGGGGCAGGCCCTTCTGCGCGCGTGTGGGTTCACACGCTTTTGCACCTTCCGGCGGGGCACGCCGATGTGGCACGAATTGTGATTTGCAATTTCGGGAATATCTGGCTATAATAGAGCCATCCATCCACCTGGGATGAGTTGATTTGTAAAGGAGACCGATCACCATGAAAATCGCTCTGGGTTCCGACCACGGCGGCTACGCCCTCAAGTGCGACATCATCCAGCTGCTGGAAAAGCTGGGCTACGAGTACAAGGATTTCGGCTGCTATGCGCCGGAGAGCTGCGATTACCCCGACTTCGGCGCCGCCGCGGCCCGGGCCGTGGCCTCCGGAGAGTGTGACCGCGGCATCGTCATCTGCACCACAGGTATTGGCATCTCCATCACCGCCAACAAGATCAAGGGCATCCGCTGCGCCCACTGCGCCGATCCCCTGGAGGCGGAGATGACCCGCCGCCACAACGATGCCAACATGATGGCCATCGGCGCGGGCTTCACCGGCAAGAACCTGGCCGAGCGGATGGTGGAGGTCTTCCTGACCACAGAGTTCGAGGGCGGACGCCATCAGCGCCGGGTGGACAAGATCATGGCCCTGGAGAACTGAGCGCAGACCCATTCGGAAAAGAGGTGACACACATGGGCGGGACCAGAGGCTACCGCAGCTACCGGGGCCGGACGTCCAGGGGCAGGATCGCGCTGATCGCGGTGCTGGTGCTGGTGATCGCGGTCTCCGTGGCTGTGATCTGGCTGCAGAATTATGTGGTCTACGACGAGGACGGCCATCCCCATGTGGAGCTGCCCTGGCAGGAGCAGCAGAGCACCGGGCAGGAGGAGACGCCCCTCCCGCCGGATGAGGTGCAGGTCACCATCCAGGAGCCGGAGGGACCGCCCCGGCTGGCGGCCCTTTCCCTGCCGGACGGGCCGCTGACCCTGTCGGGCTGGGAGGCGGCGACGGCGGAGCTGGCCGCGCAGCCCGCCTGCGGCGCCGCGGTCATCTCCGTGAAGGACCGGGAGGGACATGTCCGCTTCCCGACCGACCGGGCGCCCGCCGGCGCGGCGGACACGGCGGAGGATACCGCCGCCGCTCTGGCCGCCGCCGCGGAGAGCGGCACCTACACCGTGGCCCGGGTGAGCTGCTTCCTGGACCCCATCGCCGCAAAGGCGGATGTGGAGGGCATGGGCCTGAAGAACACCGGCGGGTATATCTTCTACGACGGGAACGACCTGAACTGGCTGGACCCCGGCAAGACGGCGGCCCGGCAGTACCTTCTGGGTCTGGCGGAGGAGCTGGCGGCCCTGGGCTTTGACGAGATCCTGCTGACGGATGTGAGCTACCCCACTGTGGGCAAGCTGGACAAGATCGACTACGGCGGCGCTGACCGGGCGGCATCCATCCGCCTGTTTCTGGAGGAGATGCACGACGTCCTGGAGGACACCGGCACGGCGCTCTCCATCCAGCTGCCGGAAGAGGTGATCCTCTCCGGCGCGGACGAGGCCGCCGGTCTGGTGCTCTCGGACATCGCGCCTCTTGCGGACCGGATCTGCGCCGCCACCACGGCGGAGCGCATCCCGCAGCTGGAGGCGGCGGTGGCCGCCGCCAGTGACACGACGGACTTCGCGGCGGAGCTGACGGCCTACGATCCGTCCGTGGAGGGCAGCTTTGTGATCGTATCCGGGACCTGAGACGAACGCAGCCGCGGGGGAGCATCCCCCGCGGTTTTTCCGCGCTGCGGCCCAGTGAAAAAGTAAGTGTTGCATCCCTGCCGCCTTTATGGTATATTAACAAATAAGCATTTGGCCCGCAGGCCGGGAAGGATCTGTGAAACCGCGTGGACGAACCTCCGTTGCCCACCCATACATATCCGTTTTTTGGAAGGACAGTCTGCCCCAAGGGGTGAGACTGCCCTTTTCGCGTTTTCAACCGCTGAATTTTTAGGAGTGTGATGATTTTCCCAATGGACAGTGCCAGTATATCAATGATCGCAGCCATCGTCGTGCTCGTGACGATGTCCGCCTATTTCTCCGCCACGGAGACCGCGTTCTCCAGCATGAACAAGATCCGGATGAAGAGCCGGGCCGACGCCGGGGACAAAAAGGCCCAGCTGGCCATGAAGCTGGCGGACGACTACGACCGGCTGATCTCCACCATCCTCATCGGCAACAACATCGTGAACATCACCGCGTCCACCGTGGGCACGGTGCTCTTCACCAAGCTGTACGCCGCGTACGGCCCCACCATCTCCACGGTGGTGCTGACGCTGGTGGTGCTGATCTTCGGCGAGATCTCCCCCAAGAGCCTGGCCAAGGAGCACGCGGAGGGCTTTGCCATGTTCTCCGCCCCCATACTCCGGGTGTTCCTGCTGATCCTGCGGCCGCTGAACTTCCTCTTCTCCCAGTGGAAGAAGCTGCTGAACCTGATCTTCCGCCCCTCCGAGGACCCCGGCATCACCGAGGAGGAGCTGATCACCATGGTGTCCGAGGCGGAGAACGAGGGCGGCCTGGACCAGCACGAGAGCCAGCTGATCCGCTCCGCCATCGAGTTCGGCGACCTGGAGGCCGGGGACATCCTCACCCCCCGGGTGGACATCGTGGCGGTGGAGGACTCCGCCACCATGGAGGAGATCGCCGCCACCTTCGCGGAGAGCGGCTACTCCCGCCTGCCGGTGTACCACAAGGACGTGGACGACATCGTGGGCGTCATCCACGAAAAGGACTTCAACGCCGCCCGCTACCACGGGCAGAGCAGCATCTCCGGGTGCATCACGCCGGTCCACTACACCACCGCCAACGCGGAGCTGGGGCTCCTGCTGCGGACGCTGCAGAAGAAAAAGACCCACATGGCCATCGTGGTGGACGAGTACGGCGGCACCGAGGGCCTGCTGACCATGGAGGATATCCTGGAGGAGCTGGTGGGCGAGATCTGGGATGAGCACGACGAGGTGGTGGAGTCCTTCCGCAAGCAGGCGGACGGCTGCTATCTGGTCGCCGCCGGCGCGGACCTCACCGACCTCTTCGACCTGTTCGCCGTCAAGGGCGACTGCGATGCCAGCACGGTCTCCGGCTGGGTCATCGACCAGCTGGGCCGTCTGCCCCTGGTGGGGGACCACTTCCAGGCGGAGGGGCTGGACGTCACCGTCACCAAGGTGGACCACCGCCGGGTGCTGGAGGTCCGGGTGGCCCTGGCGGAGGAGCCGGAGGACGCCCCGGAGGGCGCCGCCCGCTGAGCGCAGACATGCAAAAGATCCGCCCGTCCCCCGGCTTGCCGGCGGGGCGGGCGGCCTTTCATCGACTGAGGAGGTACCATGTACATCTACACCCTGGGACAGTGGCTCCTGTTCTTCTTCTGCTACAGCTTCTGCGGCTGGATCTGGGAGTGCTGCTACGTCTCCGCCCGGAAGCGCCAATGGGTCAACCGGGGCTTTCTCCGGGGGCCCCTGCTGCCCATCTACGGCACCGGCGCTGTCATCATCCTGCTGGCGGTGATCCCGGTGCGGGAGGACCCCGCCCTGGTGTTCCTGCTGGGGATGCTGGCCGCCACGGCCCTGGAGTATGTCACCGGCGCCGCCATGGAGGCTCTCTTCAAGGTCCGGTACTGGGACTACTCCAAGCAGCCCTGCAATCTCCACGGATACATCTGCCTCACCAGCTCCGTGGCCTGGGGCTTCTTCTCCATCCTGCTGGTGCGCTTCCTCCACCCGCCGGTGGAGGATCTGATCCTGGCCCTGCCCGGCTTCCTGACGGACGCCCTGGCCTGTGTGCTGACGGTGGTCACCACCGCGGACGCGGTCCGCTCCTTCCAGGCCGCCATGGACCTGCGGGAGGTCCTCACCCGTCTCACCGAGGAGAACGAGGATCTGCGGCGGCTCGCCCGGCGGGTGGAGGTCTACTCCGCCTTTGCCGAGGATGACCTGCGGAAATTCCGGGAGCGGACGGAGGTGGAGCGCCTGCTCCGCCAGGAGCGGCTGGACGCAGCCCGCCGCCAGCTCCGGGAGGATCTGGACCGCCGGGCCCGGCGGCGCCGGGAGCGCTGGGAGGACGGCCTGCGCCGCCGCACCGCTGCCAAGCTCTCCGCCCTGTCCAGCATCCGGGAGGCGCTGGAGGACTATCAGGCCCGCCTGGAGTCCGCCACGGACCTGGCCGGCGAGGCCCTGGAGACCCGCCGGGCGGAGACGGAAAAGCTGCTGGAGCGCATTCGGGACCGGGAGGCGGCCATCCGCACCCGCACCGCCGACCGCTACCGGCAGGCCATGCGTCTGCTGGGGGCCAACCCCTCCGCCAGCGCCGCCCGCTTCAGCGAGGCGCTGGACTCCCTGCGCAGGCTCCTGGACCGCCGGGAGGACGGCGACTGAGCCCTGTGAAAAGCAGAGAAGCGGCACAGCCTCTGGCTGTGCCGCTTCTCGTTGGCCTCACGTCTCCGCGGGGGGAGCTGCCGTCCCCTCCTGCGGATCCTGGGGGAAGCGCAGGATGCGGCGGATCACCAGGGCATAGACCGCGATGCTGACCATGGGCCCCAGGACGTCCGAGATGGGCTCGGCGTAAAAGGCGGCCCGGGCGCCGAAGGCCGCCGGCAGGGCGAACAGGGCGATGAAGTACACGACCTTCCGGAAGGCGGACAGGGGCAGAGACACCTGCACCTGCCCCATGCCGGTGAACCCGTCCACGATGGCGTACTGGATCCCCAGGGGGATCAGCGCCAGGGTGCAGACGTGGATGGCGTCCAGCGCCTCCGCCGCCAGGACGGGCTCGGTGGTGAACAGCCGCACGAACAGGGAGCCCCCCAGCCGGGCCAGGATGAAGAGCACCGTCACATAGGCCGCGCACAGCGCCGCGATGAAGGCCTGGGCCTTTATGATCCGGTCCCGCCGGCGGGCGCCGTAGTTGTAGGCCAGGATGGTGCCGGTGCCGGCGGAGATGCCCCCCAGGGGCATGGTCACCACCAGCATGAAGCTCTGGGCGATGGTGGCGCAGGTCACCAGCCGGTCCCCCAGCTCCGCCCCGCCGTAGGACTGGAGGATGGCGTTCATGGAGATGATCATGACGTTGTCCACGCCGATGATGAGGAAGGGCGTCATGCCCACCGCCAGGATGCGCAGCATCAGCCGGGGGTCATAGCCGCCGAAGGTGATGGGGATGGGCACGGACCTGCCCAGCAGGAACCGCAGCACATACAGGCAGCTGGCCAGCTGGGAGAGGACCGTGGCCACGGCGGCGCCCGCCACCCCCATGTCAAAGAGGAAGATGAACACCGGGTCCAACACGATGTTCATGGCCGCCCCCAGCATGACGGAGAGCATGCCCTTCCTGGCGAAGCCCTGGCAGATGATGAACTGGTTGAGTCCCAGGGCCAGCAGATTGAACACCGTCCCCAGCAGATACACGGTGAAATAGGTCTCCGCGTAGCCGTAGGTGGCGCCGCTGGCGCCGAAGGCCATCAGCATGGGCCGCCGCAGGGGGAAGCACACCGCCATCAGGGCCAGGGAGCACACGCTCAGCATGAGAAAGCTGTTGGAGAGGATGCGCCGGGCCTCCTCCGTCTTTCCGGCCCCCATGCGGATGCTCATGAGGGGCGCGCCGCCCACGCCGATGAGGGAGGCGAAGGCGCCGATCAGGGTCACCACCGGACCGCAGACGCCGACGCCCGCCAGGGCCGTCTCCCCGATCACCGGGATGTTGCTGATGTAGATGCGGTCCACGATGCTGTAGAGCACGCTGACGAACTGGGCCAGCATGCTGGGAATGGCGATCCGCAGCACCAGGGGCCGGATGGGATCGGTGCCTAAGTTGTTCTCCAGCTTCATAAGGGTATCTCCCGAAAAACACACGAAAATAGGGCCACCCGCTCCGGGCAGCCCTCTTATTATAATACAGGTTTTTCAATTTGCAACCCCGGATCCGCCCCGGAGGATGGCCGCCAGCTCCCGGCACAGGGCCTCCGCCCCGCCGTTCCCGAAGTAGTCCAGCCGGACGATCCGCCCGTTCAGCCAAATCTTTCCCGTGCCGCTGTACACGGAGAACGCCCGCTCCGCGTCCTGGGAGTCATACAGCGTCACGCTCAGGTCCCCGATGCCGGAGAGGGCGGTCTCCCCTGTCAGGGTGTCCCAGCAGGGGTGCCAGGTGTACCCGTCCAGCTTCTCCAGCACCGCACGGGACTGTTCGCTGCCCGCCGGGAGGGTGTACCGCTCCATGTCCATGGCGGGCCGGTTGTAGAAGTTCCCCTCGTCCCGGACCTCCTCCCAGCCGGTGGTGACAATGGAGACGCTGATTTCCCGCCCCTCCAGGTCCAGGGTGCCGGTGAGCGGCCGGGGCCACAGCATCCAGGCGGCAAAGGTCATAATGACCGCTGCCAGCAGGATCAAAAGTCCGTTCCGGAGTTTTCGGGCCATGAAAGCGCCGCCCCCTTCCCGCAGTTTCCCTCAGGATACCACAGCCCAGGGGGCGGTTTCCAGCAAATCCATGTAAAATCTGACGGCTTCACAGGCCGGTCAGGTCAAAGTCCGGGGTGTACTCCTCCTTCGCCGACGTCCGCTCCTGGGTATAGCCGTCGGCGAGGCCGCAGTTGGACATGTACGCCACCGCCGCCCGGTACTCCGCCCGCGTCACATGGCGGGCAAGGTTCCCCACAGCCCCCGGCTGCGGGGTGTACTGGGCCATCAGGGAGAAGAGCACCTCCCCGGGGCGGAAGGTCTCCGCCACCCAGTCGATGACCCTTCGGGTGTTCTCCAGCTCCCCCGGCAGCACCAGATGGCGGATCAGCACGCCCCGTGTCAGGAGGCCGTTTTCCATTTTGTAGGGCCCGGTCTGGCGGTACATCTCCCAAATGGCCCGGCCGGCCCAGTCAAAGTAATCCGCCGCGCCGGAGTATTTGGCCGCCGGCCCCGGCAGGGCGTACTTCAGGTCCGGCAGGTACACCTGGACCTTGCCCTCCAAACGGCGGAGGGTCTCCGGCTTCTCGTAGCCGCCGCAGTTCCACACCACCGGCACCGGCCACGGCTCGTCCCCCAGGGCCTCCAGGACGGCGTCCGTAAAGTGGGTGGGGGTCACCAGGTCCAGGCAGGCGGCGCCCTGATCGATCAGCCCGTGAAAGATCTCCCGCAGCCGCTCCGCCGTCAGGACCTTCCCCACCTCCCCCTGGGAGATGGGCTTGTTCTGGCAGAAGCAGCACCGCAGATTGCAGCCGGAAAAGAACACGCACCCGGCGCCGTGCTCCCCCACGAGGCAGGGCTCCTCCCACTGGTGGAGCATGGCCCGGGCCGCCACCGGGACGCTGGGCATCCCGCACACGCCGCCCCGCCTCGTCTCCGTCCGCTCCGCGCCGCAGTCCCGGGGGCAGAGATGGCAGATCATCGCGCTTCCGGGTGGAAGTCCGGGCCCAGGTCCCCGGCCATCCAGTGCTTGCGGCACAGGCCGATGTACTGGTCGTTGGCCCCCAGCACCACCTGCTCGCCCTCCTTGAGGACCTTGCCGGTGCGGTCGAACCGGGCGTTGAAGGTGGCCTTCTTGCCGCACCAGCAGATGGTCTTGACCTCCTCGATCTTGTCGGCCATCACCAGCAGGGCCTCGCTGCCGGGGAACAGGTCGCCCTTGAAGTCCGCCCGCAGGCCGTAGCAGATGACCGGGATGCCCAGGTCGTCCACCAGGCCCACCAGGTACATGACCTCCTCCCGCGTCAGGAACTGGGCCTCGTCCACGATGACGCAGGCGTTCTGCTGCAGCTCCATGACGGAGAGCTGCCGCATCTCGTCAAAGTAGATGCAGGGGTAGGTGAGGCCGATGCGGGAGACCACCACGTGGTCTCCGTCCCGGGTGTCGATCCGGGGCTTCACCAGCAGGGTCTTCTGCCCCCGCTCCTCGTAGTTGAACCGGGTCATCAGGGCGTTGGCGGTCTTGCTGGACCCCATGGCCCCGTACTTGAAATAGAGCTGTGCCATTGATCTGTTTTCTCCCTCTTATGTATATCGTTCACGCGGCGGCGCCGCGCTCAGGTGTCCGTCTCTTCCCCATCCGCCGGAGGCGTCTGCCATGTGTCCTGCGGGGCTTCCAGCTCCTCCGCCGGGAACTCCAGCACCATCCGGCGGCAGGCGCGGCAGAGATAGGCGGTCTTGTATTTGTGCCAAAGACTGCCCTCATGGATAATGTCGATTCCCTGGCCCGAGGCGCCGAATACCTTGTTGGGCCAGCCGGGCCACCACAGGACCGAATCCCGGACACCGGCAATGGTCCCCACCTCCATCTCCTGCCCGCACCAGGGGCACTTCATAGGCGGGGGCGGAGTCTGCCGCTGCGCCTTCTTCTCCTTCCGCTCCTGGTTCCAATTCTGAAAGTCGCCCCGGAGCTCCTCAAGGAAGCCGGGGGCGTCCTCTCCGCCTCCGGCCTCCGCCGAAGGGGCGGGACGCTTTTCCGGCTCGTAGTCCCAGGGGTCCTCGCTCTTTTTCCAGAAGGGCATCTCACATCAGCTCCTTTGCCTGTTCCGCATACCGCCGGAGCTCCTCCTTGCTCTCCTCCGGCGAAAGGCGCGTCCCGGCGGACAATTCCACCACCAATCTGCCGCATCTGCTGCAATACCAGCAGCTCTTGTACTCCGTGACGACGCCCTCGTTGCTGACATACAGCTCCCGCCCGGCGGCCAGCGCGCCGAAAACCGCCATTGGCTTTCGGTCCACCCAGCGGATGCTGTCCGTTGAGAACAGATACCCCAGTTCCATCTCCTGCCCGCACCAGGGACAGGTCATGGCCGTCTCCCTCTGGTCATCCATATCAAGGCTCCTCTCTTTCCCCGGCAGGCGGCTCTGTCGGCCTCGCCTGCCGGACGTGCGCGTCAAAATTCCGCCCCGCCCGCCGGGGCAGGAAGGGGATGGGGGCCGGCGTCTCCCGGCCGCGGTGATAGCACCACAGCCACCGGAGGCACCAGATCAGCTTGCGGACCAGCAGGGCCAGCAGGACGACCAGCAGCAGGCTGACAAATTCCCTCATTGCGCCTCACGGGTCCTTCCTGTCATCGTCGTCATCCACTTCTCTGTAGTCCACGGTGTACACGGGGCCGTGGAATTTGGGCTCCTGCTCCCCGTCCTCCGTCCGGCCCCGGGACGACCGCCGGCGCAGGTGCCGCACCAGCAGGATCACCGCCGCCAGGATGAGGATCGGCACCGCGAACCGCAGCGCCACCAGCAAAATGCCCCCCAGCAGCCGGAACAGCCCCAGGGGAAGTCCCACCAGCCAGCTCATTGTCAGCCCTCCTTCAAGCGTCTCTCCGCTTCTGTGTAATATCTGCCGAAGGCGGAGGGCACCGCCCGGCCCTCCAGCTCCGCCCGGTCCACCCAGACGAAGTCCGCCGGGCCCTCGCCCGCCACCTCCAGGGTGTAGCCGGTCATGTGCCACTCCACATGGGTGAAGATGTGCTTCGCCGCCAGGCGGCTCTCCCAGGCCCTGGGCTCCAGGCCCCAGGCGGACACCGCCGCGCCGGCGGCGGCCTCGTCCAGGGCGCCCTCCACATTGGGGAACTCCCACAGGCCCGCCAGCAGACCGGTCCCGGGCCGCTTCCGCAGCGCGATGCGGCCCTGCCGCACCAGCAGGAACACGGTCCGCTCCTCGATCCGGCGGGGCTTTTTCGCACCCTTCACCGGCAGCTCCTCCGCCGTCCCCCGGAGACGGCCCAGGCAGAGGTCCCGGGCCGGGCACTCCATGCACCGGGGCGGGCCGTTGGGGGCGCAGACCGTGGCCCCCAGCTCCATGGTGGCCTGGTTGAAGATGCGGATGTCCGCCGCTGTCTCCGGCATGACGGCCTGGACCTGCGCCCGCACGGCCTTTTTCACCCTGGGGTCCGCGATGTCGTCATGGCCGTCCGTCAGCCGCATGACGAGGCGCAGCACGTTGCCGTCCACCGCCGCCTCCCGCTTTCCAAAGGCGGCGGAGGCGATGGCGCTGGCGGTGTAATCTCCGATGCCCGGCAGGGCCAGCAGGCCCTCGTAGGTGTCCGGGAACTGTCCGCCTCCGGCGGCGATGCGCTTCGCGGCCTTCTGGAGGTTCCGGGCCCGGCTGTAGTAGCCCAGGCCCTCCCACAGCTTCATCAGCTGCTCCTCCGGGGCGGCGGCCAGGGCCTCCACGGTGGGAAGGGCGGCGAGAAAGCGGTCATAGTACCCCAGCACCGCCGCCACCCGGGTCTGCTGGAGCATGATCTCCGACACCCAGATGCGGTAGGGGTCCTCGGTCCGCCGCCAGGGCAGGTCCCGGGCGTTGGCCCGGTACCAGGCCAGCAGGGGCTCCGGCAGGCGGAGCAGGGGATGTTCAGTTGTCAGACTCTGTTCACGCATGGAGCTATTGTACCACAGTTTTCCCAATGTAACAACCGGTCTGCCGCATATCCGGCGGCAGGCGCCGGCCGGAGGCGCCCTCCCGCCGGAAAATGCGCAAAAAATGGGCCAAAGCCAACGGCTTTGGCCCATTTGGCACCCCTGACCAGACTCTAACTGGTGGCCTACCGCTTAGGAGTACTTCCCTCGCTTTCCCTATTGATTTCGAAGCATCTTAAATTAGTTGAAAATGTCACGAAAAACGAATTGATTTTGCCATATTTGTGTCCATAATATGGCCGTCCTTCCCACCGGGGCCCCCTGAATATTTCCCTGTTTTAGAGGGTCATATTAGCAAGGTATTAGCAAATAGGTAGAACTGACTGTCCTTTGAGGGCTGGTCTCTCCCTGTGGATCGCTGTGTACATCTTCTGATATTGTCAAATTATGTGCATATGATAATGTTAAGAATCGCCGGTCAGTCCTGCTACTTAGAATCCGTGCTTCTGGACAAGCAAGACGGTCAAAATCATATAGCACATACAAAAACGAGGAGGAATCCGCCGTGGCAAAGGGCAGTATGGGGACTCAAACGAATACCATCATCCGTGTAAAGAAACCTGAACCTATACCGTGTGATTGTAAACGTTGCAGACATAGCAAGTGCCGTGGTGATGCGGTATACTGCAGTTACTATGATATTTTTTCTCCAAACAGAAAGACATGCTCCAGATATTGGTGTGTTAAGCCGGTCCCCAAAAGCCGGAAAAGTCTGCAAGGCGCAGTAAGAAAGCGACTTGATTCGTTATACATAGGATCGCTGGACTCATTGAATTGAGCCCGGCGATTTTATTTTGCCCTTCGTTATCACGTTTTTCCCTCGGGGATCCCGGCGTCTCCTGATAGGTCCGCAGAAAAAAGAATACCATAAATTCAAACAGCGAAATCGCTACTATATCGCCCCATAAATATTAGGGGAATTTTTTCAAAAAGAGGGACATAGAGCTATGCACACATTCGTTCTCACGCGTATTGTTGATGCTACGAGTGACGAAATTTTACGGTTTAGTCAAGTCCAAAAGCATTTCGCCTATATGGGAGAGGGGCTGTCTATCCGCTGTCGTCCGCTTACAGTTTGCTACGATGGAGAAGTGCTATCCTATCTGTACACGATCAAGGTGGATGCGTTAAAATTCTTCAGAACAGAAAACACATCCAGTCAGCAGTTTCGGGTGATTATACGCCTGTTAGATCAGCTTCTGGGCTACGGAAACTTTTCTGTAGATGACATGACAGTAAGTCGGGTTGATTATTGCTATAATATTCGTATCGAAGACGAAGACACGCGCCTTATCTTATTTGATTTGTTGCAAAAGTGCCCAACACGGGCTATTTACACCGTCCGGGATGTAAAGTACAAGACATCCATATACAGTCGGAGCAAAAGTAAAACCGTCAATGTCTATGACAAAAATACAGAGCGGTCAGTCAAGTTTTTTGTTTCCGGGAATAGTAAGAATCTGGCCAAAAATTATGAGCGGGATATAGTCCGTATGGAACTGCAGATTAAGAAAGGTCATTTGAAATATATGGCTAAACAGGGCGTCGCTCGCTCCGCTAAAAACTGGATCAATGCAGAAACCGAGCGCCATTACTTGCAAAAGATGTATGGTATGTTTCCAAAGGGCGATTTTTATGCGTTGGACGCAGCAGAACACATAGTTTCATATTCGAATCTTACTAAAACAACAAAAAGACATCTAATTGATTTTTTGCGTGAGATTGCTCAAAACGATATGGATACGGCCAAGAGAAAGATTTGTTACAATACCTATCGTCGTTACCTGAATATCCTGGCTGATTTAGGGGTAAACCCGATTACGATTCCCCGGGATTGCGGCCTTTCATATATTCAGTCTCCTTTTGCGTTTCCTGAGCCTCAAACAGATGGGCTTGCTACCATCGTCAGAGCATAAGTGTATACGATTCTAAGCAGAATAATTTTGTTTGACTATTTCTCAATTATCTGGTATAATACAAATATCGGTTGAGTGATCACAGCGATCTCTCAACCGATTTATTTTTTACGAAAGGAATATGCCAATGGCTCAAACTCTGCAAGATAGATTCCGTGAATCGAGCCCCCTAACGATGGTAATTTGTACTTTCACACTGGTCCTTATATTTTTGTTTTCCGTATTCAATTTGCGCATCGTTTATTGCTGTGGCCCCAGTATGCTTCCAGCGATTGCTGATGGTGGTTTCTACTTGGCGCGTGATATTGATTCATCTAAAGACACATTGCACCGAGGGGACATCCTGGTATTTCACCCCAATCCGGACACACAGATAGCCTATGTAAAGCGTGTTGTTGGACTGCCCGGAGACCATTTGATTTCGAACAGCGGATATTTGACAGTCAACAATCAATACTTCGACTATATCCCAGACGCCGGTACTTGGATATCCTGTGTTCCGCCCGGCCACATATATTTCATGGGTGACAATCGAGATCATTCCGCTGACAGCAGAGTCTTTGGCTGCATCCCAGAGAAACTGGTGGTAGCCAAAATTTTGTTTCGGATAGTTTGATATTTTTCCGCATGATTGTATAGAATAAATCAACTTCACAAGGTTTGTCGACACCAGGTGAAAATCTACAGAAAGGACGGATCAACACGACTTAGGGCCCATACATAGCAGGACAATCAAATACGTCTACATCTGATCACAGAAAGAAGCGGTCCTTTGGGATCGCTTCTTTCTATTTGTGCATGGAAAATCTGGTGGATTCCTGTTGATAATGTTCGCAAAATCGTGTATTATCAGATTTAAGAGAAATTTGTGCCGCCGATTAGGAGGTTCCTGATGGATTATATGTCGATTGCGGAAGCGGCGAAAAAGTGGGGGATCAGTTCCCGCCGGATTCAAACCCTCTGCGCCTCTGGACGCATCTCCGGAGCTGAGCGCCTCGGGCGCAGTTGGGCCATTCCAAAGGATGCGGAAAAGCCTGGCGATGCCAGGATCAAAAGCGGGAAGTATATTGGATTCTCGCAGAAATATCGGAGCAAAAAGCCTGATTCCACATCTCCAGACTCAGGTCGTTGAAGGAGGCCACTTATGCAGATATTGGACAATATCAATCAGACTGTGCGTTCTGATTTGCAGGCCACCATCAAAAAGGGAAGCCAACTCTCCATAGCCGCCGCCTGCTTCTCCATCTATGCCTATCAGGAACTGAAAAAGCAGCTGGATGGGATTGACCAACTGCGTTTCATCTTTACCTCGCCCACGTTTATTCAGGAGAAAGTGCCCAAGGAGAAGCGAGAGTTTTACATTCCCCGGTTGAACCGAGAGCGCAGCCTGTACGGCACCGATTTTGAGATCAAGCTCCGCAACGAACTGACGCAGAAGGCCATTGCCAAGGAGTGTGCCGACTGGGTCCGTAGGAAGGTCACCTTCCGTTCCAATGTGACGCAGGAGCAGATGATGGGTTTCATGACGGTGGATGAGAGTACCTATATGCCCATCAACGGCTTCACTACTGTTGACTTGGGCTGTGAGCGGGGCAATAACGCCTACTACTATGTCAACAAAACAGAATCTTATGAAAACAGCGGGCGCTTCTTAAAATTATTTGATGAGATTTGGAATGACAGGACCCGGTTGCAGGATGTCACGGACCTGGTACTCGACAGCATCTCCACCGCATACCGGGAGAACTCGCCGGATTTCATCTACTTCTTCACGCTGTATAACATTTTCAATGAATTCCTGGAGGACATCTCCGAGGACGTCCTGCCCAATGAGGCCACCGGCTTCAAACAGAGCAAGATCTGGAACATGCTCTATAACTTCCAGAAGGATGCCGCGCTGGCCATCATCAACAAACTGGAGAAATACAATGGCTGCATCCTGGCGGACAGTGTGGGCTTGGGTAAGACCTTCACGGCGCTGGCTGTCATCAAATACTACGAGAACCGCAACAAATCAGTCCTGGTTCTGTGCCCTAAGAAGTTGTCAGAAAACTGGAACACCTACAAGGGCAACTATGTGAACAACCCCATCGCAGAGGACCGCCTGCGGTATGACGTACTGTACCATACCGACCTGTCCCGGGAGCACGGGAAGTCCAACGGCCTCGAACTGGATCGGCTGAATTGGGGCAACTACGATCTGGTGGTCATTGACGAGAGCCACAACTTCCGCAACGGCGGAGAGATCTCCGGTGAAGACGCCAAAGAGAACCGCTATCTGAAACTGATGAACAAAGTGATCCGGGCAGGCGTCCGCACAAAGGTCCTGATGCTTTCCGCCACCCCGGTCAACAATCGGTTCATCGACCTGAAGAACCAGCTGGCCTTGGCCTATGAGGGGGACTCCGCCCAGATCAATGAGAAACTGGATACCAGCACCACCATTGACGAGATCTTCCGCCGGGCGCAAAAGGCCTTCAATGAATGGAGCCGCCTTCCGGCGGAGGGGAGGACCACAGAGGCCCTGCTCGATATGCTGGACTTTGATTTCTTCGAAGTGCTGGACAGCGTGACCATCGCCCGCTCCCGCAGGCACATTGAGAAGTATTACGATACCGCCGACATCGGCAAATTTCCGGAGCGGCTCAAGCCCATCTCCCTGCGCCCCTGTCTGACAGACTTGGGGGACGCCATCAACTATAACCAGATCTATGGGCTGCTGATCTCCCTCAACCTGGCCATCTACACCCCTACTTACTACATCATGCCCTCCCGCCTCTCCAAATACGAGGAACTCACCCACAACAAGGGGACAAGCCTGACCCAGAAGGGCCGTGAGGAGGGTATCCGCCGCCTGATGAGTATCAATCTGCTCAAGCGGCTGGAGAGTTCTGTCTACGCTTTCCGGCTCACCATTGATCGGGTCTATCATCTGATCCAGTCTACCATCGAGACGATCCACACCTATCAGTCCGGCGGAAAGTTGCTGGAACTGGAGGACTTCACAGATGTCGACGAGTTCGACATGGACGACCAGAATACCGACTATTTCTCTGTGGGCAAACGGGTCAAAATCGACCTGGCCGACATGGACTACCTCTCTTGGTTACGGGAGCTGGAAAAGGACGCTGACAGCCTGCAACTGCTCTCCCTGATGATCGGGGACATCACCCCGGCGCATGATACCAAGTTGCAGACTCTGCTGGAACTGATTCAGAAAAAGCAGGAACACCCCATCAACCCGGGAAACCGAAAAATCATCATCTTTACGGCCTTTTCCGATACGGCGGACTATCTCTACCGAGAGGTCGCTCCCTTTGTGAAGCAGAACTTTGGCCTGAACACGGCGGAGATCACCGGAACAGTGGACGGGAAGACCACGATCCCCCGTCTGCGCTCGGACTTGAATACGGTGCTTACCTGCTTCTCCCCCGTTTCCAAGGGCCGCGACATTCTGATGCCGAACAGTATGGAGGAACTGGACATCCTGATCGCCACGGACTGTATCTCCGAGGGCCAGAACCTCCAGGACTGCGACTACCTCATCAATTACGACATCCACTGGAACCCGGTGCGGATCATCCAGCGGTTTGGCCGGATCGACCGCATCGGTAGCCGGAACCGAGTGATCCAGCTGGTGAACTTCTGGCCGGACATGGACCTGGACGAGTACATCAATCTGAAAAGCCGGGTGGAGACCCGCATGAAGATTTCTGTTATGACTTCCACCGGCGACGATGATCCCATCAATTCCGAAGAAAAGGGAGATTTAGAGTATCGCCGCCAGCAACTAAAGCGGCTCCAGGAGGAAGTCGTGGACATCGAGGAGATGTCCAGCGGGATCTCCATCATGGACCTGGGCCTTAACGAGTTCCGCCTGGATCTGCTGGAGTACATGAAGCACCACCACGATGTGGAGACCACGCCCCACGGGATGCACGCCGTTGTCCCGGCCCGGGAGGACGCCCCCGCCGGCGCGATCTTCGTCCTGCGGAATGTGAATGACAGCGTCAATGTGGATCACCGAAACCGTATCCACCCGTTTTACATGGTCTACATCGGCATGGATGGGGAGATCCTCTGCGACTACTTAAACCCCAAGCAGATGCTGGACACCATCCGCCTACTGTGCCGGGGAAAGACGGAGCCCATTTCCGACCTGTGTCGGCAGTTTAACCAGGAAACGGACGATGGGCGGGATATGTCTGAGATGTCAGAGCTACTGAACGAGGCAGTGAACTCCATCCTGGACGTGAAGGAGGAGAGCGACATCGACAGTCTGTTCAAAAGCGGCGGCACCACCGCCCTGCTCTCCCAGGTCTCCGGCCTGGATGATTTTGAACTGATCTGCTTCCTGGTGGTCAAGTGAGGAGGACTCGCTATGCTGGGCTTACCCAAAACCACGGAATTCAACAAGCGCATCCCCAAGCAGAAATTCTATGAGAACCTGACGGTGACGCCGGCCCTGAAGCGGGCCTTTGTGGAACAGATCCGGCTTATCTGGTGGCGGAACAAGATTGCCCCCGCCACGGCTAACCTGGCCCCTGGGAAGTCTGTCACCGAGGTGGAGGTGCTGGAACTCCGTCTGAATCAGCCCTCCCTGGATGAGGCCGTCCTGCGCCAGATCGACCGGGAGATCCCCTACCACATCCTGTTCCTTCTGGAGCACGAGGGGAAGTACCAGGCCTGGATCGGCTACAAGGAGGCCACCTCCGGCAACGCCGCGTTCCAGGTTCGCCAGTACTACCACACCGGCTGGATGGAGCCGGAACGGCTTCCCCTCTGTATGGAGGGTCTCACCGTGGACGCGGTGTATGAGAACTTCATCCGGCAAGTGGCCGGGGACAGCCTTGCGCCCAGTGGCGGCGAGGCCCTGCAGGATTCCGTGGAGCGGAACCTCCGGCGGCAGCAGCTCCAGAAGCAGATCACGGCTCTGGAGAACAAGATCAGGAGGGAAAAGCAGCTCAACCGGCAGGTGGAGCTGAATGCGGAGTTAAAGAAGTTGCGGAAGGAGATGGCAGCGGTTATATATGAAAAATGAACTTGAACGGCAAACGGAACTTCAAAAACTCTATTTGCGAAATATGCAACTAATCAAATGGCGGTTGCGTGCTATTTCTGATATTCGAGAAGGAAAAACAAAAACCACATTTAGAATTACAAATACAGAGTTTTGCGTATTGCAAATCCGTAAAATTTTAGAGCTGATTGCACTGTCTGCCCTGGTTTCTGATGTTGATATATATCGTGAAAAACTTGGCAATATAGATAGAATGTGGAATGCAAGACTGATTTTACAGGATATCGAGCGCATTCATCCTAATTTTTATCCTGAGCCTATTTATGTCAACCCCAAAAACAAATTTCAGTGGCAACCACGAAAAGAACCCTATTTAACAAAAGATGAATTCATCGCGGCATATAATCGATGCGGAAAATTCTTGCATGAGGACTCTCCATTTATGAGCAATAAAGAAATTGACTCCGCTTATGAGCAGATTTGGAATGATGTTTATCGCTGGGGGCAACTAATTATCAATTTGCTTTACACGCACACAGTTCGTCTTTACAATGAAAAAGACCTGTTTTATATTGCTATGGGCGATGAAAGAGAACGTCCGCACGGCAATATTTTTACTAAAATTGAAGGGGAAGGTTTACCTGATGGACCACATGAAATTTGAGACGCCGGACCTAACGGCGCAGAATATAGACAAGCTCGCCGCCCTGTTCCCCGGGTGCGTCACCGAGGGCCCTGACGGCAAGGGTGGGGTGAAAAGGGCCGCCAACTTCGAGCTGCTGCGGCAGATGCTTTCCGACGAGGTGCTGGAGGGCGACGAGTGCTACGAATTCACCTGGGTGGGCAAGAAGGCCTCTATCGTGGAGGCCAACAAGCCCATCCTCAAGACCCTGCGCCCCTGTCCGGAAGAGAGCAAAAACTGGGACACCACCGAAAACCTGTACATCGAGGGTGACAACCTGGAGGTGCTGAAGCTCCTTCAGGAGAGCTACCTGGGCAAGGTAAAGATGATCTACATCGACCCGCCCTACAACACCGGCCACGACTTCATCTACAACGACCGCTTTGAGATGGACAAGCAGGAGTACGACCAGCAGATCGGCCTGTTTGACGAGGAGGGCAACAAGCAGTTCGCGGAGAACTCCGAGAGCAACCCCCGGTTCCACTCCGACTGGTGCAGCATGATGTACCCGCGGCTGATGCTGGCGAGAAATATGCTGGCAGACGATGGGGTTATTTTTATTTCGATTGATGATAACGAGTGCGCCAACCTCCTGCAAATGTGCAGAGAAGTGTTTGGAGAAAGTAACTTCGTAGCAGATATTTCCTGGCAGAGAACATATTCCCCTCGAAACGATTCCAAGGGTATTGTTAGTGAAGTAGAACACATCGTTGTGTTTAGCAAACAAACTTCTTGGATGCCGAATTATCTGCCCCGAACCGCAAATATGGACACAAAATACAAAAATCCGGATAATGATAGTATGCCTTGGACAAGTAGTGATGCATTTGCAGCAGATGCGTCAACACATCAAGGCATGGTTTATGCAATCCAGCATCCGTTTACAGGTGAGATGATATATCCATACACCGGAGCTCATTGGCGGTATCAGCAAGATACTATGTTGGAAATTATGAGTGAATGGACGGAATATGTGCTGAAAGATTTGAATGATGCAAAAAAGAGAGCAGAAATTTGCGGCATTTTACCAGAAGATGTCAGAAAAGATGTGAAGGGCCTTGTTTTAGCAAAACCCCTTGAAGTCGCTCAAGCCCAAGCTCAAAGCGTTTTGGAGCGTGGCCAATGGCCGAGATTTTATTTTACACAAAATGGAAAAGGTGGTATCCGTAGAAAAACATATATTGATAAAGTTGTCGGTAAGTTGCCCACAAATTTCTGGCCTTATGAGGAAGTCGGTCACACAGACGAGGCAAAGAAAGAACTCAAAGCCTTATTTGACGGTTCCGCGCCCTTTGATACACCAAAGCCTGTGCGCCTTTTGGACCGAATGCTGACCATCGCCACGGACCAGAATTCCATTGTAATGGATTTCTTCTCCGGTTCCGCCACTACCGCCCATGCCGTCATGCGCAAGAACGCCCAGGACGGCGGACATCGCAAATTCATTTTGGTCCAGTTGCCGGAAAAGAGCCCCTCGCCGCAGTATGAGACCCTTTGCGATGTGGGAATAGAGCGCATCCGCCGGGCAGGGGATAAGGCCAGAGAAGCCCTGCTGGCTGAGGGGATTGGCATCCGGGAGATGCACAAATATAAGAGTGAGCAGGGCACTATTCAGGGATTTCACTATTCTGAATGGCCGGATTCTCCAGAAGTCAAAGAAACCAAACAGAAAATGGCCGACGACCTGGACATCGGCTTCCGCGTCCTGAAGCTGGACGACACCAACATGGAGCCCGTCTACTACTCCGCCCAGGAGTACAACCAGGACATGCTCCAGCACATGGAGTCCAACATCAAGCCCGACCGCACCGACCTGGACCTGCTGTTCGGCTGCCTGCTGGAGTGGGGCCTGCCCCTGTCCATGCCCTACCGCTCCGAGCAGGTGGAGGGCTGCACCGTCCACACCTACAACGACGGCGACCTGATCGCCTGCTTCGACAAGGACGTGCCGGAGGCCGTCGTCCGGGAGATCGCCCGCCGGAAGCCCCTCCGGGCCGTGTTCCGGGACAGCAGCTTCGCCACCAGCCCGGAGAAGATCAACGTGGGGGAGATCTTCAAGCTCCTGGCCCCGGATACCAGGGTGAAGGTGATTTGAGATGGCAACCAAGTATTCCTTGAAAGTCTACCGTTACATTTCATTTCAGCGCTTCTGCGAACTTTTGTTTCATCAAGAACTTGCCTTAGTTAATCCAAGTAAATGGCCAGATCAATATGAAACATTTGTCGTTAGAACATTGAAAAATTTGCAACATCGAGAAGAGATGGCGAACTCATTTGCCCAATACGGCATTCATTGCGAGAAACATTTTAACTCGTTCATAGAGACCATCCAGGCTATCACGGACGATATGTTTTGCTTATGTTTTTCACGCAGTAAAGATGCTGAGGTCATGTGGAATGCGTATAATTACGACAATCACGCCGTTATGATACGTACATCAGTAGACAAACTCTTGGAACTTGATTCGGATTCTCTTAGTATTTTTCGGGTTCAATATGATTTAGATAGACCATGCCTGGAAACTTTGCTTAATAATACAACCTTTACAGATGATGGAATAGTCCTCTATGATGGCGATGAAATAATCCGCCACAAGCGAAAGTGTTTTAAGTATGAAAATGAAATGAGATTAGTCGGATCTTCCTTCTGTACCGTTCCACATAGAATAAACGATGGTATTCTATATCTCCCTATTAAGGATATATCTTATTTTGTTGAGCGTGTGATGGTACATCCATTGGCTGATGACGGGTATGTTGCGCTTATTAGGAAAATGTGTATGCATTTCGGAATCAAGTTCTGGGGCAGGTCAAAAATTTATGAGTTCAAGGGAATGTAGTGTATGAAACTCCAATTCAAACACCAAAAATTTCAGGCTGACGCCGCCAAGGCCGTGGTGGATGTGTTCGCCGGGCAACCCTACCTGACCCCCACCTATCGGATGGACCGGGGCTCCGACACGCACCAGCTCACCCTGGAGGCGATGAGCTTCACCGGCTGGCGCAACGAGCCCATCGTCCCGGAGCTCAGCGACCAGGTGGTGCTGGAGCACCTGAATAAGATCCAGCGGGCCAACCAGATCGCCCCCTCCCCCCGGCTGGAGGGGCGGTACAATCTCACCATCGAGATGGAGACCGGCGTGGGTAAGACCTACACCTACATCAAGACCATGTACGAGCTGAACCAGCACTACGGCTGGAGCAAGTTCATCGTGGTGGTGCCCAGCGTGGCCATCCGGGAGGGCGTATACAAGTCCTTTCAGGTGACACAGGAACACTTTGCGGAAGAGTATGGCAAGAAGATCCGCTTCTTCATCTACAACTCCGCCCAACTGACGGAGATCGACCGCTTTGCCTCGGACAGTTCTATCAACGTGATGATCATCAACTCCCAGGCCTTCAACGCCCGGGGCAAGGACGCCCGGCGCATCTACATGAAGCTGGACGAGTTCCGTTCCCGCCGCCCCATCGACATCATTGCCAGGACCAACCCCATCCTGATCATCGACGAGCCCCAGTCGGTGGAGGGCAAGCAGACCAGGGAGCGGCTGAAGGAGTTCAACCCGCTCTTCACGCTACGCTACTCCGCCACCCACCGCTCCGACAGCATCTACAACATGGTCTACCGGCTGGACGCCATGGAGGCCTACAACAAGAAGCTGGTGAAAAAGATCGCCGTCAAGGGCATCACCGAGAGCGGCTCCACCGCCACCGACGGCTATGTATACCTGGAGGGGATCAACCTCTCCAAGGCAGACCCCACCGCCACCATCCAGTTCGACTACATGGGGAAGTCCGGCCTGCGGAAGGTCTCCCGGAAGGTGGGCATCGGCTACAATCTCTACGACAACTCCGGCGAGGTCACCAAGCTGGAGGAGTACAAAAACGGCTTCGTGGTAAAGACCATCGACGGCCGGGACGACTCCGTGGAATTCCTCAATGGCGTGAAGCTCTACGCCGGGGACGTGGTGGGCAAGGTCAGCGAGGAGCAGCTCCGCCGCATCCAGATTCGGGAGACCATCCTCTCCCACATCGAGCGGGAGCGCCAGCTGTTCTACAAGGGCATCAAAGTCCTGTCCCTGTTCTTCATTGACGAGGTGGCCCACTACAAGCAGTATGATGCCGCCGGACAGCCCCACAACGGCATCTTCGCGGAGATGTTTGAGGAGGAGTATAACGACATCCTCTCCACCATGCAATTGGGGATCGGGGAGGACGAGTATCTCCAATACTTGAAGTCCATCAAGGCCGAAGACACCCACGCCGGCTATTTTTCCGTGGATAAGAAGGGCCGCATGACCGACAGCAAGCTGGGCGACAGGAAGGAGCGGACCTCCGACGACCGGGACGCCTACGACCTCATCATGAAGAACAAGGAGCTGCTACTGGACCGGGACCCGAAGAGGTCCCCCGTGCGGTTCATCTTCTCCCACTCCGCTCTGCGGGAGGGCTGGGACAACCCCAACGTGTTCCAGATCTGCACCCTGAAGCAGAGCAGCAGCGAGGTCCGCAAGCGCCAGGAGGTGGGCCGGGGCCTGCGCCTGTGCGTCAACCAGGACGGGGAGCGCATGGACGCCAATGTGCTGGGGAATGAGGTCCACAACATCAACATCCTCACCGTCATCGCCAGCGAGAGCTACGACAGCTTCGCCAAGGGGCTCCAGTCCGAGATGGCGGAGGCTGTGGCGGACCGGCCCAAGGCGGTCACCCCGGAACTGTTCCAGGGCAAGGTCCTCCGGGACGCCTCCGGCAATGAGCAGGTGGTGGACGCCGCTCTGGCCCAGGCCATCTGCTATGACCTGATTATCAACGGCTATGTGGACCGCAAGGGTGCGCTGACGGACAAATACTTTGCGGACAAGGCCAACAACCAAGTAAAGATTGCAGAAGAAGCGGCCGACTGCGCCGACTCCGTCCTGGCGATTCTGGACTCCGTGTACAGTGACAGCGCCATGAAGCCGGAGAATGCCCGGAGCAACAATGTGGAGCTACAGGTGGACCCGGACAAACTGGCCATGCCGGAGTTCAAGGCCCTCTGGTCCCGGATCAACAGCAAGTCCGTCTATGTGGTGGACTTTGACACCCAAGAGCTGATCCAGAAGGCCATCCAGTCCCTTGATAAAAATCTGCGCGTTCCCAGGATCTACTTCAAGGTGGAGAGCGGTTCCATGGAGGAGGTCCGGTCCAAGGAGTCCCTGCTGGAGGGCAGTTCTTTCTCCAAGAAGAAATCCGAGACCTATTCCCAGGATAAGCAGGTCCGCGCCAACAGCGCCGTAAAGTACGATCTGGTGGGCAAGCTGGTGGACGAGACCGGCCTGACCCGCCGGGCGGTGATCGCCATTCTGACGGGGATCGAACCTGCGGTGTTCAACCAGTTCCGGGAGAACCCGGAGGAATTTATCCTGAAAGCCGCCGCTCTGATCAACGACGAGAAGGCCACTGCCATCATCCAGCACATCACCTACCACGTCCTGGATGACCGCTACGACACGAGTGTGTTTACCGAGCCCACTCTCAAGGGGCGGCTGGACGCCAACGCCATGAAGACGGAAAAGCACCTCTATGACCATATCCTCTATGATTCCAGCAACGAACGGGACTTTGCCAAGGAATTGGAGATCCGCTCCGAGGTGGCCGTCTATGTGAAGCTGCCGAATGGATTCTACATCTCCACGCCGGTAGGGTATTACAACCCGGACTGGGCCATCGCCTTCTACGAGGGCTCGGTGAAGCACATCTATTTTGTGGCGGAGACGAAGGGATCTTTGGATTCCATGAACTTCAACCACATAACGCCCATTGAACAGGCAAAGATCGACTGTGCCAGAGAGCACTTCAAGGCCATCAGTAGCGGAGATGTGGTCTATGACGTGGTCAACGGGTATCAGGCGTTGCTGGACAAAGTGATGCGCTGAGCACCTCTGTACGAAAAGCACCCAAGAGCCGGGAGACGTCCTCTTGGCTCTTGGGTGTTAGAATTCTATTATGATCCTAATATAATCTTTATGTGATCTTATTGTGAAGTTCTTATGAAAAAATTGCGAGTTTATTAGGATGGTATTATGGCACAAAAGTCCTAAAACGGGCCGCAGTCTGCGTCCGTTCACAATACCCGATTCCGGGGCGATTACGCACCTCATGGGCACCCAAAATGATTCCCGTCATATTGTAACTGGGGAAGAAAAACGAAAAAAGGATAGAAAAACGGAAAAAGGGTGACCGGTCTCGACCAGTTCACCCCTTTTCCGCCCTCTCTATGGTTGCTATATATCTGTACACCGTTGGCCTGCTGATTTGGCACAGACGGGCCAGTTCAGAGAGGTTGATTTGACCGCTTTGGTAGCGCGAAAAATACCGAAAAAAGCTGTCCGGGATGGTGTCAGTGGTCACTGGTGGCCTGCCTATTCGCTTGCCCTTGGTTCGAGCATTTTCCATGCCAGACTTCACTCGAGCCCGTATCAGTGAAAGTTCAAGTTGAGCGAAAACGCCGGATATCTGCATGAACGCCTCCGTCATAGGGTCCATGGTTCCATTCCGACAATCCATGGTAATGGAGCCCACAATAATAAGACGTAGCCGCCTGTTCCGAACTGTGTCAATAATCTCGCAGAGCTGTCGCGTAGAGCGACATAGCCGGGATACCTCTAAAGTAACTATGGTGTCTCCGGGTTTTGATGCCGAAAACATGAGTGATTGTTGTTCTTTGTTGGCGGCATCACCGTGCTCATACTCAATCCAAATATGCTCTGCGCCAGCACGGGTTAGTTCACGAACCTGACGGTTGATATCTTGGCGAGTTTCCGCCGTTGAACATCGGGCATAGCCGTGGACAGTTTCTTCATGTGTAACAGAAATCCCAACTCCTTTTTCCATTACAAAATCCGAGTATTTCACCTCCTTTGGGGCCCCTAAAATGGGGCCCCGCGTATGTAACGGAAACCAAATGTTTTTCGGACACCTCTCTTTAGTCATCATCATCGCCCAGCACATCAAACCACTCTGGCGGCAGGTCTGGGCTATCCCCCTCGTCCGGCGAGTCATCACCTGAGCCAGATGTTGCAGAGTGTTGTGGAATTACCTGCCGTGCGTCCCAGCGGCAATCATCGGCAAGGTTGCGTATCCGCTCACAGCATAGGTCTGCGATGACATCAGCTGTGTCCGCACAATATTTGCGCAGTTCCAGATTGACATGCGGAACTGCGGTCCGCAGTCCAACCAAGATATCAACACCAGCGTCGATGTAGGCGGGATCAGCCATGATATTGCCATGCAGTTCCCACAGGGACAGGCCAAAAGCCGCCCAGTCCTCCGCCGCCCATCGGCTCATTTCTTTCATATCCGTTGCTCCCATGCTGTTATAACGGCTCCTTTCTTTTATCCACTGCGGCCCGCCACAATGTCCAAGCCGCCTCCATATTCTGCCGAACCTGCTCTAAGGTAAGATCAAGGGCTTCCTTGACCTCCATATACTCGTTTAGCAACGGAAGCCCCTGTGGATTTGTGTAGTCGGCCAGAGCTGCCAAAAATGATGCTGAAAACAGGATGCCCTCCCGTGCCGGTCCATCCTCCGCGACACCAACGACGATCCGCCGAAGTTCTTCGATGGATTTTTGCGGATGATCGCTACGTTCAAATTCCGCCCGCATTCGATATATCAAGTCCATTGCTCACACTCCTTATAGCCATGATCAAGACGATCCACATAACGGGCCAAACTTCTGGATATATCTCTGACAGCCGCGAGAGCATCTTCTGGAGGGGAATCCATCCCGCCTGTATAATCCCTGAGAGCGGCCAGGATCTGACCGCACCACTCCAGAGCTGTTTTCCGGTCGTCATATTGCAAAGACCTTCCAACTGATTCGACCAGCCAACCCAGCACCTCGGAGCCGGGCCCCAACCAGTCAATGAGATACAACGCCATGGTGTATCCGCCGGTTTTCAATTCTGAAACCTCCTTGTTCAATGATATCGAAATAAAAGCAAAGAAGCCGTGATCAGGCATCAGTCCGATCACGGCTTCTTTTATATATATTATACCATATTCTTCTGAGAAAAGCAACTATTTTCAATAATTCTTGACCGAATTTAACCTCTTTTGAAAGGCGAAGATTGTCCCGTGATAATCTAAAATGCACTTGCCTATCATAAGTCAAACCGATTCGGAGCGAGAAAAATCGGGAGACTTATGAAAGGAGCATTGCAATGAATAGCATGGTTTATCATTCCGTAGAGGACCTCCCGTTGTTGATCACAGTGCCGGAACTGGCCCAGGTCCTGCGGGTTGGAAAGAACAAAGCGTATGAGTTGGTTAATAGTGGAGTAATTAAAGGAATCAAGATCGGGACTCAGATCAAGGTGCCTAAGCGTAGCGTTGTGGAGTTCATGGGAATTTAACAAAAAGGGAGTTCAATATGGCGACTATCAAAAAAAGAGGAAAGAATACATTTTCAGTTGTCTACTATTACACGGACGAAAACGGTGAACGCAAGCAGAAATGGGAAACTTATCACTCCTATAAGGAGGCCGTAAAGCGGAAGGCAGAGGTTGAAAACCAGCAGTTTACTGGAGCATTCGTATCACCGTCGAAGCAGACTGTGCGGGAGTTCCTGTATGATTTTGTGGAAACTTACGGGGCTCAGCACTGGGGTGTCTCAATGTATGACAGCTGCACCGCGCTCATCAAGAACTACATCGATCCGATCATCGGAGACATGGAGGTGCAGTCGATCAATGCCCGAGTCGTGGACACGTACATTATGAAGCTCCGGAAGACGACTCCGGTCAGCACCAAGACCAGAAAGGCCAGGACCGAGTTTTTGCCGGACAAGACCATCGAGAAAATCATCAAACTGCTCAGTTGTGCCTTCAAGCAGGCTGTGCGTTGGGAACTGCTCGGAAAGAATCCGTTCATCGGAGCCAATATACCGAAGACCGAATACACGAAACGGGACATTTGGGATGCAGACACGATCCGTCAGGCACTGGATGCCTGCGATGACGGGAAGTTGCTGATCGCCATGCATCTGGCCTTTGCCTGTTCCCTGCGGATGGGGGAGATCCTGGGGCTGACCTGGGACAACGTACATATCGCCGATGATGATCTGGCAAATGACAATGCCCACATCTGCATCAATAAGGAACTTGCCCGCGCTTCGAAAGAAGCTATCGAGAAAATCGGTGAGAAGGATATCTACTATACCTTTCCGGCAATCAAGGCAGATACAACGACCCGTCTGGTTCTGAAAAGGCCCAAAACCGACAGCAGTATCCGCAAGATCTGGCTACCCAAGACGTTGGCCTATATACTGCGGGCGTGGAAGCAGAGTCAGGACAAGGTCAAGGAACTGGTGGGGGAAGAATACCAGGATCACAACCTGGTGCTGGCACAGGCGAACGGACGTCCTTATGAGGACCGGCTCATCGAAAAAGCGTTCAATCAGTTGAAGGAAAAGGCCGGTCTGCCCAATGTGGTATTCCATTCTCTCCGCCACTCCAGCACCACCTACAAGTTGAAACTGAACCACGGAGATTTGAAGGCCACCCAGGGCGACACGGGCCACGCACAGATCAACATGATCACCCAGGTCTATGCCCACATTCTGGACGAGGATCGGAAGATCAATGCCCAGAAATTTGAGGCTGCCTTCTATGCCAATCCGGATCTGCGGGCAGTGCGGCCCCCGGAGGGATCAAAGGAGCCTGCGCCCGCCGCCTTGAATCTGGAATCCTTGGTGGAGCAGCTCCGCCAGTCCCCAGAACTGGCCAAGGTCCTTGCATCCTTGATTGCGGGCGGAAACAAACAGGCTACCTAATGCCAAACGGCACCCGAATGTTCGGGTGCCGTTTTTATGAACTCGGCGAGCAAGACCAGCCGCAGTGGGATCCATTTTAGGCCCAGGTTTCTTCCAACAGAAAGTCCCGGATGTTGCGATGTTTGATCCCATCCCGGCTCATGTCGAATTCGTCCAACGTGACCACATATTTGGGGAAATTGTCCCGGACCTGATGGTAGACGCCGAACTCCCGCTGGATGGTCTCCTCAGAGGCCAGCAGATAGGCCACCTGCACATAGAGCTTATTCCCCTGATTCTCGCAGACAAAGTCGATCTCTTTATCGCCCACCTTGCCCACAGTGACCGTATAGTCCCGGCGCAACAGCTCCAGATAGACCATGTTCTCCAGGACCAGGTTGATGTCCTTCCGGTTGCCGCCGAACACCGCCTCCCGGATCCCGTGGTCCGCCACATAGTATTTCTCGTTGACGGTGAGGATCTTTTTCCCCTGCAGGTCTTGCCGCTTCACCTGGTAGAACAGGAAGGCGTCGGTACAGGCCTTGATATAATTCAGCACCGTCTCCGGCGAGACAGAGCGCCCCTCGCTCTTGAGATATTTGGAGATGGCGGTGGAGGAAAAGGTGGTGCCGATGTTGGAGGTGATGTAGGCGATGATCCGCTCCAGCATATCCACATCCCGGATATTGTTGCGCTTGACGATGTCTTTCAGTTCCACCGAGTTGAACAGGTCCCGCAGATACTGGCGGCTGGCGGCTTCCTCATAGCGCAGATTGGCCAGATAGGGCATCCCGCCCATGGTCAGATACTGGTTGAAGCACTGGCGGGAATCAGCATCCGGGCAAACCGTGCGGTACAGTTCCATAAACTCCCCAAAGGAGAAGGGATAGATGACAAACTCCACATACCGCCCTGCCAGATAGGTAGCCAGTTCCCCGGAGAGCAGTTTCGCGTTGGAGCCGGTGATATAGATGTCGCAGTCCAGTTCCACCCGGAAAGAGTTGATACACTTCTCCCAGGCATCTACCTCCTGGATCTCGTCAAAGAAGAGATAGACCTTGCCTTTGATCTCCGTAGCCCGGTGGATGATCTCATCGTGGAGGGCCTGGGCAGTGCAGAGATGGGCATTGCTCATATTCTCAAAGTTGAGGGAAATAAACTGGCCGCCATCAATGCCGGAAGCCAGCAGTTCCTCCTTGATCAAGTCCAGCATGACTGACTTTCCGCTGCGGCGGATGCCGGTGAGGACTTTTACCAATTCATTCCCGATAAAGGGCCGGATGCGTTTCATGTAGAGTTCCCGTTTGATCATGGATCCCGCCTCCTCTCTAATGTTGAGCATATCACAAGTATATTCGAATTTCAACCGTATATTCCGATTTTATCAGATACACTTGATAAAAATAAAATTTGACAAAATTCGTGGGTTAAAATAAACAGCGGAAAGAGATTGCCTTCTGGCGCACCATATAGAAAAATCAGGGAGGTGGATGAAATACGTGAGGCACATTCGCCTACAAAAAAATATCAGAGCGGAGGAAACACCATATTTCAGGACAGAGAAGGACGCTAATTACCGTATTAGCACAGCGGCGCATTTTATTAGCAACAGGCTGAAAATCGTTCGAAGCCAATTAGCAAAATATTCTCCATATTCAAGTCTTTTTCGCTTATGCGGGCGATACTTCCAAATTTCAAAGAGTGCAGAAAAAGCGGCCAGAAGTTCCGAAAAGCAGGAACAACTGGCCGTTTTGGCGTCCCAGAGAGGACTTGAACCTCCGGCCCCGCGCTTAGGAGGCGCGTGCTCTATCCAACTGAGCTACTGAGACTTATACAGAAATATGAACTTTTATTCTCGATTTAGACCCGAACAGCCTACCGCTTAGGAGGCGGTCGCTCTATACAACTGAGCTACAGGGGCGTGGAGGCACGGCGGGGCAGGACCCGCTGCGCAGGACTTATTGTACCCGGTTTTCCCGGCGCTGTCAATGGGGAAGGACTGCCGCCCTGCTCCACGCTCCGCGGGGGCGGGGCGAAAAGAGGACGGGGGCATGCCCCGTCCTCTCCGGTTTCCGCCGCTTTGCGCTTCGGGCGCCCGGCCGCTGCCGGTCACCCCTCAGCGGATCACCCGTACCCGGATCACGTTCTCCAGCGCGGTGACTTCATCGATCACCGCCTGATCCGCCGGGGAGCCCAGATCCACGATGGTGTAGGCGTAGTCCCCCCGGGACTTGTTGCTCAGGTTCTCCACATTGACCCCGTCCCGGGACAGCAGCGTGGTGATGCTGGCCAGCATGGCGGGCACGTTCTTATGGAGCAGGCACAGCCGGCACACGCCGCTGCGCTCCTGGCTGACGGCGGGCATGTTCACGCTGTTGCGGATGTTGCCGTTCTCCAGATAGTCCCGCAGCTCATCCACCGCCATGACGGCGCAGTTCTGCTCGCTCTCCGGCGTGGAGGCCCCCAGATGGGGCATGGCGATGACATGGGGCGCGCCCACCAGGCGGTTGTTGGGGAAGTCGGTGACATAGGCGGCCACCCAGCCGGTGTCCAGGGCGGAGAGCATGGCGTCGTCGTCCACGATCTCGCCCCGGGCCAGGTTGATGAACCGGACGCCCCGCTTCATGGCGGAGATGGCCTTGGCGTCGATCATGTGCTCCGTCTCTTTGGTGTAGTGGATGTGGATGGTGACGTAGTCCGCCCGCTTGTAGAGCTCATTGATGTCCTTCACCACATGGATGTGGCGGTCCAGACGCAGCGCCGCGTCCACGGAGAGGAAGGGGTCATAGCCGTAGACGTCCATGCCCAGGGACAGGGCGATGTTGGCTACCAGCGAGCCGATGGCCCCCAGGCCGATGACGCCCAGGGTCTTGCGGTAGAGCTCCGGCCCGATGAACGCGGCCTTGCCCTTCTCCACCACGGTGGTGACGTCCACGCCGGCGGCCACCTGCTGCCGGACCCACTGGATGCCCCCGTCCACATCCCGGGAGCCCATCAGCATGGCGCACAGCACCAGCTCCTTCACGGCGTTGGCGTTGGCGCCCGGCGTGTTGAACACCACGATGCCCGCCTCTGAGCAGCGGTCCAGGGGGATATTGTTGACGCCGGCGCCCGCCCGGGCGATGGCCAGGAGATTTTTCGGAAAGTCATAGTCCAGCAGCTTTGCGGAGCGGACCAGGATGGCGTCCTCCGCCGTCTCGGCATCGGAGACGGCGTACAGCTCCGGATCCAGGCGGTTCAGGCCGACAGGGGAGATCTTGTTGAATGTTTTGACGCGGTACATGGCAGAATGCCTCCATTGGGGTGGTCCCAGCGGACCACGGTACTTGCGGGGGAACGTGCGGTGCTGGCACCGCTTCCGACGCAGCACCTCTATTATAGGAGCGGCCGTCCCGGAACGTCAATGGCCGGAAGCGACAAAAACCCGGCGGAAAGGGGAGAAGTTTTTGGAAAGGTATTACTTCTCTCGGAAAAAGCAAAAATGCCGAAAACCGGGGCTCCGGACGGGGCGAAACGCCGCTTATCGCTGAAAATCTCTGAATATGGCTACTTTTTTGAAAAATCCCGCCGTGATGGCTTGCAAAATGTCCCGCGGCGGAATATAATGCAGAATTGTGCGCGAATACACGCCGATCCGGCCGGCGCGGCAGCGGGCCGGATCCGCTGATAGCTGACAGATCTGCCATGCGGGACCCTGTGTGGGCTTGCCGTTGGAAAAGGAGAAGGTAATATATGCAGAATGAACATTTGAGAAACGTCGCCATCATCGCCCACGTCGACCACGGCAAGACCACGCTGGTGGACGAGATGCTCAAGCAGGGCGGCGTCTACCGGGAGAACCAGGAGGTGGTGGACCGGGTCATGGACTCCGGCGACCTGGAGCGGGAGCGGGGCATCACCATCCTGGCCAAGAACACCGCCATCCGGTACAAGGACACCAAGATCAACATGGTGGACACCCCGGGCCACGCCGACTTCGGCGGCGAGGTGGAGCGTATTCTGAAGATGGTCAACGGCGTCATTTTGCTGGTGGACGCCGCCGAGGGCCCCATGCCCCAGACCCGCTTCGTCCTCTCCAAGGCCCTGGAGCTGGGCCACCGGGTCATTGTGGTGGTCAACAAGATCGACCGGCCCGACCAGCGCATCCACGAGGTGGTGGACGAGGTGCTGGAGCTGCTGATGGACCTGGACGCCACCCCCGAACAGCTGGACAGCCCCATGCTCTTCTGCTCCGGCCGCAACGGCACCGCCTCCTACTCCCCCGACGTGCCCGGCACGGATCTGCGGCCCCTGTTCGAGACCATTCTGGAGTATATCCCCGCCCCGGAGGCGGACACGGAGCAGCCCTTCCAGATGCTGGTCAGCTCCATTGACTACAACGACTTTGTGGGCCGCATCGCCATCGGCCGCATCGAGCGGGGCACCCTGAAGCAGAACCAGGAGATCGCCGTGTGCAACTACCACGACCCGGAGGCCGTGCTCCGCAAGGCCCGCGCCACCGCCATCTATGAGTTCGAGGGCCTGGCCCGGAACCCGGTGACCGAGTCCACCGCCGGCAACATCATCGCCATGAGCGGCATCCCCGACATCACCATCGGCGACACCATCTGCGCCCCCGACTGCGTGGAGGCCCTGCCCTTCGTGAAGATCAGCGCCCCCACCATGGAGATGACCTTCTCCGTCAACGACTCTCCCTTCGCCGGCAAGGAGGGCAAGTTCGTCACCTCCCGCCAGCTGCGGGACCGGCTGTACCGGGAGACGCTGCGGGACGTGTCCCTGCGGGTCTCCGACACCGACCGGGAGACCGCCTTCAACGTGGCCGGCCGGGGCGAGATGAGCCTCTCCATCCTCATTGAGACCATGCGCCGGGAGGGCTACGAGTTCCAGGTGTCCCCCGCCCGCGTGCTGTACAAGGAGATCGACGGCGTCAAGTGCGAGCCCATCGAGCGGCTGGTGGTGGACGTGCCCGCCGACTGCGTGGGCGCCGTCATCGAGAAGCTGGGCCAGCGCAAGGCCGACATGCTGGAGATGACCCCCGTGGGCGAGCGGATGAAGATCGAGTTCCTGATCCCCGCCCGGGGCCTGTTCGGCTACCGGAACGACTTCCTCACCGACACCAAGGGCGAGGGCATCATGGCCAGCGTCTTCGACTCCTACGCCCCCTACAAGGGCGATATCTCCCGCCGGGGCAACGGCTCCATGATCTCCTTCGAGACCGGCGAGTCCATCACCTACGGCCTGTACAACGCCCAGGAGCGGGGCACGCTGTTCATCGGCGCCGGCGTGCCGGTCTACGGCGGCATGATCATCGGCGTCAGCCCCCGGAGCGAGGACATCACCGTCAACGTCTGCAAGAAGAAGCAGCTGACCAACACCCGGGCCTCCGGCTCCGATGAGGCGCTGCGGCTGGTGCCCCCCAAGCAGATGAGCCTGGAGCAGTGCCTGGAGTTCCTGGCGGACGACGAGCTGCTGGAGGTCACCCCCAAGTCCCTGCGGATGCGCAAGTCCATCCTGGACCACGAGAAGCGGATGAAGGCCCTCCACGGCAAGAAGTAAATCAGTGCTTGCATGGACCCCGGCCCCCCGGAAGGGGGCCGGGGCCTTTTCGCTTGTCCCGCCGGGGCCACAGAGGCCCCGGCGGGAGCAGATTTTCCCCGGGCGGTTGATGACCGCCCCTACGGCGTCTCCGGGAGCCCTTTCGGTATCAGGAGCCCCCTGGCGGCCGCCAGCACCCCGCGGCCGTCATACGGCGGCCTCAAAATTCCCCCGGATAGGGCATGGAAAGACCGGATCCACCACCTCTCAAAATATTTGCAAAAATCTCCTCTCCGGAGGGAACTTTTTCCCGGCGGCTCACGTCTGTACAGACAAATGAAGCCTCACCGCTTCCCCAACGAACCGGAAAGGAAGATCAAGAATGAAGAAGCGTATCCTGCAATGCCTGTCCCTGGTGCTCTGCGCCGCCCTGCTGTCCATCCCCGCCGCCGCTGCGGAGACGGAGGAGGAGACCCCCGCCCGCCCGGGCCCCGTGGCCTACTGGGGCACCGTCACCTGGATGGGTGAGGACTCCTTCCTCCTGGACCGGGGGGAGCGGGATGACCTGAGCGACGCGGTGGTGGTCCACGTGGGAGATGCCCCCTGCCTGGATGCCGTCACCGGCAATACCCTGAACCTGGACACCCTGGAGGACGGCGATACCGTCTATGTCTGGGTGGGACCGGCCATGATGCTGAGCATGCCGCCCCAGTCCGCGGCCAGACTGATCCTGGGCAACATCCCCGCCGACTACGCCGTGCCCCAGTACTATGAGATCACCGGCTCCGTCATCACCGAGGCGTCAGCGGTGCTCTCCGTGGCCGGCAGCAATGACACGGTCACCGTGCCCGCCTCCGCCCAGGTGAGCCCCTATCTGACCCGCAACCTCGTGACCCTGGCGGACCTGGTCCCCGGCACTCGGATTCTGGTGTGGTCCGATGCCAAGGGCACGCCGGAGAAGGTGCTGGTGTTCGCCTACGAGTACCGGGGCTATGTGGCCGCGGCGGAGGACGGCACTGTGTCCGTCAACGGCGCCGCCGTGGACCAGAAGGCCAAGACCACCGCCGACGGCGACACCCTGCTGCCCATCCGGGCGGTGGCGGAGGCCCTGGGCATGAACGTCCGCTGGGATGCGGCGCAGGGCGCCGTGGTGTCCTACGGTGAGGACATGGTGAAGCCCGCGCCCCTGGAGAGCGAGACCCTGATGACCGCCCTGCCCGGCGGCGCCATCACCGCCGTGGACAGCGACGGCACCGCGGAGGAGGTCTACGGCGCCTGCGTCATCGAAAACGGCGTCACCTATGTGTCCATGGCCGCCCTGGCCCAGGCCCTGGACCTGTACCGGGCGGACTGAGCCCGGGATCCCGGAATACCATCAGCGCATCGAGCCCCGGCGGAGCTTCCGCCGGGGCTTTTGCCATCCCGTAGCTCCCGCCTCTTGCGCCTTTTCCCGCCGGGCGGTATAATGGTCCCAACTTATTTCGATCAGGGGGAATTTTGCCATGAACACCCGCATGGAACACGACACCATGGGCTCCATCGCGGTCCCGGCGGACCGCCGCTGGGGCGCCCAGACCCAGCGCAGCCTGGAGAACTTCCGGATCGGCGGCCAGCGCCAGCCCAGGGAGATCATCACCGCCTTCGCCTACTTGAAGGAGGCCTGCGCCCGGGCCAACGCGGAGAGCGGCAAGCTGACGGCGGAGCAGGCGGAAGCCATCGCCGCCGTGTGCGCCGAGATCCGGGCGGGGAAGTGGGACGACGAGTTCCCCCTGGTGGTCTGGCAGACCGGCAGCGGCACCCAGACCAACATGAACGTCAACGAGGTCATCGCCCATCTGGCGGCGGACCGGGGGGTGAAGCTCCACCCCAACGACCACGTGAACGCCTCCCAGTCCAGCAACGACACCTTCCCCTCTGCCCTCCACATCGCGGCGGCGCTGGCCGTCACGGAGCAGGTGCTGCCGGCGGCGGAAAAGCTGGCCGGGGCCTTCAAAAGACTGGAGGACGCCTACCCGGACCTGATCCGCATCGGCCGGACCCACCTCCAGGACGCCACGCCGCTGCGCTTCGCCCAGGAGGTCTCCGGCTGGCGGGAGGGCATCGAGACCCCCTGCCGGATGCTCCGCGCGGCCCTGCCGGAGCTTGAAAAGCTGGCCATCGGCGGCACCGCCGTGGGCACCGGTCTCAACGCCCCCAAGGGCTACGACGAGATGGTCTGCAGGCGCCTCCGGGAGATGACCGGGGCGGATTTCACGCCGGATGCCAACAAGTTCCACGCCTTGACCTCCAAGGACGCGCTGGTCTTCGCCCACGGGGCGCTGAAGGCCCTGGCGGCGAACCTCATGAAGATCGCCAACGACATCCGGTTCGAGGCCAGCGGCCCCCGCTGCGGCATGGGGGAGCTCCACATCCCGGAGAACGAGCCCGGCAGCTCCATCATGCCCGGCAAGGTGAACCCCACCCAGTGCGAGGCCGTCACCATGGCGGCGGTCCAGGTGATGGGGAACGACGCGGCCATCGGCTTCGCCGCCAGCCAGGGGAACTTCCAGCTCAACGTGTTCCTGCCGGTCTCCGCCTACAACTTCCTCCTCTCCGCCCGGCTGCTGGCGGACGTGTGCGACTCCTTCCGGGTCCACTGCGTGGAGGGCATCACCCCCAATGTGGAGCGGATGACGGCCAACCTGCACAACTCCCTCATGCTGGTCACCTGCCTGACGCCGAGGATCGGCTACGAGGCCGCGGCGGCGTGCGCGAAAAAGGCCCTCCGCGACGGCACCACGCTGAAGGAGGCTGTGCTGGCCCTGGGGTACCTGACGGGGCCGGAGTTCGACGAGACGGTCCGGCCGGAGAAGATGGTGTAAAGCCGTATCCCACCGGGACGGAAAATTTTCCGCCCCGGTGGGATATTTCGCGTTTCCGGGCCGTTTACCGGATAGGGGGGGTGTCCCCCAAAAGAGAGAACAGGAGGCGGGGGCATTGCTTTCGACACTGCTGGCCATGCTGGAGACGGAGGAGGACCGGGGACGGTTCTTAAAGCTCCACGGGGCCTATGAGAAAAAGATGTACGCCGTGGCGGCCCGGGTCCTGGGGGACCGGACCGCGGCGGAGGATGCGGTGCAGCAGACCTGGCTGTGCCTCATCCGTCGGTGGGACCGGGTGAGTCAGCTCCCCTGGGGGGAGACGGAGGGGTACGTGGTCACCGCCGTGAAGAACACGGCCCTGGACATGCTGCGCAAAAACCGCCGGGAGGAAGCCCTGCCGGAGGACTGGGACCCGCCGACCCCGGAGACCGGGGAGAGCGGCTACCGGTATCTGGTGAGTTTGATCCGGGCGCTGCCGGAGGGCTACCGCCGGGTGCTGGAGCTCAAGTGCGTGGAGGAGGAGAGCAACCGGGAGATCGCCCGGCGGCTGGGGCTGAAGGAGTCCACCGTGGCCACCCGGGTCCTCCGGGGGCGGGCCCTGCTGGCGGAGGCGCTGGAGAAGGAGGGATACGTCCATGGATGAGCGGATGCTGCGGCTGGCATTGATGGAGGCCAACCTGGAGCGGTTCCGGGATGCGCTGGAGGGCGCGGACCGGGACTGGGACTGGTCGCCCCGGTATCTCCGCAGCCGGATGCGGCTGCTGGCGGACCCCTTCGGCTGGGCGAAGCGGATGGCCCGTCCGGTGTGGAAGCGGGCGGCCCGGACGGCGGCCTGCGTGGCTCTGGCATGCCTGGTGACCCTGGGGAGCCTGATGGCGGTGAGCCCCGCCGTCCGGGCGGCGGTGCTGGGATGGCTGCGGGAGATCACGGAAAACGGAATCTTCTACACAGCCCTGGGGAACAGGGATGGAGCGGAGGATCATGAACCGCCGGACTGGATGCTGACGGACCTGCCGGAGGGCTGGGCACTGGACTCCGCCAGCGACCTGGGCAGCAGTGCCGAAAAGCAGTACCGCTGCGGGGAGAGCTGGGTGCGCTTTATCTGCAGCTACCCGGACGAGGGCACCATTGGCTGGGGCGTCGGCGATCCGGAGAGCGGGGAGAGCCGCCGGGAAGTGACAGTGAACGGCTATACGGCGGAGCTGTACGGCGATGAACAGAGCGCCATGCTGGCTTGGCAGGATGAGGACGGGATGCTGTTCTATTTCACCTCCGCCCACGTAGACCCGGACGCACTGATGGAGATGGCCGCCTCTGCCGCACCGGAGGAGACGGAGCTTCCTTTTTACGATCCCACCTGGCTGCCGGAGGGCTACTGGTTGGATGAGACAACAGGCGGAGGTGGAGCGGCGCTGGAATCCATTTGGATTAGTGCGGACGGGAACGACAGCCTGACCCTGCTCTGTTCCGCCACACCCCTCACCCTTCCGGAGGAGGAAGCGGAGGATGTGGAGGTCCATGGAAATGCGGCCCAGTTCTGGGCGGCGGAAGAGCCTCACGAGGACGCAGACCGCCAGGTCACCGTAGGGGGAGAAACCGTAGAGGGCAACACCGTAGAAGTGGGCGGTGTGACCATTACAGTGGGCTCTGTGGCTGGTTCCCAGTCTACGGATGCGGGAACCCTGGCCTGGCAAAATTCGGAGGGAATCTACTTCCGGCTCCACGGCACGGAGAGCATGGGGACCCTGCTCCGCGTGGC
>CALWOF010000006.1 GCA_944382995.1 uncultured Oscillospiraceae bacterium | reverse complement strand
TCACTTGATCTTCAGTTCCTTCGCCATGTCGTTCAGGTTGATGGTCAGGATCTTGCTCACGCCCTGCTCCTGCATGGCGGCGTCGTCGCAAAGTCCGCTGTGCTCCGTTTCCGCCTGTGGCGAAAACTGCACCCGCTCCCTTGCTCCTCCTTTTCCCACCGAAACCGCTTCGCTGGGTTTCGGCGGGAGCCCTGAGGCGGCGTCACCATGCTCACTTGATCTTCAGTTCCTTCGCCATGTCGTTCAGGTTGATGGTCAGGATCTTGCTCACACCCTGCTCCTGCATGGTGACGCCGTAGAGGACGTCGGCCTCCTCCATGGTGCCCCGGCGGTGGGTGATGACGATGAACTGCGTCTTTCCCGTCAGCTGCCGCATATAGCGGGCGTAGCGGGTGACGTTGGCATCATCCAGCGCCGCCTCGATCTCGTCCATGACGCAGAAGGGCGTGGGGTGGACTTTCAGGATGGCGAAGTACAGCGCGATGGCCACGAAGGCCTTCTCGCCGCCGGAGAGCAGGGAGATGGTCTTGAGGGTCTTGCCCGGGGGCTGGGCCTTGATCTCGATGCCGCAGCCCAAGATGTCCTCCTCGTCCTCCAGCTCCAGTCTGGCGTCGCCGCCGCCGAAGAGCTCCCGGAAGGTGGTCTGGAAGCTCTCGGAGAGCAGCTTGAACTGCTCGGCGAAGATCTTTGTCATCTCGCCGGTGATATCGCCGATGATCCGCTCCAGCTCACCCTTGGCCTTCTCCACGTCGTTGCGCTGGTCCGTCAGGTAGGTGTAGCGGGTGTTCACCCGGTCGAACTCCTCGATGGCGCCGATGTTGGGGGTGCCCAGGGCGGAGATGTCCCGCTTGAGCTCCCCGATCCGCCGGTTGGCCTTGGGAAGGCTCTCCAGCTCGATCCGCTGGGCCTGGGCGGCGGAATGGGAGAGCTCGTAGTGCTCCCACAGCCGGTCCAGGATCTGCTTTTCCTCCATGGCGGAGGTGGCCCGCCTCTGGTCCAGCTTTGCCGCGGCCCGCTCAAGGTCCAGCAGATGCTCGTTCATCTCCTGGCCGGCCCGGTTCCTGGCGGTCCGCTCCGCCTCCAGGGCGTTCTTCTCCCCGTTGATGGCGGCGAGGCGGTCACGGAAGGCCCCGCCCTGCTCCGCCAGTGCCTCCAGCTCCCCTTTCAGCGCCTCGATCTGCGCCTGGGCGTCGGCGATGTTCTGCCGGTAGGTCTCCACCGTCCGCTCCTTCTGGGCCCGGTCGCCGGAGAGGTCCGCGCACAGGGCGCGCAGGTCCGCGGCGCTGCGGGCCGTCGCCTCCCGCTCGGCGGCCAGAGCCGCCAGGGCGCTCTTCTTGGCGCTGATCTCCTCCGTCAGGGCGCCGGACTGCTCCAGCAGCTCCGACTGGCCGGAGAGGGCGGCCTCCGCCCGGGCGCGCAGGTCCGCGGCGGCGGATTCCTGTCTCTCGATCTCCTCCTGAGCGGCGGCGATGCGCTGTTCGTTGTCCGCCAGCCGGCCGGCCAGACTCGCCAGCTCGCCGGTCAGGTTCTCCAGGTTTTCCTCCAGAGAGCCCAGCAGGATGTCAAAATGGCTCTTGGCGCCCTCCAGCCGGAGGACCTCGTCCTCCGCCCGGCGGCGCTGGGCCTCCGCCGTCTCCAGCTCGTACTGGGCGGCGGAGAGCTCCCGGGCCGCGTCCTCCTCCGCCTTCCGGGCGGAGGCGAGCTGCTCCCGGAGCGCTTCCGCCCGGGCGGTCAGCCTCTCCAGCTCCGCCGCCCGGCTGAGGACGCCGGCGCTGCGGCTGGTGGAGCCGCCGGTCATGGAGCCGCCCCGGTTGATGACCTGGCCGTCCAGGGTCACGATGCGGAAGGCGTTTTTGTACTTCCGGGCCATGGCGATGCCGCAGTCCAGATCCTCCGCCACCACAGTGCGGCCCAGAAGGTTATAGACGATGTTCTGATACCTCGGGTCAAAGCTCACCAGCCGGGAGGCCAGGCCCACGAAGCCGAACTCATTCTCCACGCCCTTTTCCCGGAGCTCGTCGCCCCGGATGGCGGTCAGCGGCAGGAAGGTGGCCCGGCCGCCGTCCCGCTGCTTCAGGTAGCCGATGGCGGCCTTGGCGTCCTCCTCCCGGTCCACCACGATGTTCTGGAGGCCCGCCCCCAGCGCGATCTCGATGGCCAGGGAGTATTTGCCGTCGGTCTTCACCAGGCTGGCCACCGGTCCGTGGATGCCCCGCAGGCCGCTCTGGGCCTGGCAGATGAGCTTCACCGCCTTGGAGAAGCCCTCGTACTCCTTCTCCATCTCCGTCAGCAGACGGCGGCGGTTCTCCAGGGTCTGGGCGTCCACCGTCAGCTGCATCCGCCGGGCGGCGGCCTCGTCTGCCTTCTTCTTCCGCTCCTCCATCCGCAGCTCATGGCCGGCGATGATGTTGGCGGCCGCCTGGGCCTCGTCCCGGGCGTCCTCCAGGGCGCGGCGGTTCTCCTTCGCCTCCTGCCGGGCGGACTGGAGCTGCTCCTCCCCGGCAGCCCGGTCCCGCTCCGCGGCCTCCCGCCGCTCCAGGATCTGGGCACGCTCTGCCTCCGCTGCGGCCTTTTCCGCCCGCCGGTCCGCGGCGGCGGCCACGGCCATGGCCTCCCGGCCCCGGAGCTGCTCCGCCTCGCTCTGCGCGCCGCCGGCCCGCTCCGCCATGGCCTGAGCCCGTTCCAGCAGCGCGTCCAGCTCGCCGTTCAGCGACCCGATCTGGCGATCGATCTCCGCCACCCGGGCCTCCTGGTCCTCCGCCTGCTTCGCAAGGCCGCCGGCGCGGCTGTCGGCCTCCGCCAGCTCGGCCTGGGCACGCTCGATATTCTCCTGATTGTGGGCCACGGCGCTCTCCAGCACGGCGGCGGCGGACTCCTTCTCCTTCACCTGCCCCTCCAGCGCGGCAGCCTCGGCCCGGACGGCCTCAGCCTCCATGTCCTTCTGGCGCATCTTCTCGCTGTACTGCTCCCCCTCGGCGTAGAGGGCGTCCAGATCCGCCCGGGCCTGATCCCGCTCCGCCTCGGCAGCGCGGAGATCCGCCTCCAGCTTGCGGGCGCCGGCCTTCAGCGTATCCAGATTCTCCAGCCAGACGGAGATCTCCAGCAGCCGCAGCTCGTCCCGCAGGACCAGATACTTCTTCGCCTTCTCCGCCTGCTCCCGCAGGGGGTCCACCTGGAGCTCCAGCTCGGCGATCTTGTCGTTGATGCGGACCAGGTTCTCCTCCGTCCGCTCCAGCTTCCGCTCCGCCTCCTCCTTCCGGTGGCGGAACTTGGAGATGCCGGCGGCCTCCTCGAAGATCTCCCGCCGCTCCCCGCTCTTGGCGGAGAGGATCTCGTCGATCTTGCCCTGGCCGATGATGGAGTAGCCCTCCCGGCCCATGCCGGTGTCCAGGAACAGCTCCGTCACGTCCTTGAGCCGGACGGACTGGCGGTTGATGTAGTACTCGCTCTCCCCGCTGCGGTAATAGCGGCGGGTGACGGAGACCTCGCTCTCCTCCATGGTGGGGAAGATGTGCTCCGTGTTGTCCAGCACCAGCGTCACCTGGGCGAAGCCCACCTGGGCCCGCTTCTCCGTGCCGCCGAAGATCACATCCTCCATCTTGGCGCCCCGGAGGCCCTTGACGCTCTGCTCCCCCATGACCCAGCGGATGGCGTCGGAGATATTGGATTTTCCGGAGCCGTTGGGCCCCACGATGGCGGTGATGTCCTCGCCGAAATTCAGGACCGTCTTGTCCGGGAAGGACTTGAACCCCTGGATCTCCAATGCTTTCAGATACATGCTCTCACCTCGGTCGGCCCTTCGGCCGGTTCACATACGATAACTAGAGTAGTATATCAGAGGAATCCCCCCATTTCAAGGATAAATCTTTGAAATCAGAAGTCCAGACCGTGATACTCAAAACAGATCTCGCTTTTTTCCTCCGGATATGCTATTCTTTTAAAAGAATAACGCATGGAAGGAGGGAGCGCGTGCGTCAGCTGCGTCCCCGGCTGGTGGTGACATTCCACACCACCTCCGGGGCCATTGCCGCGGAACAGCTCTGCCGCCGGCTGGGACTGGAGGGAAAGCTGATCTCCGTTCCCCGCCGCATCACCTCGGACTGCGGCATGGCCTGGTCCGCCCCGCCGGAGCTGCGGGAGGCCCTGGCCGCCCGCCTCCGGGAGGCGGGCGTGGAGACCGCCGGCTGGTACGAGCTGGAGCTGTGAGCGGTCGATCTCAAAAAGGAAAAGGAGCGTTTTTATGAGAGAGAAGAGCTGGCTGCGGGACTACGGGCTGATCCTGCTGACCGGCGCGGCGGTGGGCATTGCGGCCCTGGTCCTCACCGCCGCGGGAAACCCGAAGAACATGGGCTTCTGCATCGCCTGTTTCCTGCGGGACATCGCGGGCGCGGCGGGGATGCACAGCGCCGCCGCTGTCCAATACGTCCGGCCGGAGATCATCGGCATCGTGCTGGGCGCCATGGCGGCGGCCCTGGCGGCGAAGGAGTTCCGGGCCAAGGCCGGGTCCTCCCCCGCCTGCCGCTTTCTGATCGGCGCATTTGTGATGATCGGCGCCCTGGCGTTCCTGGGCTGTCCCCTGCGGATGGTCATCCGCCTGGGGGGCGGCGACCTGACCGCCGTGGCGGGCCTGGTCGGCTTCATCGCCGGCATCCTCATCGGCGTGGTGTGCCTGCGGAGGGGCTTCTCCCTGGGCCGGGCCTACCCCGTCCGGTCCGGTGAGGGCACCGTCCTGCCGGGGATCATGGTCCTCCTGCTGATCCTGCTGCTGGCGGCGCCGGGACTCTTGAAGTTCTCCGAGTCCGGCCCCGGCTCCATGCGGGCCTTCTGGTGTGTGTCCCTGGCCGGGGGGCTCGTGGTGGGCGTGCTGGCCCAGCGGAGCCGCCTGTGCATGGCCGGCGGCATGCGGGACGCGGTGATGCTCCGGGACTTCCGGCTGCTCTCCGGCTTTCTGGCCATCTGGGTGACAGTCACCATCGGCAACCTGATCCAGGGGTCCTACGACCTATCCGCCCTGTCCCAGCCGGTGGCCCACAGCCAGTACCTGTGGTCCGCCCTGGGCATGGCCCTGGTGGGCTGGGGCTCCATCCTGCTGGGAGGCTGCCCCCTGCGGCAGCTGATCCTGGCCGGTGAGGGAAACGGCGACTCCGCACTCACCGTGCTGGGCATGATCGTGGGGGCCGCGTTCGCCCACAACTTCGGCCTGGCGGGCGCCGCCGACTCCGTGGCGGAGGACGGCACCTATGTAGTGGGCGGCATCGGCGCCGCCGGCATGACCGCAGTGGTGCTGGGCTTTGCCGTGCTGCTGGTCATCACCCTCACCCATCTGCCGAAAAAGGAGGAGAACTGACATGGTGGACACCCGCGGATACATCTGCCCCACCCCGGTGCTGATGGTGCAGAAGGCCCTGAAGGACGGCCCCGCCTCTCTGGAGGTCCTGTGCGATGCCCGGGCGGCGGTGGAGAACATCACCCGCTTTGCCCGGTCTCAGGGCTATCAGATCTCCGAGGCCCCGGAGGGCCCGGACTACAGGCTGACCCTGACGAAGTGACTCCGGAAGCCGCATGAGATGAGCGCCGGCCGCCCCGTAACGGGGCGGCCGGCGCTGCCTGTTCCCTTTTTGCGGAGCGGTCACGCCCCGTCCTTTCGCCGCTGGCCGATCTGGCGGTAGAGGCACTGGAGGCCGTCGGACAGGCCCCCCACGGAGTCGATGAGCCCCACCTGCACCGCCTCCTCCCCGTAGAGGACGCTGCCCACGTCGGCGGCCATGTCGTCCTTCTTGAGCATCAGAGTCTGGAACCTCTGGGCGGAGATAGAGCTGTGGCCGGCCACGAAGGCCACGATCCGGTCCTGAAGCCGCTGGAAGTAGTTGTACGTCTGAGGCGCGGCGATGACCGTGCCGCTCATGCGGACCGGGTGGATGGTCATGGCAGCGCTGGGGACGGCGAAGCTCCGCCGGGCCGCCACCGCCAGGGGCACGCCGATGGAGTGGCTGCCCCCCAGGACGATGGAGACCGTGGGCTTGGTCATGCCGGCGATGAGCTCCGCGATGGCCAGGCCCGCCTCCACGTCGCCGCCCACGGTGTTCAGCAGGAACAGCACGCCGTCCACCTCGTCGCTCTCCTCCAGCTTGGCGAGGAGCGGCAGCACGTGCTCATATTTCGTGGTCTTGGCGCCGCTGGCGGCGGTGTTGTGGCCCTCGATCTGGCCGATGATGGTGAGGCAGTAGACGGAGCCGTGGGGCGTTTTCGTCAGGGCGGAGCCAAAGTCCACGATCTGCTGGGAGCCGTCCCTGTCGCTCTCCTGATTTTCTCCGGCGCAGTCCGCCGGTTTGGTGCGTTCTAACATGAAATTCCCCCTTTTCCCCGGTAGCTTCTGCAATTTTATAAAAAGTACGCGCCGGACTTTCCTTTTGCCGGTTTCTGTGATAGGATAAAGTATCTGAATTTTGAAGATCTCCGGTTTTCAGAACAGGGGGTGCATCTTATGGGAACGATCCGGCAGAAGCTGAACGCGCTCCGGGCGCATTGGTTTCAGATTCTTGTGGCCTGCGGCGCCCTGGCCCTGGCCTTCGGGCTGGGGATGAGCTTCCAGGCGGACTTTGTGGAGCAGGCGGCGCGTGAGGACCAGATCCGGGGTTCCCTGTACAGCTTCTCCAACAAGATGGACATCTTCTCCAATGATGTGGATCGGATGATCCGGCAGGCAGAGCAGGCCCAAGCGGCTGGGGAGCCTGCGGACGACCCTATGGAGGATTGGGTCATTTCGGGACATCTGGCCTTGCTCCGGGAACAAGCCGTTGTCTTTGCGGACATCCGGGATTTGCCCCAGTCCCATCGTAGTCCGAACGCCAAGATCTATCTGAACACTTGGAAGTACGCGCTTCTGCGCGCCGACTGTGACGACCTGGATGACCTTGCAAAGGTCATCGCCATCTGCCGCCCCATCTGGGACCTGGACCACGACAAGTCCTGCCGGGAGATCATGGCTCAGCTGGAGGGATATGTCACATCCGGGGACTACCAGGACGCACTGGACCTATTGGGACTGGAGTTCGTCGACAACGTGGATTTGCTTCTGCCAATCACACAAGGAGGAATATAGCCTTGGAACAGACGACACAGAAAAAGCGGATGGGTCTTTTGACCTCAGGCCCAAAAATTCTGCTGGCCTGCGTGATCCTTGTTTTCGTCTTTGGGCTGGGGATGTACGTCCAGTCCCGGCGGGCTGTGGCGGAGGATGACCTGTATTCGGCCTGCGTGAACATGGAAGAACATCTGTCCTCCCCGGAGACCTGGCTCCGGCTCCCGTACTTCCAGGCGCTGGAAACTCCTATGGAGGACCCCGGCATGAAAGCGGAAATGGCCCATGTGCGGCGCTGGGCCGCCAGAATTTTTGAGGCAGAGCTGGCCTATTCTCTTGAAGAGGCCGACGTTCCCGTCACCCACGCCTATCTGTACGCTCTGTCCGAAGAACTGCTGGGCAGCAGCTGTCCGGATGCCGCGTCAGCGGCCCGGCTGTTTGCCATGTGTGAGCCGCTGGAGAACGCCGTGGAGGCCAGCGGTTCTTCGGAGGAACTGCTCCCCGCCCTGGAGGCGGAGCTGAACACCCCCGCCGGACAGGAGGCCCTGGCGCTTCTGGAGATCCCGGAGGATGCACTGGCCGATGTCCGGAGCGGGACCTGAGCGGGAGGCGCGGTTTATGAAAACGGTATGGGAGACCTTGACGAAGGCCGCGGCTCACTGGCGGCAGATCCTGATCGCCTTTTTGGCATTGGCCCTGGCCTTCGGGCTGGGGATGTTCGTCCAGTCCCGGCGGGATGCAGCCCGGGCGGCGAAGGAGCAGAACTCTTCTCTGCGGGCATCGCTGTACGGCCTGTCGGAGGCCGTGGATGAACTTCCCAACCTCATCGCGTCCCTGGAGGACGGCGCGCCGGTGCCTGCGGACGAGAGCGGGGCCTTCGCCCTGCTGCGGCTGCGGGCTGGCGCGGTCCTGGAGCAGCTGCACCGCTCCTCCGGCACACTGGACTCCCTGGCCCACTGGTATCTCTATGACCTGTGCGGCTATCTGTGCGGGCTGGAGTTTTCCGAAAAGGCGGACCTGGAGGACGCATACGACACGTCGTGGCCGCTGATCGACGCGGCGGCGTCTAAATTCCGGGGCGGCGCCATGGTCCAGGTGGAAGAACGGCTGTCCACGGACAAGGGGCGGGAGATCCTAGAACGGATGGGGACCCCCAACGTCACCTCTATCATGCAAGGAGGAACATAACTTTGGAACAGACGACACAGCGCATCGTGGTGAAGGTGGGCACCTCCACCCTCACCCATGACTCCGGCGCGTTGGACCTTTGGAGCATGGAGCACCTGGTGCGGACCCTGGCGGACCTGCAGGGCATGGGCCATCAGGTGATCCTGGTGACCTCCGGCGCCATCGCCGTGGGCACCGCCAAGCTGGGGCTGCCCGAGCGGCCGAAGGAGCTGCGGATGAAGCAGGCGGCCGCCGCCGTGGGCCAGTGCCGGATGATGCACATCTACGACAAGCTCTTCTCTGAGTACAACCGCTCCATGGCCCAGATCCTGCTGACCGGGGACGACGTGGAGGACCCGGACCGGGCGGCCCACCTGCGCAGCACCTTCTCCGCCCTGCTGGAGATGGGGGTCATCCCGGTGGTGAACGAGAACGACTCCGTCTCCTCCGCCGAGATCGAGACCGGGCACCACAAGGTCCTGGGCGACAACGACACCCTCTCCGCCATCGTGGCGGAGCTGTGCCGGGCGGACCTGCTGGTGCTGCTCAGCGACATCGACGGGCTCTACGACGCAGACCCCAAGTCCCACCCGGATGCAAAGCTCCTCCACACGGTTGCGGAGCTGACGCCGGAGATCCTGGAGATGGCCGGCGGCGCGGGCTCCTGGCGGGGCACCGGCGGCATGGCCACCAAGCTCTCCGCCGCCCGGATCGCCATGGCCGCCGGATGCGACATGGTCATCACCAACGGCAAACGGGTGGAGGACCTGTACGGCATCGTGGGGGGGAAGGACATCGGGACGAGGTTTTTGGCGAAGCCGCAGGCGGCTTCGCAGTGAGGAAGTGTAAAGATAGGAGATAGGAGCTGTGGAATCCGCCGAAGGCGGATGATCTGAAATTTGTCCGGCTCCGCCGGACACCGGATCACCTCCCCTCTGTTTATCTCCTATCTTCCATCTCCTAACTCCTAACTGAATGAAAGGTGTGGTATTATGACAGCACTGCAGCAGCAGGGCGCGGCGGCGAAGGCCGCCACCTATGTGCTTTCCACCGCCGGGACGGCGAAGAAGAACGCGGCACTGGAGGCCATCGCGGCCATCCTGACCGAGCGGCAGGGCGAGTGGCTCTCCGCCAACGCCGAGGACGTGGCCGCCGCGAAGGAGGCGGGGATGCGCCCGGCCATGCTGGACCGGCTGACCCTGACGGCCGAGCGCATCGCCGGCATCGTGGACGGGGTGCGGCAGGTGGCCGCCCTCCCGGACCCCATCGGCGTGGTGGACAAGATGTACACCCGGCCCAACGGCCTCATCATCGGCCGGCGGCGGGTGCCCCTGGGGGTCATCGCCATCATCTTCGAGGCCCGGCCTAACGTCACCGTGGATGCGGCGGCCCTGTGCCTGAAGTCCGGCAATGTTTGCATCCTCCGGGGCGGGAAGGAGGCCATCCGCTCCAACCGGTGCGTGACGGCCCTCATGCGGGAGGCTCTTGCAAGGGCCGGCCTGCCGGAGGACTGCATCTCCCTGGTGCAGGATACCAGCCACGAGACGGCAAACGAATTGATGCACCTGGACGGGTATGTGGACGTGCTGATCCCCCGGGGCGGCGCGGGGCTGATCCGGGCCGTGGCCAAGGAGGCCAGCGTGCCTGTCATCCGCACCGGCGAGGGCGTGTGCCATGTCTATATCGACGACGAGGCGGATCTGGACATGGGCGCGAAGATCCTCTTCAACGCCAAGTGCTCCCGGCCCTCGGTGTGCAACGCCGCAGAGTGCGTGCTGGTCCACCGGGACGTGGCGGCGGCCTTCTGGCAGAAGGCCCTCCCCCTGCTGGACGAGAAGGGCGTGGAGCTGCGGGCGGACGGCGAGGCCCTGAAAGTCCTGGGCACCCGGGCCGTGCCGGCGGAGGAGAGTGACTGGGACGCGGAGTACGACGACTACATCCTGGCGGTGAAAACAGTCGGGAGCATGGAGGAGGCCGTCGGCTTCATCAACGCCCACGGTACCGGTCACTCCGAGGCCATCATCACCAGGAATTACTTCAAGGCCCAGCACTTCCTGGACCAGGTGGACGCGGCGGCGGTGTACGTCAACGCCTCCACCCGGTTCACCGACGGCGGCGAGTTCGGCCTGGGGGCGGAGATCGGCATCTCCACCCAGAAGATGCACGCCCGGGGCCCCATGGGACTGGAGGAGCTGACCTCCTGCAAGTACGTCATCTACGGCGAGGGGCAGGTCCGCTGAGGCCCGGCCCTTCCGAAATCAAGCAAAAAGAGGTTGAACGAGCATGGCAACATTCGGTTTTATCGGCACCGGAAACATGGGCGGTGCCTTAGCCCGGGCGGCACGGAAGCGCCTCTCCGGCGATGAGGTGCTCCTGGCCAACCGCACCGCCGCCAAGGCGGAGGCACTGGCGAAAGAGCTGGACTGCCGGGCTGTGGACAATGAGACGGCGGCCCGGGAGGCGGACTACCTCTTCCTGGGGGTGAAGCCCCAGATGATGGAGGAGATGCTCGCCGGCATCGCGCCGGTGCTGGCGGCCCGGAAGGATCGTTTTCTCCTGGTGACCATGGCCGCCGGGCTCACCATCGCCCGGATCCGGGAGCTGGCGGGCGGGGACTTCCCCGTCATCCGCATCATGCCCAACACCCCCGCTGCCATCGGCGAGGGAATGGTGCTTTACGCTCTCGGTCCCGGCGTCACGGCGGAGGAGGAGCGGATGTTCCTGGACGCCATGGCCGGAGCCGGGCGGTTCTCCTCCCTGCCGGAGCGCCTGATCGACGCCGGCAGCGCCGTGGCGGGCTGCGGTCCGGCGTTCGTGGACCTGTTCATCGAGGCCCTGGCGGACGGCGGCGTGGCCTGCGGCCTGCCCCGTGCCCAGGCGCAGACCTTTGCCGCCCAGATGGTGGCGGGTTCCGCCAGGCTGGCACTGGAGAGCGGGCAGCACCCCGGCGTGCTGAAGGACGCGGTCTGCTCCCCCGGCGGCACCACGATCCAGGGGGTCCGGGCGCTGGAGGCCGGCGGCTTCCGCAGCGCGGTGATGGAGGCGGTCATCGCGGCCTACGAGAAGAATGGCGATCTGAAATAAACACCGGGCCGGAGGCAAACGCCTCCGGCCCGCTTCGCCCCTCCGCCGGGCCTGCCGAACGGCGCAGGAGCGGCCCTATTTTTCAATTTGGGAGGAACGATATGGCACGAGACATCATCCTGAACCTGGCCGTCAGCCTGGATGGCTTCATCTGCGACGAGGATGGCGACTTCGCCTGGATCGGCGGCCAGGGGGACGGCGCGGCCGACACGGCGGAAGCATTTGACTTCGACGCCTTTCTGGCGTCCTGCGACACAGTTGTCATGGGCCGGAAGGCCTATGACGACTGCGGCATCAGCCACATCAGCGGTGCTGCGGGGAAACGATTTCTGGTGGCCACGCACACGCCCCGGCCGCCGGCGGGGAATGTCACCTTCCTCTCCGGAGACGTGGTGGGCCAGGTCCTGGCGCTGAAACGCCGGCCCGGCGGCCATATCTGGCTGTTCGGCGGCGGAGAGCTGGCCTCGGCTCTCATCCGCGCCGGGGCCGTGGACCGGTTCATCGTGGGCATCCTGCCGGTGATCCGGGGCGGGGGCAGGCGGCTGTTCCGGGAGGGGCTGCCGCCCCTGGAGCTCCGCCTGGACCGCTGCACCGTGGCGGACGGCATCCCCATCCTGGAGTACAGCCGCCGGGAGAGGTGAAGTGCGCGGGAGCGCTGCCGCTGGGCGGTGGTCTGTAGCCGGCCGCCCCGTAAAATCTGCCAGAATTCCCGGTCCAATTTTAGTGAAGACGCAGACAGGCTTTTCCTCCGGTGCGCTCTGGTAATCCGGCGGGGGCAGTGCTATACTAGGGGGGAAAGCTCTCACAAAACAGGCCGGCGCACTGCCGGCGCAGCGAGGAGGCGTTTTTATGCAGACTCTGTTGAAGGGCGGCACGGTGGTCACCGGGGCCGGCCAGCGGCGCATGGACGTGCTGATGGATGGTGAGAAGATCCTGCAGGTCGGGCGGGACCTCCAAACAGCGGACCGGACGGTGGACGTCACCGGCTGCTTCCTCTTCCCCGGCTTCATCGACGCCCACACCCACTTTGACCTGGATGTGGCGAACACCACCACGGCGGATGATTTCTTCACCGGCACCCGGGCGGCCCTCCGGGGCGGCACCACCACGGTCATCGATTTTGCCTGTCCCAACAAGGGGGAGTCCCTCCACCACGGGCTGGACCTGTGGCACCGGAAGGCTGACGGGAACGCCTTCTGCGACTACGGCTTCCACATGACCATCGACGACTGGAACGAGTCCATCCGGGCGGAGCTGCCGGACATGTTCGCCCAGGGCATCTCCTCCTTCAAGATGTATCTCACCTACCCGGCCATGATGATCGGTGACCGGGACATCTACTGGGCCCTGAAGGAGCTGCGGCGCCTGGGCGGCATCGCCGGGTTCCACTGCGAGAACGCCGGCGTCATCGACGGTATGATCGCCGAGCGGAAGGCCGCCGGCGAGTTGGGCCCCTCCTCCCACCCCCTCACCCGGCCGCCCTATCTGGAGGCGGAGGCGGTGAGCCGCCTGCTGCGCATCGCCCAGGCGGCGGACGCGCCGGTGGTCATCGTCCACCTGACCAACCGGGAAGCGCTGCTGGAGGTGGACCACGCCCGGAAGCGCGGCCAGACCGTGTATGTGGAGACCTGCCCCCAGTACCTGCTGCTGGACGAGAGCGTCTATTTCAACGAGGACTGGTCCGCCGCGGCCCGGTACGTGTGCGCGCCGCCCCTGCGGGACAAGGCGGAGCAGGAGTATCTCTGGAAGGGCCTGCGGCGGGGCGCCATCCAGACCGTGTCCACGGACCACTGCTCCTTCACCCTGGCCCAGAAGGACATGGGCCGTGAGGATTTCACAAAGATCCCCGGCGGCCTGCCCGGGGTGGAGACCCGGGGAGAGCTGATGTTCTCCTACGGCGTGGCAAAGCGGAAGATCAGCGCCGCGCAGATGTGCCGGGCGCTCAGCGAGAACCCCGCCCGGCTGTACGGTCTCTATCCCCGCAAGGGCGTGCTGCGGCCCGGCAGCGACGCGGACATCGTGGTCTACGACCCCGGTGCCAGCCATGTGATCCGGGCGGAGGACTGCGTGGCCAACGTGGACTACAACCCCTACGAGGGCTTCGTCACCGCCGGCGGCATCCGGCAGGTGTGGCTGCGGGGCCAGCTGGCCGTGGAGGACGGAAGGGTCCTCCCGGAGGACCCGGCGGGCAGGTATATGGTCCGGGGCAAGTGCTCTTTGTGAATGCGAAAAGCGGAGGGAAGATCCCTCCGCTTTTTCACAGCGATATCAACTGTCACTCTGCCGACTCCGGCAGCTCCCACTGCACGTCCACGATGGTGCCCTCGGAGAACTCGATATACTCGCTCTTGAGGATGTAGTCCGTCTTGCCGATGCGGACCTCCTGATCCCCCACCTTGGTGGTCATCACCTCAGAGGCCGGCGTCTCCGTGACGGCGGTGAAGTACAGCGTCACGTGCTCCGGGTCCTCGATCCACTCCCCGTCAGGGCCCAGGACGTAGTAGGGCTCCATCTCCACAGCCTCGATCTGGCCGCCCACCAGAGCGCCGGAGGCCATCAGCGGCGAGGGCAGATGGGCCTGGCAGGTCTCATACAGCTCCGCCGGCACTCCCTCGCACCGGACCACGTAGGTCACCTTCGCCATGCCGGTCTCCCCGGCGGCGCCGCCGTCCCCGCTGCCCAGCAGCTTCCAGGCGCCGAAGGCCAGCACCGCCAGGATCAGCACCACGGCGATGATGTCGATGATATTGAACCTCTTTTTCGCGTTGTGTTCCATGGTATCCTCCGCAAAAGGCGCAGCCGCGCCTGTATTTGGCGTTTGTCTTCTGGACAAGATCCAGTTGGTATTGTATAATATTTTCCGCGATTTCACAAGACCCATTTCACCCAGGAGGAAAGAAAGGCATTCCATGAAGGTCATCCATCTCATCAGCGGCGGCGACTCCGGCGGCGCCAAGACCCACGTGCTGAGCCTGCTGCAGCATCTGAACCAGACCATCACCGCTCAGCTGGTGTGCTTCCGGGACGGTCCCTTTGCCGAGGAGGCCCGGCAGATGGGCATCCCCACCATGATCTGCGGCGGCAACAACATCCTGCGCATCCGGCGGAGGCTGACCGCCTATATCCGGGAGGGCGGCTTTGAGCTCATCCACTGCCACGGCTCCCGGGCCAACATGATCGGGGCCATGCTCCGCTCTCCCACCGGGCTGCCGGTGGTCACCACCGTCCACAGCGACTACCGGCTGGACTACATGGGCCGACCCCTGAGCCACCTGACCTTCGGCACCATCAACGCCCTGGCCCTGCGGAAGCTGGACTACCGCATCGGCGTGTCCGACGCCATGGTGGACCTGCTGATCTCCCGGGGCTTCCCCGCGGACCGGTTCTACACCATTTACAACGGCATCGACTTCACCCCACCGCCGCCCCAGGGGGACCGGCTGGAATACCTCCGCAGCCTGGGGGCCGATGTGGACGAGAAGTCCGTGGTGGTGGGCATCGCCGCCCGGATGAACCCGGTGAAGGACATGGTCACCCTGGTGCGGGGCTTCGCCGCCGGGTATGCCCAGTGTCCCCGCCTGCGGCTGATCATCGCCGGTGACGGACCGGAGAGGGGTCGTCTGGCCGCCCTGGCCCGGGAGCTGGGGGTGGAGCGGCAGGTGTGCTTCGCCGGGTGGATCTCCGGCGGCATGGACCGGTTCTACAGCGCGCTGGACATCAATGCCCTCACCAGCCTCTCCGAGACCTTCCCCTATGCCCTGACGGAGGGGGCCCGGTTCCATCTGGCCACGGTGGCCACCGCCGTGGGCGGCATCCCCTATCTCATCGACCAGAATGTGAACGGCTATCTCATCCAGCCCGGCGACTGGCAGACTCTGGGAGCGCATCTGGCCGCCCTGGGCAATGACGACGATCTGCGCTACCGGCTGGGGGAAAAGCTCTATGAAAAGGCCTCCTCCCGGTTTTCCATCCAGAAGACCGTGTCCACCCAGCTGCAGATCTACGCATCCATCCTCCGGCGCCACCGGCGCCGCGCCGCCGCCCGGGACGGCGTGGTGATCTGCGGCGCCTACGGGCGGGGCAACGCCGGTGACGACGCCATCCTGGAGGCCATTTTGCAGGAGATGCGCTCCATCGACCCGGACATGCCCATGACGGTCCTCAGCAAGGACCCCAGGTCCACCCGCCTGACCTACCGGGTCCGGGCGGTGCACCGGTCCAACTTCCTGGCCTGGCACGCGGCCATGTGGTCCAGCCGCCTGTACATCAACGGCGGCGGCAGTCTGATCCAGGATGTGACCTCCCGCCGGTCCCTGTGGTTTTATCTGGCCAACATCCGGGCGGCCAAGCGGGCCGGCGACCGGGTCCAGATGTACGGCTGCGGCATCGGCCCCGTCACCCGGGAGAGCCACCGGAAGCTGGCCGCCAGGATCATCAACGAGAATGTGGACGTCATCACCTTGCGGGAGCCCGACTCCCTGGAAGAGCTCCGGAGCATGGGCGTGACCGAGCCGGAGATCCTGCTGACCGCCGATCCGGCCCTGACCCTCCGCCGCGCCCCGGAGGATGAGATCGACAGCGTGCTACTGCGGGCGGGGATCCCGCCCCACGGCGAATACCTCTGCTTCGCCCTGCGGCGGTGGAGGGGCTTTGAGGAGAAGGCCCCCCTCTTCGCCGCCGCTGCGGAGTACGCCTACCGCACCCACGGCCTGACGCCGGTGTTCGTGTCCGTGGAGAAGCACCTGGACCCCGGCGCCGGCCGTCTGGCCGCCCAGGGGCTGCGCATCCCCCACTACTTCCTGGATGACGCCGGCGGCGCCGGCACCATCATCGGCGCCCTGAGCCGGATGCGGGCGGTGGTGTCCATGCGGCTCCACGCCCTGATCTTTGCCGCCGGGCAGGGCATCCCCCTGGCAGGTGTGGTGTACGACCCCAAGGTCTCCGCCTTCCTGCGGTATATCGGCCAGGAGCAGTTCGTGGACCTGCAGGACCTGACGGAGGAGTCCCTCCGGTCCATGATCGACGCCTGCGCGGCCCGGGCCGCCCATCCGGAGGCTCAGGCCGCCGCGGTGGAGCGTCTCCAGGCCATGGAGCAGAAAAACGTGGAGGTGGCCCGGCGGCTGCTGGGCCGCTGAGGTCCCCCGCCCTGTTTCCCATCTGAAAAGCGCCTCTGGGCTCCCCAGCCGGGAAGTCCGGAGGCGCTTTGTCATCTCTGCCGCGGCGGTCAGTCCCCTTTTTCCGTCTCCCCATCCGCGGAGCGGAAGGGATCCACCGGCTCGCCGGCGTGGTAGGCATTGGTGCGGACGTTGATGTACTGGGCCTTCAGCTTGGAGTAGAGGATGGTCTGGCTGGAGTAGAGCCCGTTGTACCCGGAGAGCATGTAGCTGATGCCGCAGGCGAGGGCGTAGTACAGCAGGCCGCCGTCCCCGAACAGCTCGATGGCCAGGAAGATGGACGCCAGAGGGCAGTTGGTGGCCCCGCAGAACACGGACACCAGTCCCAGCGCCGCGCCGAAGCCCGCCGGGATGCCCAGCAGCGGCCCCGCCACACAGCCAAACGCAGCTCCCGCGAAGAAGGAGGGGACCACCTCGCCGCCCTTGAAGCCGGCGGACAGGGTCACGGCGGTGAAGAGGATCTTCAGCAAAAAGGCCTCCGGCCGGGCGGTCCCCTGTTCCACGGCGGCGGCGATGACGTCCATGCCGGCGCCGTTGTAGTCCCGGGTCCCGCACAGATATGTCAGCGCGATGACGGCGCAGCCGCCGGCTGCCACCCGGATCCAGGCGTTGGGCAGATACTGCTTCATCCTGTGCTCCGCGAAGTGGAGCGTCCTGCAGAGCAGGACGGAGGCCAGGGCGCAGCCCACCGCCAGCACCGCCACCCGCAGCATCATCAGCTGCTCCAGAGGCGGAGCCTCCACTGTGAAGCGGGTGGGGGCCACCCCCAGCTGCAGGGAGATCCAGTAGGACACCAGTGAGGCCGTCAGACAGGGGATGAACGCCACATGGTACACCACGCCGATGCTGATGACCATCATGGCAAAGACCGTGGCCGCCAGAGGCGTGCCGAACAGCGCCGAGAAAAACGCCGCCATGCCCGCCATGACAGCCGTGCGCAGGTCCCGATCATCCAGATTGAACAGCGTCCCGGTGCAGCGGCCGATGGTACCGCCCATCTGGAGGGCGGCTCCCTCCCGTCCGGCGCTGCCGCCGCACAGGTGGGTGAGGATCGTCCCCAGGAAGATGGCCGGCAGCAGCCAGGGGGACAGCGGTCTGCCGTGGTGCACCGCCTCGATGATGTCGTTGGTGCCCTGGCCCTCGGTCCGGGTGAGCTTGTAGAAGGCCACGATCACCAGTCCCGCCGCCGGCAGGCACCAGAGCAGCCAGGGGTGCGCCGTCCGCAGCTCGGTGGCCCGCTCCACGCCCACGTGGAACAGCGTTCCCACCACGCCGCAGCAGCAGCCGGTGACCAGCGCCAGCGCCAGCCATTTGGCCATGGCCCGGACATAGAGGCTCACATGGGTGCGTCCCTCTTCCTCTCTCTTCAAAAGTCCTCTCTCCTCCCTCTGCCGCCGGAGGCCGCAGGGCGGTCTCCGAAGGGCGTCCATCCTGTTGATTATACGTCAGATGCGGTCTTTTTGCAATCTTTTTCCCGTTCTCAAGCGAGTGGCCGGCGCTGCTTTTCCGGTTGATTTTTCAGGATTCCATGCTATACTGGATGTAGAGACCCACAGACGATCAGACCCGAGGCGAAACCAAAAAAATTCATGATGTTTGGAGGAAATGCGTATGAAGTACGGACGTACCTACAACTTCTCCGCCGGCCCCGCCATGATGCCGGAGGAGGTCCTGGAAGAGATCGCCGCCGAGATGATGAATTACCGCGGCAGCGGCATGTGCGTCATGGAGATGAGCCACCGCTCCAAGGTCTTCCAGCAGATCCGGGACGAGGCCGAGGCAGACCTGCGGACCCTGATGGGCATTCCTGACAACTACAAGGTCCTCTTCGTCCAGGGCGGCGGCACCGTGCAGTTCGCCATGGTGCCCATGAATCTGATGAAAAACGGCGTGGCCTGCTATGTGGAGACCGGCAACTGGTCCAAGAAGGCCATCAAGGAGGCCCAGAAGTACGGTGAGGTGAAGATCGTCGCCTCCTCTGCGGACAAGAACTTCTCCTACATCCCCGACTGCTCGGACCTGGACATCCCCGACAACGCGGACTACGTCTACATCTGCGAGAACGAGACCATCAACGGCACCACCTATTTCAAGCTGCCCGACACCAAGGGCAAGGTGCTGGTGTCCGACCAGTCCTCCATGTTCCTCTCCCGCCCCTGCGACGTGACCAGGTACGGCCTCATCTGGGCCGGCGTGCAGAAGAACGTGGGCCCCGCCGGCATGGCTGTGGTCATCATCCGGGAGGATCTGCTGCGGGACGACCTGCCCAAGTTCGTGCCCACCTACATGAGCTACAAGACCCACGCGGACAACGACTCCCTGTACAACACCCCCAACTGCTGGGCCATCTACTGCTGCGGCAAGGTGTTCAAGTACCTGCTGAAAAACGGCGGCCTGGAGGCCATGAACAAGCGCAACGAGGAGAAGGCCGCCATCCTCTATGACTTCCTGGACCAGAGCAAGTTCTTCACCGGCGCCGTCCGGAAGGAGGACCGCTCCCTGATGAACGTGCCCTTCGTCACCCCCAGCAAGGAGCAGGACGCCGACGTGGTGGCCGCCTCCAAGGCCGCGGGCTTCGACAACCTGAAGGGCCACAAGAGCGTGGGCGGCCTGCGGGCGTCCATCTACAACGCCATGCCCAAGGAGGGCGTGGAGGCCCTGGTGGAGTTCCTGAAAAAGTACGAGGCGGAGCACACTTAAAGAGGGGACTGCGTCCCCCCTTTACGCTCCGGCAGACCTGCGGTCTGCCTCCGCTATTCCCCCTCACCAGTGACGTCGGTCACTGGTGTGTGCGCCCCAAGGGCGCACGGGTCGGGGAATTTTCGGCAGGTACACGCCCTGCCGAAAATGATTAGAATTTATTCTTTCGCCGGAGGCGAAAGAACTGTGGGGAAACCTATCGTTTCCCTAGCCCCCTTCCTTTTGAAGAGTCTGGGGAGGCAGTCAAAGCGCTGTGATCGAGCGCTCCACTCTCTGCTCCCCGCTTTTCACTCTGGCGAAGCCTGACGCTTCGCCGCTCCCCTTCCGGTTTGCCGGTGACGCCTGTCCCCCAATGGGCGTTTGGGATTTTCCGACAGTGGCACCCCTGGGGTGTGCCGGAAATGCAAGAAAGGGGTATTTCAAATGTCACTGAGAGTTTTGGTCACTGACGGCATGGATGCCGGCGCGATGGAACAGCTCCGCAGGGACGGATTCGAAGTCGTGGAGCAGTTTTATGAGCCCGATCAGCTGGGCACGGCCCTGCGGGATTTTGACGTGGTCATCATCCGCAGCGCCACCAAGATCAAGGAGCCCCAGATCGACGCCGCCAAGGACAGCCGCCTGAAGCTCATCATCCGGGCCGGCGTCGGCGTGGACAACATCGCCGTGAAATACGCGGAGGCCAACGGCATCCAGGTGAAGAACACGCCCCGCGCGTCCTCCAACGCGGTGGCGGAGCTGGCTCTGGCCCTGCTGTTCTCCTGCGCCCGGAACATCTCCATCGCGGGGCACACCATGCGGGAGAACAAGTGGGAGAAAAAGGCCTATTCCAAGGGCTTTGAGCTCTCCGGCAAGACCATGGGCGTCATCGGCTACGGCCGCATCGGCCGCATGGTGGGCGAGAAGGCCCAGGCCCTGGGCATGAAGGTCCTCTCCGTGGTCCACCGCAACAGGCCAGAGGGCTGTGAGTGTGAGACCATGCACTTCGTCTCCATGGACGAGCTGCTCTCCCAGTCCGACGTCATCGTCCTCTGCGCCCCCAGCGGCGACCAGCCTCTGGTGGATGCGGACTCCATCGCAAAGATGAAGGACGGCGTGGTGATCGTCAACGTCTCCCGCGGCGCCAACGTGGACGAGGCCGCGCTGCTGGATGCCCTGAACACCGGAAAGGTCAGGGCCGCCGGCCTGGACGTGTGGATGAGCGAGAAGGACCCCAACTGGGCTCTGGCACAGCATCCGGCCGTCTCCTGCACGCCCCACATCGGTGCCGGCACCAAGGAGGCCCAGAAGCGCATCGGTGCCGAGCTGGTGGATATCGTCGAGAGTTTTGGAAAGTAGATCGCTTCGGAATCAGGATCGCTGGACACAGTCCCCTCCCCGCTTCGGGGAGGGGACTGCTGCTGTCCGGCCGGACCGCGGCAGCACATCCGCGGTATAATTTCTTTACTTTTCTGCCGATTCTGTCAAAATCCGGCAGAATCTTTATTGGATTTTAACTGCCATCTCTATTTACATTTATAAGTTGGCAGTGTATAATAAAGTCATCTTTAACAGCGGAACAGAAGGTGAGTTGCCCGATGAGACAGACAGTCGTCCCCTCCCAGTACCTTCAGATCGCCCTGGACCTGGCCACCCGCATCGCCCAGGGAGAGCTGGCGGAGGGCAGCCGCATCTACGGCCGGTCCGTGATGGCCTCGGAGTACAATGTGTCGCCGGAGACCATCCGCCGGGCCCTGCGGCTGCTGGCGGACATGAAGGTGGTGGAGGTGAAGCCCCAGAGCGGTGCGGTGGTCCTCTCCGCCGACAGCGCCCGGCGGTACATCGAAAACTTCGCCGAGGACGCCGGCGTCCACTCTCTCCGCCTGCAGCTCAAGGACCTGCTGGCGGAGTCCGCCGAGGTGAACCGGCGGATGGCGGAGACCGTCTCCGCCCTGGTCAAAGGGCAGGACACCTTCGCAGCGGCGGGGCAGCCCCTCCCGAATTACGAGGTAACGGTCCCCAAGGATTCCCCCCTGATCGGCAAAAGCATCGGAGAGCTGAAGTTCTGGCAGTCCACCGGCGGCACCATCGTGGCCATCCGCCGGGGCCAGACAGTGATCCTCTCCCCCGGCCCCTACGCCGAACTGTACGGCGGCGACGTGATCATCCTGGTGGGCAGCTCCGGCGCGGCAGAGGCCGCCCACCGGCTAGTAACGACAAAGGAGTGAAGGCAGTCATATGATCCAGTTTGAACATGTGTCCAAGAGCTACGGCAAGACCCCGGTCCTCAAGGACCTGAACTTCACCATCCCGGACGGGCAGTTCGTGGTGCTCATCGGCCCCTCCGGCTGCGGCAAGACCACCACCATGAAGATGATCAACCGCCTGCTGGAGCCGGACACCGGGACCATCCTCATCGACGGCAAGGACATCCACAGCCAGGACAAGGTGGAGCTCCGGCGCCACATCGGCTATGTCATCCAGCAGATCGGCCTGTTTCCCAACATGACCGTTGCCCAGAACATCTGCGTGGTGCCCAAGCTGCTGAAGTACGACAAGGCCCGGTGCGAGGAGATCGTCCAGGAGATGCTGCAGCTGGTCCACATGGAGCAGTATGCCAATAAATACCCCTCCGAGCTCTCCGGCGGCCAGCAGCAGCGCATCGGCGTACTGCGGGCCCTGGCGGCCTCCCCCCCCATCGTGCTGATGGATGAGCCCTTCTCCGCTCTGGATCCCCTGACCCGCGAGGCCCTGCAGGACGAGGTGAAGAACCTCCAGCAGCAGCTGAACAAGACCATCGTCTTCGTCAGTCACGACATGAGTGAGGCTTTGAAGCTGGCGGACACCATCATCTTCATGTCCGCCGGCGAGGTGGTGCAGATGGCCTCTCCGGAGGAGATGCTCGAGCACCCCGCCACCGATCTGGTGCGGACCTTCATGGGCAAGCACACGGCGGACAACGCCCCCTCCAAGGTGGAGAGCTTCATGCGCACCAACGTGTTCAGCGTCCGGAAGGACCGGGGCGTGCTGGAGTGCGCGGAGCGCATGGCCCGCGGCAGCGTGGATACCCTGCTGGTGACGGACGAGCAGAACCGGTACTTAGGCACCATCACCATCGGCGACATCCGCCACTGGGGCCGGGAACTCACCACCATCGAGCCGCTCATCCGCCAGACCGCCCGGACCGTCCGGGTGGGGGACGAGGCCAAGGAGAGCTTTGACTACCTGCTGGATTCCGGCGCCAACTACGTGGTGGTCCTCAACGCCGACGATACCATCGCCGGCATCGTCACCAAGACCAGCGTGGCCCGCAGCGTGGCGGAGAATCTGTGGGGTGATTCCAAATGACCGGACTGTTTGACACCGTCAGGACCCTGTTCGCGGACTACGGGGCAGAGCTGCTCCAGGCCATCGGCCTGCACACCGTGTATGTGCTGGTCTCCGTGGTCATCGGGTTCGCCGTGGGCCTGGTGGGGGGCATCCTCCTCTCCCGGATCCCGCGGTGGCTCTCCGGCATCATCATCCCCGTCCTCTCCATCTTCCAGACCATTCCCGGCCTGGTGTTCATCGGTGTGCTCTTCATCTGGTGGGGCAACATCTATCCCACGGTGATCGTGGCCCTGAGCGTGTACGCCATGTTCCCGGTGCTGAAAAATACCTACACCGGCATCCTGGAGGTGGAGGACAAATACATCGAGGCCGCGAGAGGCTGCGGCATGTCCCCCTTCCAGACTCTGGTGCGGGTGGAGCTGCCTTTGGCCATGCCCGTCATCATCGCCGGCCTCCGGATGGCCACCATCTATACCGTCTCCTGGGCGGTGCTGGCCTCCATGATCGGCCTGGGGGGCCTTGGCAACTTCGTCTACCGGGGCACCAGCTCCAACAACAACACCCTGATCCTGCTGGGCGCCATCCCGGCGGCCATTCTGGCCATCGTCTTCGGGGCGGTCATTGACCTGCTGCAGAAGAAGGTCACGCCCCGCGGCCTGCGAAAGGAGGCGGGCAGATGAGCTGGGATCTGATCTTCCAACACCTGTTCATCGTTTTGGCGGCAAGTCTGCTGTCCATCGCCGTGGGACTTCCCCTGGGCATCTGGGCCTACGTGTCCAGACGGGCCCGGCCCGTGATATTGCGGGTGGTGGACCTGCTGCAGACCATCCCCTCCCTGGCACTGCTGGGCATCATCATGGTGGTGCTGGACCCCGGCAAGCTGACGGTGATCATCGGCATCACCCTCTACTCCCTGCTGCCCATCGTCCGGAACACCTGCCTGGGGCTCCAGGAGGTAGACCCGGGCGTGAAGGAGGCGGCCCGGGGCATGGGCATGAGCAAGCCCTACCGGGTGCTGATGGTGGAGTTTCCCCTGGCCTTCCCCACGGTGTTCACCGGCATCCGCATCGCGGTGGTGAACGCCATCGGCACCGCCGTGTTCGCGGCCTTTGTGGGCGGCGGCGGCCTGGGCGGCGTCATCACCCAGGCTATCCGGATCTCGGATATGCCTCTGATCCTGGCAGCCACCGGCGTCCTCATGGTCATCGCCGTGGCTCTGGACCTCATCATGAGCTGGTTCGAGGGCCAGATGCGCAAGAGCCGGGGCGGCTCCAAGAAGATGTGGGTCCCCGTGGCGCTGATCCTGGCGGCGTTCATCGCCCTGCTGCCTTACGGCCAGGGCGGCACCGGCGACATCCTGCTCTATGACGGCGACTACTCCGAGACCCAGCTGATGCACCACATGGCCAAGATGCTCATCGAGGACCAGACGGATCTGACGGTCACCATCCAGGACCAGATGTCCCAGGTGAACAACTGGAACGCCCTGAAGGACGACGGCCATACCTGCGACCTGATGATCTCCTACGACGGCACCCTGCTGACCACCTTCTTCCATCAGGACACCCCGGATGTGCCGGAGGGCATGACCATCTACGAGTATGTGAAGGAAAAGGCCCTCAGCGACTACGACATCCATGTGCTGGGCAAGCCGGGCTTCGAGAACACCTATGCCATCGGTGTGCCGGAGGCGCTGGCGGAGGAGTACGGCCTTGAGACCATCAGTGATCTGATCCCCATTGCGGACCAGCTGACCTTCGGCGCGGAGCAGGAGTTCTTCACCCTGGAGGGCAGCATGAAGTACAACCCCTTTGTGGAGTTCTACGGTCTGAATTTCGCGGACTACAGCCCCGTGGATATGGGCCTCAAATACTCTGCCATCGAGAACGGCAGCTTCGACGTGTCCGTGGTCTACACCACCGACGGTCTGAACATCAAGGTGGGCCTGAAGGTCCTGGAGGACGACAAGAGCTTCTTCCCCGACTACTTCGGCATGTACATCGTCCGGGGCGACCTGCTGGAGAAGTACCCGGAGGTGGAGCCCATCCTGGAGCAGCTGACCGGCAGGATCTCCACCGAGCAGATGACCGAGCTCACCTATCAGGTGGACGTGGAGGGCCGCACCGTGGACGAGGTGGCCCATGACTTCCTGGTGAGCCAGGGCCTGCTGGCGGAATGACTCGCTGACCCCGATTTCCCCGGAGCCTCCGCTCCGGGGAAATTTTTCAGAAAATTCCCGTCCCCGCGCAACCGATGGCCTCTCTTTGTCGTCTGAGAGGGTGAGAGGACCTTTGGAGAGGGGGATCGCCATGAGGCGGAGAAAATACCTGCCGGCCATCGGCGCCGCCGCGCTGCTCCTGGCGGCGCTGGCGGCGGGGCTTCTGTTCTATGGCAGGAAGCCCTTCCGGGGACTGGAGGCGGCAGACATCGCGGCGGCTTCCGTCACCCTGATGCCCCCCGACGTGACGCTGGAGCTGGACGAGACGGAGATGGGCACCCTGGCGGAGCTGCTGGGGGAGGTGCGCATCACCCGGCCGGACCAGTCCTGGACGGAGTACGCTGGGCAGGCCGTCCAGTTCACCGTGACATTCACCGACGGCACAGAGACGGAGGTGACGGGCTACAATCCGTTTCTCATCATCGACGGCACGGGGTACCGCACCGCCTATGAGCCCTGCGAGGCGCTGAACCGCTTCGCCAATGAGCTGCTGCGGCAGAGAGGAGGATGACCATGGAGGACGCACGGATCTTGGACCTGTACTGGGCCAGGGACCAGCGGGCCATCGACGAGACGGGCCTCAAATACGGGCCCTTCCTCTCCCGGACCGCCGGGAACATCCTCCGGGACCGGTCCGACGCGGAGGAGTGCGTCAACGACACATACCTCAGCGCCTGGAACGCCATCCCGCCGGCCCGTCCCAGCGCCTTCCGGGCCTGGCTGGGCCGGGTGGTGCGGAACCTGTCCCTGGACCGGTGGAAGCGGGACCGGGCGGAGAAGCGGGGCGCCGGGCTGGAGGTGCTGCTGGGGGAACTGGAGGACTGCGTCCCCGCCCCCCGCGGCACGGAGCGGGCCCTGGAGGACCGGGAGATCGCGGACCTCATCAGCGCCTTTCTCCGGCGGCTGACAAAGGAGAACCGGGTGATCTTCCTGCGGCGGTACTGGTACGGCCAGACGGTGGTGGAGATCGCGTCGGACCTGAACTGCGGGGCAGGAAAGGTGAAGTCCTCCCTTTTCCGCACCCGGAACGCCCTGCGGAACTATTTGGAACAGGAGGGGATCGCGCTATGAAGGGTGAACGGCTGTTTCAGATCCTGGGTCTGGTGGACCCGGAGCTCATCGAGGAGGCGGTGTCCGTCCCCGCCGCGCCCCGGCGGCGGACCCCCTGGCGGGCCATCGCGGCGGCCGCGGCCTGTCTGGTGCTGGTCGTGGGCGCGGGCCTCGGCGGGCGGCTGCTGCTCGCCGGCGGCGGCAGCGGAAGCATGGCCGCCGGCTCCGACGGCGCGGCGGCCGGCGGAGAGGCTGAAGAGAGCGTCACCGGCGACGGCATCACCGGCGGGGGCGGAGCGGCCACGGCGTTCATGTCTTACGCTGGACCGGTGTTCCCCCTGACCACAGCGGAGGCGGACACGGGCCTGACGGCGGAGCGGACCGTCACCTGGGACTTCGCCATGGGGGCCTATGAGGACGGCTCTCCCCGCCAGTGGGGGGCTCAGGTGACGGATGACTATGTCCTCACCAATCCCACAGACAGCGATATCACCGTCACGGCTCTGTATCCCTTCGCCGGGACTCTGGCGGGTCTGGGCACCATCGGAACTACCGTCACCGTGGACGGGGCGGAGACGCCGTACGCTCTGCACGCCGGCCCCTACGCCGGCGGCTTCCGGGACGCGGGGGTGGACGACGGCTCCACCTGGAACCTGTCCCCGCCGGATTCCTTCGATGATTATGCCGATCTTTTGGAAAGCGGGGCGTATCTCGCCCAGGCGCTGGGGGACAGCCCGTCCCTGGACACGCCGGTGACCGTATACCGGTTCTCGGACTTCGCCGCGCCCCACGATGAGTACCGGGCCGCCACTCAGGCGGTCACGCTCTCCATCGACCCGGAGGAGACCACCATCCTCACCTATGGCTTCAACGGCTTCAGCCGGGACGACGACAATGCCTGGCAGCGGTACGACTACTTCGTCCCCGACGGGGTCCAGGCCGAATCAGACCTGAAGCTGCTGGTGGTGCTGGGGGAGGACATCGGGGACTACACCCTCCAGGGTTACGCTGACGGCGGCTGCGACGAGCCCATCGACGGTGTCTCCTGCACCGTCACCCGGGAGGAGACCACCCTGGATGCGGTGCTCTCCGAGCTGTGTCGGGCGGAGCTGGCAAACCAGCGTCAGACCTCCCAGTGGCCGGGGCTGGCGGACCTGTCCCTCTCCCTCTATCAGCGGGCGGTGACGGAGGCGGTCCTCTCCAGCGGCGCGCTGGCAGACACGCCGGCGGACCGCTATATCGACGGCCGGCTGGACGACTTCCTCTGGGACGTGCTGGTCCAGGAGCGGGTGCTGTACCTGTCCTTCCCGGTGACGGTCCCGGCGGGCGGCTCCGTCACGGTGTCGGCCTCGCTGTGGAAGGCCCCCAGCTACGACTTCGGCTGCTCCGGGTCGGAGAACGTGGGCCTCCAGGGCTACGACCTGGCCACGGCCCTGGGCTCCAATCTGGTTTTCACCAGCCAGACCGCCGCCCTGACAAATGCGGAGAACATCGAGATCGTCCGGCAGAACCTGGGCTTTGACCCGGCAAACGGCGTCACAGAGGTGATCCTGGACCCGGCCGAGCCCCACTACTATCTGGAGATCCGCCCCCTGGAGGGATAGGCAGCAGACAGCGCCCGCGGAATTTTTCCGCGGGCGCTGCTTTCGTCTCTTTCGTTTCCATCACTGCCGCTTTCCCCGCAGCCACCCCAGCAGGGCCAGGACAGCAGCGGAGAGGGCGGCCGTCACAAGGCCGGCGGCGGAGCTTTGTTCCGGGCGTTCGGCCTCCGCCGGAGGCTCCGGGACCGGCTGTGGGACCTGTGCCTCCGGCTCCGCTTCCGTCTCCTCCCGCTGGGCCTCCCAAGCTTCAAGGGAGGCCGATTCCACCACGGCGGGCGCCGGGGCGTCCGCCGCAAAGGCCGGAGCCGGAGACGGCATCCGGACCTGGTCCAGCAGCTTCTCCGGCACGGCGGGGCTCCGATCCGGCGATTCCTCCCATTCCGGGAGAAATCCGGCGCTGGGGAGCTGCCACAGGGAGCCGTCCTCCAGCACCGCCAGGGTCCGGTCGCAGCAAGCGACGGCAGAGACCACCCCGTCCATAATCTTCACAACATCATCATAGTGTTTCCAACCGTAGGGGTCCTCCGGATCCACCCGGCCATCCCGCAGCATGGCCGGACGCTGGTGGCCCCAGGCCCAGAGGGTGCCGTCCGCCGTCACCGCCAGTCCCGGGGAAAAATGGGACACCTCCTCCAGAAGCTTCTCCGGCTGTTCCAGAACATAAACCTGAAGCCCTGACGCTTCCTCCTCCGCCGCTGTACAGGGAACACGCCAGAGGCTGCCGTCCAGGGCCTGCACCAGCAGAGTGTCATCTCCATACTCAATGCGCACATCCGCCACATGCTCCATCAGGGGGCGGATAGCGGCAATTTCGCCATCCATCAGCACCTGGACCAACGTCTCGTCCTCTTTCACCGCCAAATCCCCAAGCAGTTGGACTGTGTGGTCCAGTACTTGGGTGGGCGGATAAAAGGGATCGTCCTGGTGGGCCTCCAGGGACTCCCCAAACCGGGCGCCCCAGGTCCACACCGTCCCGTCGGCCCGCAGGGCAGCACACATCGAGTCCATCACCGACACAGACACCACGTCCTCCAGCAGCCGGTAGGGCTCCTCCTCCCCGAATGCCCGGCCGTTGTGGGTTCCGCCCCAGCCCCAGAGGGTCCCCTCCTCGTCAATGGCCGCTGCCATGACGAACCCCGCGTCCACATACCGGGCATCCTCCAGCAGGACATTGGCCTCCTCCCAGGGCAGCGGGTCCTGGTCCGCGGGGCCCACCGCGCCGTGGAAGCTGTCGCCCCAGGCCAGCAGGGCGCCGTCCGCCCGGATGGCATAGTAGGTGTATCCGCTGGTAGCGATGGGCTGGCTGATGGGCTCCAGCGCCGCCGCTGTGCCGGACAGCAGCATAGACGCCAGCAGCCCGCAGACGAGTTTTTTCATATCCGCCGCCTCCTTTTTTTCAACTGTACCACCCCGCGCCTGCAAAAGCAAGCCCCGCGCCTCTCGGCGCGGGGCTTGCCGCTTTGGGCCCGCTATTTCTCGATCTTCACGAACTTCTCCGCCGGGGCGCCGCACAGAGGGCACCGGAAATCCGCCGGCAGGGACTCCCCCTCGTACACATAGCCGCAGACGGTGCAGCGGTAGCCGTTGATCTCCACGGTCCGGTACACGGTGGCGGTGGGCGGGGTGGCTTTGCCCCGGTCCGTATAGGCCTGGAGGGTCAGCACCTTCCCGTCCCCCAGGACCTCCGCCTCCGTTGCCTGCCCCACAAAGAGGATGTAGCTGCCGATCTCCAGCCGGTCCACCACCCTGCAGGCGATGCGGGAGACCATGTGGTCCTTCAGATAGGGGCTGCCGCTGCCGTCGGTGAACACCTCCCGGCCGGCGAACTTGTCCGCCACCCGGCCGGACCTGTAGCCGAAGGTATCGATGATCTCCGCCGGGGCATCCGACGCCAGCAGCGTCACGGAGAAGCTCCCCGACGCCTGGACGGCCCTGCAGGTCTCGTGGTCCTTGTTCACCGCCACCGTGAACTTGGGCGGGAAGGAGGAGGTCACCTGATGGAAGGAGTTGACGATACAGCCGTGCCGCTTGCCGCCCGCCGCCGCGGAGAGCAGGCAGAGGGCGTAGTCCATCCTCTGATATGCCTTGTTGTCCATAGTACCTTCCTTTCCGGCGGACACTGCCGCCCCGGTCTTTTGTCATTGGTTTATCTTCATTATACCCAAAAACAGGGGAGTCTCTTGTTGCAGGTGCTACCGTTTTTCACAAAATTTTCTCCGCTTCCTGTGGACAAACCGGGGAATTTATCGTATAGTATGGATAACAGGATATCATTTCACTTTATATCTGTTATAAGGAAGTATGATCGCTGAATGCCTGACAGAGGGAGGGATCTTATGTCTGAGAGCTACGCGGGCAAGATCAACCGGAAGCTGCTGAAAAAGCGCCGCATCATCAACGCGGCCGCCGGGCGGGAGCCGGCGGACCTGGTCCTGAAAAATGCCACCTACGTCAATGTGTTCGCCAACCAGCTCTGCACCGCCGACATCGCCGTGGCGGAGGGGCTCATCGTGGGCATGGGCCGCTACTCCGGCACTGTGGAGGAGGACTGCACCGGCAGCATCGTCCTCCCCGGTTTTCTGGACGCCCACATCCACCTGGAGAGCTCCCTGGTCTCCCCCAAGGAATTCGTGAAGGCCGTGCTGCCCCACGGCACCACCACCGTGGTGACGGACCCCCATGAGATCGCCAACGTCATGGGCACCGACGGCATCGAGTACATGCTCCAGGCCACGGAGGAGCTGCCGGTGGACGTACGGTTCATGCTGCCCTCCTGTGTGCCGGCCACGCCCCTGGACGAGTCCGGCGCCATCCTGGACTACCGGAGCCTGGACTCCTTCTACGACCATCCCCGGGTCCAGGGTCTGGCGGAGATGATGAATTTCGTGGGCATCATCGCCGGGGACGACCAGCCGGTGGAGAAGATCGTGGCCGCCCAGGCCCACCACAAGAAGATCGACGGCCACGCGCCGGACCTGGTGGGCAACGATCTCAACGCCTACATCGCCGCCGGCGTCTACTCCGACCACGAGTGCCACGACCTGAACGACGCCATCGCCAAGCTGGAGCGGGGCCAGTTCATCATGATCCGGGAGGGCACCGCCGCCCGGAATCTGGACGCGCTGGCCCCCCTGCTGTGCGACAAATACTCCGAGCGGTGCATGTTCTGCACCGACGACAAGCACCCCAACGACCTGCTGGAAAAAGGGCACATCGACTACATCGTCAAGCGGGCCATCGGCCTGGGGGTGGACCCCATCACCGCCGTGAAGGTGGCCTGCCACAACGCCGCCCGGTACTTCCTGCTGAACAACCGGGGCGCCATCGCGCCGGGATATCTGGCGGACTTCGTCCTCATCGACAGCTTCCAGGATTTCAACATCGAAAAGGTCTTCAAGCGAGGCGAGCTGATGGTGGACCATGGGGTCCTCCGGGACTTCCCCGCCCCGGCCATTGAGCCCTATCTCACGGAGCGGGCCCACAGCACCTTCCACGTCCAGCACCTGACGGCGGAGGATTTTACCGAGGTCCGGCCCCGGGGCATCATCGGCATGGTGAACGGGGAGATCACCACCGTGGACGCCGGCTACTCCGACCGGATCGACGTGGAGTACGACGTGCTGAAGATCGCCGTGGTGGAGCGCCACAAGAACACCCATCACATCGGCATCGGCTTCCTCCAGGGCTACGGCCTCAAGTCCGGTGCCGTGGCCACCTCTGTCTCCCACGACTCCCACAACATCATCGTGGTGGGCACCAGCGAGGCCGACTGCGCCGCTGCGGCCAACCGGGTGGCGGAGCTGAACGGCGGCATCGTGGTCTGGGACGGCGGCAGGCCCGTGGCGGAGGTGCCCCTGCCCATCGCCGGCATCATGAGCGACGAGCCGCTGTCCGCCGTGAACGAGAAGCTGGAGTTTGCAAAGGCGCAGGCCCATGCTCTGGGCGTCAACCCGGGGATCGATCCCTTCATGACGCTGAGCTTCATGGCCCTGCCGGTGATCCCCTCCCTGCGGATCACCACCCGTGGCGTGTTCGACGTCACCACCCAGAGCTATGTGTAAGAGAGGTATACTCCGATGATCTTCTTTGAGATCTGTGCGTTTCTCTGCATCTTCGCGCCCTTCACCTTTGTGTTTTGCCTGATCTCCGCCATCAAAAAGGCTGTTTCCGGCGAGGGGAACGAGCTTCTGGATGGCTTTTGCGCCGGATTGAGCCTGCTGGTGATGCTGGGCGGAGTGGTCTATCTGGTGTAAAAGCGCAGATTTTAGCACTCTCTGCGATAGAGTGCTAAAATTCACAGATCGTTCACAGAAAGAACACACAATATCCGATTTTCCATCCTATCATAATACTCGAAAAGAAGGACAGGAGGTTCTTGAGAGAGGCCCCTGTCCCCCCCCCCGGCGGCACATCCTCCATGATCCATCTGCCGCCGGTCCAAACCGGATCATCGAGATTTGACAGGAGGAATCGAATATGTTTGAAATGAGACCTTACCGCAGAAACACCATCGGCACCTGGAACCCCTTCTCCGAAATGGAGGAGATGGAGCGCCGCTTCTTCAACAATGACTTCTTCGGCGGCCGGGGCCTGGCGGAGTTCAAGACCGACATCACCGACGAGGGCGATTACTTCGCTCTGAAGGCCGACCTGCCCGGCTTCAAGAAGGAGGACATCCAGCTGCAGCTGGACGGCGACACCCTGACCATCCAGGCCCAGCGCCACTCCGAGCACGAGGATGACGACAAGAAGGGCAAGTACGTCTGCTGTGAGCGGTCCTACGGCTCCTACAGCCGGAGCTTCGACGTGTCCGGTATCCGGACCGACGGCATCACCGCCTCCTACGAGGGCGGCGTGCTGGAGCTGAAGCTGCCCAAGAAGACAGCGGAGGTCTCCACGGCCCGGCAGATCGACATCCAGTAAACTCCACAGGGCAAAACAGGGCCCGCGGCTTCAAGCCGCGGGCCCTTTGCTGTCTCCTTCCGCTCCCCGCGGCAAAGGGGATTGACTTCTCCCGCCGGGAGGGGTAAGATAAGAGGCGTCTTTGCGCCGCTGCACCGGCGGCGAGAACGAGAGAAGGAGCGAGAAACTTGAGTCGAGAAAACTTCCGGTCCCGGTTGGGATTCATTCTGGTGAGCGCCGGCTGCGCCATCGGCATCGGCAACGTGTGGAAATTCCCCTACGTCACCGGCGCCAACGGCGGCGGCGTGTTCGTGCTGTTCTACATCCTCTCCCTGATCATCATGGGCGTGCCCATCCTGACCATGGAGCTGGCGGTGGGCCGGGCCAGCCGCAAGAGCGCCGTGGAGGGCTACCGGGCCCTGGAGCCCAAGGGCAGCCGCTGGCACATCCACGGGTGGCTGTGCGTCATCGGCTGCTGCCTGCTGATGATGTACTACACCACTGTCTCCGGCTGGATGCTGGGCTACTGCTTCAAATTCGCCGCCGGCACCTTCAGCGGCATGGCGCCCGCCGACGTGGACACCGTATGGACCAATATGCTGGCCAACCCCGCCGAGATGGCGCTGTGGATGGTCCTCATCGTGGTGGCGGGCTTCATCGTGTGCAGCTTCGGTCTGCAGAAGGGCCTGGAGCGGATCAGCAAGTGGATGATGATCTGCCTGCTGGCCCTGATCGTGATCCTGGCCGTCAACAGCCTGACCCTGGAGGGCGCCATCGAGGGCGTGAAGTTCTATCTGCTGCCGGACTTTGAGCGGGCGGCGGAGGTCGGCATCGGCAACGTGATCGTGGCCGCCATGAACCAGTCCTTCTTCACCCTGAGCTTAGGGATCGCCGCCATGGAGATCTTCGGCAGCTACATGTCCGACGCCAACCGCCTCCCCGGCGAGGCGGTGCGGATCTGCTGCCTGGACACCTTCGTGGCCTTCATGTCCGGCATGATCATCTTCCCCGCCTGCTTCAGCTTCGGCATCGAGGCGGACAGCGGCCCCTCCCTGATTTTCCTGACCCTGCCCCGGGTATTCGTCAGCATGACCGGCGGCCGGCTGTGGGGCGCGCTGTTCTTCCTGTTTCTGACCTTTGCCAGCTTCACCACGGTGCTGGCGGTGTTCGAGAACATCATGGCCTGCTGCATGGACAGCTTCGGCTGGTCCCGGAAGAAGGCCACCGTGGCCTGCGGCGTGTTCATCCTGCTGGCCAGCATGCCCTGTGTGCTGGGCTACAACCTCTGGTACTTTGAGGCTCCCCTGCCCAGCGGCGCCATTGGCCAGATTCTGGACATCGAGGACTTCCTGGTCAGCAACCTGCTGCTGCCCATCGGCTCCATGATCTATCTGCTGTTCTGCGTCAGCCGCTGGGGCTGGGGCTTTGACCGCTACCTGGCGGAGGCCAACAAGGGCACGGGCCTGGGGATGTCCCCCATGCTCAAGCGCTACTTCCAGTTCGTGCTGCCCCTGCTGATCCTGGTGATCCTGCTGGTGGGCCTTGCCACCTGGTTCTGGCGCATCCTGGTGTGCGCCGTGGTGGTGCTGTTCGTCTGGTTCATGGCCCGGCGCGGCGCTGCCAAGGCCTCCCGTTGAGAACATCGGATCAAAAAAGAGGACCGTCTCTGACGGTCCTCTTTTCTGTGCCTCAGGGCAGCTCTGCCCGGAACAGCCCGTGGCGGGAGCAGCAGAGATACAGCTTTGCCCCGCCCCGCAGCTGGGGGATCCGGAACTCGCTGCCCTGCTCCGGGTACAGCCGCACCAGCAGCAGACGGTCCGGCGCCACACAGGCGGCGAAGCGGATGAAGTGCCCCTTCTCCATGGGATGGCGGAAGGTGACGTACCAGTCCGTCTCCACCTCCTGAACGGTCGCGGCGTGCCCCGCATCCGCGGGGACAGCCTCCAGCGGCTCCAGTCTCCTGCCGCAGCAGGAGAGCTGCCCGCCGGAGGCGGATGTCAGGATGTTGCCGCAGTCCGGGCACACGTAAAATCGCAGTCGTCTCATGTTTCCTCCGTCCGGCGCGGAGGGGGCCAGGCTGCCCTCCAGCAGCGCGTCTGCCCCCACGCCAAAGATCTCTGAGAGGCGGGAGAGCAGCCCCACGTCCGGGCAGCCCAGCTCCCGCTCCCACTTGCTCACCGCCTGGGCGCTGACGCCCAGCTGCTCCGCCACCTGGCGCTGGGTCCAGCCCCTCTCCCGGCGCAGCTGCCGGAGCAGGCTTCCGGTCTTCAGGTCCTGCATCATTCCTCACCTCTCTCACAGGATACCTGATATTTTCTCCAAACGCAAGCAACGCTCCGTTGAGTTTCCGCAAACTGTCTCCGGCGGCCTCTGTTTCCGGCAGCTTTCTTGTCAACTCCTCCGAATCTGCAAGTCGAGGCGTCCTTTCCTGCAAAAAGCACTTTTCAACCGGGCCGGGCTGTGGTATAGTAAGGGAATCAAACACGGCATCCCGTGACATACAGGAGGTCTTCGGATATGATCACACTGCACGACAACGGCGTGTTCCTGACGGGCGGCGTCCCCTGTGCCGCCGGCCCGGTCTCCCCGGAGGAGGGCCGGAAGCGGACCATGGCCTGGTCCATCCTCCAGGCCCACAACACCTCCGGCGACCCGGAACAGCTCCAAATCCGCTTTGACGCCATGGTGTCCCATGACATCACCTACGTGGGCATCATCCAGCAGGCCCGGGCCTCCGGCATGAAGGAGTTCCCCATCCCCTATGCCCTGACCAACTGCCACAACAGCCTGTGCGCCGTGGGCGGCACCATCAATGAGGATGACCACGTCTTCGGTCTCTCCGCCGCGAAAAAGTACGGCGGCATCTACGTGCCCGCCAACCAGTCCGTCATCCACTCCTATGCAAGAGAACAGATGGCCAAATGTGGTGCCATGATCCTGGGCTCTGACTCCCACACCCGGTACGGGGCCCTGGGCACCATGGCCGTGGGGGAGGGCGGCCCGGAGCTTGCCAAGCAGCTGCTGAAAAACACCTGGGACATCAACTACCCCAAGGTGGTGCTGGTGTACTTGACCGGCGCGCCCCAGCGGGGCGTGGGGCCCCACGACGTGGCCATCGCCCTGGTGAAGGCCACGTTTGCAAGCGGCTTCGTCAACAACTGCGTTCTGGAGTTCTGCGGCCCCGGCATCGCGGATCTCCCCATCGACTTCCGCAACGGCATCGACGTGATGACCACCGAGACCACCTGCCTCTCCTCTATCTGGGAGACGGACGGCGTCACCGAGGGCTTCTACCAGGCCCACCAGCGCCCCGAGGATTACAAGGAGCTGCACCCGGCGGACGGGGCCTGGTACGACAAGTACATCGAGATCGACCTCTCCAAAGTCGAGCCCATGATCGCCCTGCCCTTCCACCCCTCCAACGCCTGGACCATCCGCGAGTTCCTGGACAACGCGGAGGAGATCCTCGCCGGCGTGGAGGCGGACGCCCAGAAGCGGTATCCCAAGGCCCATGTGAAGCTGACGGACAAGATCCACGACGGCGGCGTGTGGGCGGACCAGGGCGTCATCGCCGGGTGCGCCGGCGGCCTCTTTGACAACATCACCGAGGCGGCGGACATCCTCCGGGGCGGCTCCACCGGCAACGGTGCCTTCACCCTGGACGTGTACCCCACCAGCGTGCCTGTCAGCCTGGAGCTGACCCGCATCGGCGCCACCGCCGACCTGCTGGCCACCGGCGCCGTCATCAAGCCCAGCTTCTGCGGCCCCTGCTTCGGCGCCGGAGACGTGCCCGCCAACAATGGGCTGTCCCTGCGGCACACCACCCGGAACTTCCCCAACCGGGAGGGCTCCAAGCCCGCCGAGGGGCAATTCGCCGGCGTCTGCCTGATGGACGCCCGGTCCATCGCCGCCACAGCGGCCAACGGCGGCAGGATCACCGCCGCCACGGACATCGACTACATCCCCGTCCACCGCGACTATCACTTCGACAAGGGGGTCTATGACCGGCGGCTGTACTACGGCTTCGGCAAGGCCGATCCCAGCGTGGAGCTGGTGATGGGCCCCAACATCACCGACTGGCCGCAGATGGCGCCCCTGGCGGAGAACCTGCTGGTGGAGCTGGCGGCGGTGCTCCGGGACCCCGTCACCACCACCGACGAGCTGATCCCCTCCGGCGAGACCTCCTCCTACCGTTCCAACCCCCTGCGGCTGGCGGAGTTCACCCTCTCCCGGCGGGAGCCCGCCTACGTGGGCCGGGCCAAGGCCGTGGCGGCAACCGAGGCGGAGCGGCTGGCGGGGAACGCCCCGGAAAAGCTGACTTCCCTCCTGGACAAGGTGGGCGACGGCGCAGCTCTGGTAAAAACCACCCAGTTCGGCTCCTGCGTGTTCGCCAACAAGCCAGGCGACGGCTCCGCCCGGGAGCAGGCCGCCTCCTGCCAGAAGGTGCTGGGGGGCTTCGCCAACATCTGCTACGAGTTCGCCACGAAACGCTACCGCTCCAACTGCATCAACTGGGGCATCCTGCCCTTCACCCTGGACGCTGACACGGCGTTCCCCTATGAGGCCGGCGACTGCGTGTTCGTCCCCGGCATCCGGAGGGCCATTGAGGCTGGCGCGGAGGACATCCCCGCCAAGGTCATCCGGGCCGACGGCACCGTGGAGGACCTGATGCTCCACGTCAGGGGCCTGACAGACGATGAAAAAGAGATCATCCTGGACGGCTGTCTCATGAACTATTACGCCAAGCGGACAAAATAAAAAGAGTGAAGAGTGAAGATATGGTGTTCCTCCGGAGGCGGAACGGGTTTTGATCGTCCGGCTGTGCCGGACCCCAAATCTCTACTCTCCACTCTTCACTCTCCACTCTAGACATAGAGGTGTGAAAGAAATGGACAAAATTAAAATGACCACCCCCCTCGTGGAGATGGACGGCGACGAGATGACCCGGGTCCTGTGGGCCTGGATCAAGGAGAAGCTGATCTGCCCCTTCGTGGACCTGAAGACGGAGTACTACGACCTGGGGCTGCTCCACCGGAACGAGACACGAGACCAGGTGACCATCGACGCCGCCAGGGCCACGCAGAAATACGGCGTGGCGGTGAAGTGCGCCACCATCACCCCCAACAAGCAGCGAATGGAGGAGTATCCCCAGCTCACCGAGATGTGGAAGTCTCCCAACGGCACCATCCGGGCCTACCTGGACGGCACTGCCTTCCGGGCGCCCATCGTGCTGCCCATGATCCACCCGGTTGTAAAGAACTGGGAGGCCCCCATCACCATCGCCCGCCACGCCTACGGCGACATGTACAAGGCCGTGGACATGGTGACGGAGGAGCCCGGCACCGCCACCCTCACCTTCAAAGGGGCCAGCGGCGCCGAAAAGACCCTGACGGTCCAGACCGTGGACGGCCCCGCCGTGTGGCAGGGTCAGCACAACACGGAGAAGAGCATCCGGGCCTTTGCCCGCAGCTGCTTCCAGTACGCCATCACCCAGAAGCAGGACCTGTGGTTCTCCACCAAGGACACCATCTCCAAGGTCTATGACGGGGAGTTCAAGCGGATCTTCGAGGAGGAGTACGAGAACACCTACAAGGCGGAGTTTGAGAAGCTGGGCCTCACCTACTTCTACACCCTCATCGACGACGCGGTGGCCCGGGTCATCCGCTCCAAGGGCGGCTTCATCTGGGCGCTGAAGAACTACGACGGCGATGTCATGAGCGACATGGTGGCCACCGCCTTCGGCAGTCTCGCCATGATGACCTCCGTGCTGGTGTCCCCCGACGGCACCATGGAGTTCGAGGCCAGCCACGGCACCGTCACCCGGCACTACTACCGCTACCTGAAGGGCGAAAAGACCTCCACCAACCCCATCGCCACCATCTTCGCCTGGTCCGGCGGACTGAAGCGCCGGGGCGAGCTGGATGACCTGCCGGAGCTGGTGCGGTTCGGTCAGGCCCTGGAGGACGCCTCCCTCCAGACCCTGACGGACGGCGTCATGACGAAGGATCTGCTGGGCCTGGTAGAGCCCGGCTTCACCGCCCGCGGCGCGGACAGCGAGGAATTCCTGGACGAGATCGCCAGGCGGCTGGCGGCCAGGCTGGCGTGAGCTTCCGGTCCCGGCGCACCCTGTGGTGCGCCGGGACCTGCTTCTCTCTTCCGCCGGCCCTCCCCTTGACTTTGCCGGCGTTCTCCTTTAAACTGATCCCGTCCCGCCAGTCCTCCGGCGGACGCTCAAATCACCGAAAAGAGGGTTTTCCATGCACATTCGACAAGAGACCCCCGCCGACTATCCCGTGGTCTACACGCTGATCAAAGACGCCTTCGCCTCGGCGGAGCACTGCGACGGCAACGAGCAGGATCTGGCCGCCGCCCTGCGGCAGAGCACCAGCTTCGTCCCGGAGCTGTCCCTGGTGGCGGAGACGGACGGCCGCATCGTGGGTCACATCCTGTTCACGAAGATCCGGATCGGTACCAGCACCCAGCTGGCGCTGGCGCCTCTCTCCGTCCTGCCGGCGTTTCAGGGGCAGGGCGTGGGCTCCGCGCTGGTCCGGCGAGGCCACCAGATCGCCCGGGACCTTGGCTATTCTTACAGCGTCGTCCTGGGCAGCGAGACCTACTATCCCCGCTTCGGCTACGTCCCTGCGGAGCAGCTTGGCATCCAGGCGCCGTTCCCCGTGCCGGCAGAGAATTTCATGGCCGTCAAACTGACGGAAGATGCGCCCCCGGTCCGGGGCATGGTGCAGTATGCCCCGGAGTTTGGGATCTGACGCCGCCTCAGCCGCGCCAGACGGCCCGCCGCACTTGCGGCGGGCCGTCTTTATGTCCGCGTATCCCCCAGATGCTCCCGCAGCACCTGGATCACCCGCCTCATGCCGTCTGTGAGATACTTGCCCCGGTGGCGTACCAGAAAGTAGTTCCGGCAGAAGCTGCCGCCCACCACCGTCAGTTCCCGGAGGCTGCCCCGTGCGACGTCCCGCTCCACCAGAGAGCGGGGCAGCAGCGTGATTCCCAGCCCCGCCCGGGCGCAGGACAGCAGCGCAGCGGTGCTGATGCTCTCCACTGCGGGCCGGATCGGAACGCCCGCCTGCTGGAATCCCGCTTCCACGCTGCTGCGGGTGCCGCTGCCCTGCTCCCGCAGCAGCAGTCGCTCCCCCGCCAGCTCTGCCAGGGTCAGGGTGTCCTTCCCCGGCAGATAGACGGGGGCGCACACCGCCGCCAGGGTCTCTCCGCACAGCGGCTCCGCCAGATAGTGGGGCGAGAGCGTGACATTGTCCACCACGGCAAAATCCAGCTCATTCTGCAGGATCATCCGCTCCGTCTCCCGGGAGTTCTGGACACAGGCCCGGATTTCCATCTCCGGCAGCTCTGCCGCCAGATGGACCAGGATCTCCGCCAGCCGGGTCTCTCCCAGTGTCACATGGACGCCGAAGGCACAGGTGCCCCGTGCACCGCTCTCCCGCAGGACCTCCACCGACTCCCGCATCTGGGAGAGGACTGTATCCGCGTACTGCCGCAGAGTTCGCCCTGCCTCCGTGAGGTAGATCCGGCGGTTCATCCGCTCAAACAGCCGCACATTGTAAAAGACCTCCAGCTCCCGGATAGCCAGGCTTACCGCCGGCTGGGCCATATTCAGCTTTTCCGCCGCCCGGGTGAAGCTGCCCTGGGCACAGACGGCGCAGAAGATCTCCAGATGCCGCAGCGTCATGTCGTCCGCCCCATTCATATCATTTTTATTATGAATATTATTTTATCATATGGATTGATGAATGTCACGAAAAAGCGTATGCTGGGAGCGATCTTCAAGAGAACGAGAGGAGCGTTTCCCATGCGTACAGACCTCAGCAAAGCCCGCCTGCTGTTCTGGACCTTTTTCAAGATCGGCGCCTTCACCTTTGGCGGAGGGTATGCCATGATCCCCCTGATCCAGCGGGAGGTGGCAGAACGCCGCCGCTGGCTGAAAGACGGAGACATCCTGGACATCGTGGCCATCGCGGAATCCACTCCGGGACCCATTGCCATCAATTCCGCCACCTTTGTGGGATATCAGGTGTGCGGCACTTTCGGAGCCTTCTGCGCCACGCTGGGCGTGGTGCTGCCCTCCTTCCTAGTGATCTACGTCATCTCCTTCGTGCTGCGCCAGTTCTCCCAGCTGCTGGTGGTGCAGTATGCCTTCAACGGCATCCGGGCCGGTGTCCTGGCCCTGCTGCTGAAGGCGCTGCTGTCCATGTACCGGCAGAGTCCCAAGGGAGCTGTGGCCTACGCGATCATGGCTGGTGCCTTTGTGCTGACGGCCTTCTGCGGCGTGGATGCCGTGCTGGTGATCCTGGCCAGCGCTGCCATAGGTCTGGCCGCCTCCCACATGGCCAAAAGGAGGGCTGCGGAATGATCTGCCTGGAGCTTTTTGTCACCTTTTTCAAAATCGGACTCTTTACCATCGGCGGGGGCTATGCCATGCTGCCCCTGATCCAGGCGGACGTTCAGGCACACGGCTGGATGACCGCGGAGGAACTGGTGAACTTCATCGCCGTCAGCGAGAGCACGCCGGGCCCCTTTGCGGTGAACGTCTCCACCTATGTGGGAGCGGAGCTGGCCGGCCTGCCCGGCGCCCTCTGCGCCACGCTGGGCGTGGTGCTGCCCTCCTTCCTCATCATCCTGCTGGTGGCCCGGTTTTACGCCGCCTTCCGGGCCAGTGCCGCAGTCAGCGGAGCCATGAGCGGCCTGCGGCCGGCGGTGATCGGCATGATCGGTGCCGCCGCGGTCTCTGTGGGACAGACGGTGTTCGCTCCTGACGGCGTACAGGCGCTGGCCGGCTATCCCCTGGCCTGCTCCCTGGCCATCTTTGTCCTGATGGCGTTCCTGACCCACAGGAAGCTGCATCCCATCGCCATCATCCTGCTGTCCGCCCTGCTGGGGATCGCCGCCGGCTGTCTCCGGCCCATGTGATCTGCACCGGTCCTTGTTCGGATTTTTGCCGCTCACCTCTTGACTTGGAGCGCACTCCAGGTGGTATTCTCTTGGTAAGAGGGGCCGCCTCAGGGCGGACGGAGGCTCTTTCCATCCAGGTGCGGATGGCAGAAGTGCCTTATAGGGCTGCGGGGCTCCGCAGCCGGAATTTCGGAAAGAGGAGTGATTGCAATGATCTACAGGGACTTTCAGGATCTGAAGCTGTCCGCTTTGGGCATGGGCTGCATGCGCCTGCCTGTCATCGGCGGTGACGATGCC
>CALWOF010000005.1 GCA_944382995.1 uncultured Oscillospiraceae bacterium | reverse complement strand
CCGCCCGCCGGGGTGTACTTCACCGCGTTGTCCACCACGTTGCACAGGGCCTCCCCCGTCCAGCGGGGGTCGAAGGCGGCCTGGCCGTCGAGAAGCTCTACGGTCAGGGCGATCCCCTTTGCCTGGGCCGCCTGGGCCAGCTGCTCCGCCGCCCCCTCCAGTAGCGGCCCCACGGGGTTGAGGGCCGGGACCGGGGCCACGATGCCCGCCTCCAGCCGGGAGGCCTTCACCAGGGCCTGAATGAGGAAGGACAGCTTCTCCCCCTGGGCGGTGAGGGCCTGGACCTGCTCCCGCTGCTCCGGGGACAGGTCGCCCTCGCTCAGCAGGGAGGCGTACAGCAGGAGATTGGCCACGGGGGTGCGGGTCTGGTGGGAGATGTCGGTGATCAGGGCCTTCACCGCCGCCTGCTCCCCCTCCACCGCCTTTTTCGCGGCGGCGGAGCCCCGGAGGAACCGGGCCAGCTTCCCCTCCAGGGCGGACAGCTCCGTCTCGTCGAACCGGTCCTCGGCGAATCCCCCGGCGATGGCCCGGTCCAGCATGGCGTTCAGCCGCCGGAGGGTGCGCCGCCGGGATGCCCACTGCCACAGGCCGAAGGCCAGCCCAGCGGCGGCCAGGGCCAGCAGGACCCAGGACAGGGCGATCATTTCCCCACCTCCCAGGTGTAGCCCACCCCGTAGACGGTCTTGATGGGAGCGCCGCCCAGCTTGGCCCGCAGCCGCCCCACCGCCACGGACAGGGCGTTCTCGTCCACAAACGCGCCCCCGTCCCACACCCGCTCTAAAAGCAATTCTCTGGGCAGGGTGCGGCCTCGGTTTTCCACCAGCAGGCGCAGCAGCCGCTGCTCGGTCTTGGACAGGTCGATGGGTGCGCCGTCTTTGGCAAATTCTAGCCGGGTGAAGTCGAAGGTGAAGCCGTCCAGCTCCAGCCGCTGCGGCTGGGCCGGGGCGGAGCGCCGCAGCTGGGCGTTCACTCTCGCCCGGAGCACCGCCAGGGAGAAGGGCTTGGTGATGTAGTCGTCCGCCCCGGCCTCCAGGCCAGCCACCTCGTCCAGCTCCAGGTCGTTGGCGGTGAGGAGGATGGCCGGTGTCCGGTCCCCCGATTGGCGCAGGGCGCGCAGCAGCTCCAGCCCACTGCCGTCAGGCAGATTGACGTCTAAAATCAGCAGGTCGAACCCCGCCCCGGCCAGCGTCTCCCTGGCCCGGGCGACGGTGTCCGCCTGGGTCACGGCGCGGTCCGGCCCGGACAGGGCCATGGCGATGCCCCGGCCCAGGGCATCGTCGTCCTCTAAGAGAAAGATCTGTTCCATGGGTGTGCCTCCTGACGTCTCCATGGGAGACGAAAGTCCTGTCCTCTATCTTAGCAGATTTTCTCCGGCGGGGCAAGCTGGCGGCCCGCCGCCGCGCCGTGGCCCCGGGAAGGAAGCCGCGGCCTGTTCCGCCGCCCGGCAGCTGTGTCCGGGCCCCGGCCCGGGCGCGGCGGCGGTGCATTTTGGAACGCCCCAGGCCGTTCGGAGCTCCCGATATGAAAGGCCGTCCGCAATGGAGCGCAGAAGGACCGGCGCCGGGGTCTCACGACTCCGGCGCCGGCCTTTTTCTTGTTTTTCACAGAAGGGACCTGTCGGGTCCTCTCAGGGCACGCCCGGCTCCCGTCCCCCGGGCTGCTCTCCGCGGTCTCCGGATCGGAGCCCCGGCCTCACCGGTAGTAGGCGGCTGCGAAGTCGGCCACGTCTGCCCGGGTGCCCTTGAAGGGGCCCGGCGTCTGCATTTTCAGAGACACCAGCTGGGACGCATAGCCCAGGGCCTGGGGGATATCCGCCCGCTCCCGCTCCGTGATATAGGCGGAGAAGGTCGTGTCCCCGCGGCCGGTGCGGCCGTCCAGGCCCAGCGGTCTGAGGGGGCAGGTGTAGTACTCTTTTCCGTCGTAGACCAGGACCTCGGTGTTGTGGGTGATCAGAGCCTCTTTCACGCCCCACTCCACCATTAGACGGGCGGCCTCCCGCCGGTCGGCGGTCCCGGTGAGGATCTCCGCCTCCGCGGCGTCCGTTTTCAAATAAGTGATGTACGGGAAATACTCCCGCTTCCTGTCCCAGTCGTGATATACCATCTCCTTGGTGACAGGGTCCGGGACCCGGAGATAGCCCTGCATATCCAGAGCCACCTTGCCCCGCCCGGCCAGCACCTTGATGATGTCATCCTCGTAGTCGCCCTTCATCAGCCCCGCCAGCTGATAGACCTTGGAGGAGACCTCATCCTCTCCCGGCAGCTCTGCCGCGGTGATGGTGCTACCCTGTGCCAGTGCAGTGGTGATCCGGCGCTCATGCTTGTCATCGAGGAACTGGTTGCGGATGGAGGTCGTCCCTGTGGCAGACTCCCGCCAGTAGATGTCCTCCGTGCGCACCGGAAGGACGTAGGGGATCATCTTCTCCCGCTGCGCCGATTTGATCAGGATCCCCACCCGGTTCCCGCCGGCCAGGGCGGAATAGGAGGAGTAGACCACCGCACCGCCGATGGAGAACGTCCCCTCCCCGGCGGAATCCAGGATCTCATCGATGCACAGATGGCCGATAATGAACGTGTCGTACTGTTTCATGGCGTATGATGCGCTCCCTTCTGTCATGATCTGTGCCACTGCTGCCGCGGCGGGCCGCAGGTGTTTCTTCTGACCAGCACCGGCTGGATGGTCTTTCGCTGGAGCTCCGCTTTCCCGCCGGCGGCGATCAGCCCCTCCAGGGTCTCCACTGCGGAGCTGCACATCTCCTCCTTCGGCTGTGCCACGGTGGTGAGCTGGATCCTCGGCAGCGCCGCGAACGACACATCGTCAAAGCCCACCAGGGAGGCATGTCCCGGGATGTCCACGCCGCTCTCCTCCGCGGCCTGCATGACGCCCAGGGCGAAGTGGTCGCTGATGCACAGGAGCCCGGTGGCGACGGGCCTTCCCTCCTCCGCGCAGCGGCTGAAATAGGCGAGCCCCGTGCGGTATCCGTCCTCGATCCGGCTGCCGGAGAGCATGGTGAATATCTCGTGCCGCACCCCGGCGGCCGCGGAGGCCGCGTCCAAAAAGCCCTGGTGACGGCGGCGGTGGGTCACAGAGGAGTCCCGCCCGCCCAGGAACACCAGGTCCCGATGGCCCAGGGAGAGCAGGTACTCCACCGCCATCAGGGTCCCGGCGTAGTTGTCCACCGCGATCTGGGAGACCATCCCGGCGGGGATGTTGTCACCCAGGAACACGATCGGGACTTTTCCCAGATAGTCCCGCAGGCGGAGATAGGTCTGGTCGCCCACGCCGGAGAGGATGATGCCGGACACCCGGTTTTCCATGAGGGCCCGGATGTTCTTATCCTCGATGGCGTAGTCGTAGAAGGAGCTGGAGATAAAGACGTTCCGTCCCTTCTGCCGGGCCAGCCACTCCAGGTGGCGGGTCAGCTCGCAGAAAAAGGCATTGGAGATGTCCGGCACGATGATCCCGATGGCCCCGGAGTCGCTGCGCTTGAGCTGCCGGGCGGCGGCGTTGAGCGTGTAGCCGGTGTCGCGGCAGATCTCCATGATCCGCGCATAGGTCTCCGGCCGGATGTTCCGCGCCCCGTTCAGCGCGCGGGACACGGTGGTGTGGGACACCCCCGCCATCCGCGCAATGTCTTTGATCGTCAGCCTGTCCATAGCAGCTCCCTTCTGTGCCGCTCAGAGGGTGAGCTTCAGATCTCCCTGGAACGTGTAGTGGACCCGGGAGCCTCCGGCGGCACACAGCGCGTCGACGCTTTTTTCCACCTCCTCAGTATAATGGATTTTGTCGACGCTGACCACTAAAATTTCCGGTCGGAGCATTTTTTCTACATATTCAGAGAAATAACGTGTGCAAATTCCATGATGTGACAGTTTGTGGAGGCGCGGCCGCACCTGCCGGCCGCACAGCGCCGCCCGCATCGTCTCATCGGTGCTGTCTCCGGAAAAGAGCGCCAGATCCCGGTCTCCCTTCCGCAGCAGCCAGATGCTGCTGTCCTCATTGCAGCACTGCTTGTGGGCCTCCAGGAGCAGCTCCATGCGCTCCTCGGTCAGTCCGGGATCGCACAGCGCCCGGGCATAGGTCACGGAGCGCAGGACGCTGCCCGGCAGCGGATAGAGGCACTCCAGCGTGTAGTCTCCGAAGGAGAAGGCTCTTCCGGCGCAGTCGGCAGAGGAGAGCAGCTCCGTTCCGCTGCGGTCCAGATACTGGAAGAATGTATGGTACTCCCGGTAGTACTCCGGGTCCCCGAACACCGGATAGACCCGGTCGGCAAACCGGAGATCTCCGCAGGGCGCGATGGCCCGGCGGACCTCCACCCGGTCCGCCAGATGGACGAACCCGCCGAAATGATCCTGGTGCAGATGCGTCAGAATGAGCAGGTCGACGGCGGTGATCCCGCGCCGGTCCAGAAACTCCAGCAGCGGCCGCCGGCCTTCGTGGTATTTGCCGCCGCCGTCCACCACCACGGTCCGGGGGCCCTCCGGCGTATCCAGCAGCAGCACTCCGCAGTCGGCCCGGCCCACATCCAGGATGTGCAGCTCACTCATAGGGTCAGCACCACCTCATCCCCCACCTGATAGGTCTCGGTGCCGCGGTAGCGGACCTCCAGGACCTCCTGGTCGGCACACCCATGGAGCATCATGCGGACCTCCACGCCCTGGTACTCGATCTCATAGATCTTGGCCCGCACGCCGTCGGCCCCGCTGCGGACGACTTTCAGATGCTCCGGCTTGACCGGGTAGTGTCCGCTCTGCCGGAAGACCGGGGCCACCTGGCTGCCGTCCCATTTTGCGGCGGAGCCCGCGGGGGTGAAGACATCTCCCTCCCAGGTGCCGGCGATCAGGTTGGAGCGTCCGACGAATTTTGCCACGAAAGGCGTCTCCGGGTGGCCGTAGATCTCCTGCGGCGTGCCCACCTGCTCGATCTGGCCGTGGTTCATCACCACGATCCGATCCGCCAGGGCCAGTGCCTCCGACTGGTCGTGGGTCACATAGACCACGGTCACCCGGGTCTTTTGGTGCAGGGCCTTGATCTCCTGGCGCATCTCCACCCGGAGCTCTGTGTCCAGGTTGGAAAGGGGTTCATCCATCAGCAGAAGATCCGGATTGACTGCCAGGGCCCGGGCCAGAGCCACCCGCTGGCGCTGGCCGCCGGACAACTGGGCCGGCAGCCGTTTTTCCATGCCGGTGAGGCCCACCATCCCGATGAGCTCCTGCACCCGCTGGTCACAGTTGGCCCGGATCTCCTGGGAGACGAATTTGCTGTTTTTGATGGGGAACTCCACGTTTTTCCGGACGCTCATATGGGGCCACAGGGCGTAGGACTGGAACACCATGCTGATGAACCGCTCGTTGGGGGGCAACACGTAATCCTTGTTGGCCACCACCTGATCGCCGATCTTGATCTCGCCGGCAGTGGGGTGGTTGAATCCGGCCAGCAGGCGGAGCAGGGTCGTCTTGCCGCAGCCGGAGGGCCCCAGGATCGCGATGAACTCCCCGTCCTGGATCTTCAGGCTGATGTCGTTCAGGGCTTTGAAGCCGTTGAAGTCCATAACGATATTGCGAATTTCAGTACTCATGATTCATTCCTCCCCTATTCTGCGGCGAAGCAGCGCAGAAACACCCTTATACAGAAGCACCAGAAGCAGGATGGTGATGCAGACCACCGTGGACAGCGCGCAGGCGGACGTGGTATAGCCCGCGGAAGTGTAGTTGTAGATGACGACGCCCAGGGTCTCCGATCCGGCGGACCACAGCAGCGAAGAGGTGGTCAGCTCCGTCAGCGCGTTCAGGAACACCAGGCCCATGCCGGAGACCGTGGCCGGGAAGATCAGCGGGATGATCACCGAGGTCCACTTTTTGAACGCGGTGGCCCCGCAAATCTCCGCCGCCTCCTCCATGGAGATGTCCGTCTGCAGTACGCCGGTGGTGCTGTTGCGGATCTGAAGGGATGTGAAGCGCACCACATAGGACACCAGCAGCATGAACACGGTGGCGTAAATGGTCACATGGATGATGGGCAGCGGACTGGCCCAGGTCAGGATCAGCGCCAGGCCCAGGATGATGCCCGGGATGGAATAGGGGACCGAGATGATGCTCTCCACCACCCGGATCAGCACGGACGGGCGGCGGACCATCAGATATGCCACGATGGTGCCCAGCACCACGCAGATCAGCGCCGTGCTGAACGCCAGGAAGATGCTGTTTTTGATGGCGTTGAAGCTCTTGTCATTGCTGAACACGAAGATGAAATTGTCCAGCGTCATGTTGTCCAGGCCGTATCCGCCGCCGATGCCCTTCATGAACCCGGTGACGATCAGCGTCAGCATCGGCACGAAATTGATGATGAAGATGGCCAGCCACATCAGGATCTCCACCAGGATCTTCTTGCGGCCCAGAAAGAACCGGGGCGACATGTCCTCCAGGTCGGTCTGCATGGTCTGGAACATCTTCGCCACCCGCCACAGGATCAGAGATGAGAGCACGCCGATCACGCCCAGGATCACGGACTTGGCCGCGGCCTCTCCGAAGCCTCCGGTAAAGGAGATGATGGACTGATAGATGTCCGTCGAGAGCACGGTGATCCTGGCGGGGATGCCGAGGAACGCCACCGTTCCGAAGTTGTCCAGGCAGGAGATGAAGACCAGCAGCAGCCCGTTGGCGACGCCGGAGAGGGACATGGGCAGCGTGACCTTGAAAAACGTCTTGATCTTGTTGCACCCGGAGATGGCCGCGGCCAGCTCCATATCTGTGGAGATCTTCCGGAACGTGCTCAGCGTCAGGGTGTAGATCAGCGGATACTTCGTCACGGAGAACACGAAGATGATGCCCCAGTAGGAATAGATGTTCGGCATGACCGCGTCGGGGAACACGCTCTGCACCAGGGAGGCCACAAAGCCGCTCTTCGCGAAGAACTGCATCCAGGCCAGGGTGATGATGTAGCCCGGGATGATCAGCGGCAGCAGCAGCGCGTAGTGGATCAGCTTCTTGCCGCGGATGTCCGCATAGGCCACGAAATACGCCATCACCACGCCGATCACCGTGGCGAAAAAGGACGAGAGAATGTTGATGTATATCGTGTCCCAGATGACCTTCAGTGTTTTGGTGTCCGTCAGCTGCTCCTGGAAGATGCCCAGGCTCAGCCGGCCCTCCTCCTGAAAGGCCACCTCCACCAGCTTCCACAGCGGAAGGAAGAACAGGCCGAATACTGCCAGCAGGCCGAAGATCACCAGGATATACAGCGGCAGGGATCTGGCCGAGATCCTTCGGCCGCCGAGGCGTGTCGTGTGCTTTTCCATATTTCCCCCACTTTCCTTTGTTCGGTTTGATTTTGACGGTTGAAGCAGGGCGGCCCGCCTCCTTGCCCTGCGGGCTCTGAGACGGGCCGTCTTTCTCCGGGACTCAGAATCCGAACATCTCGGCGAACTGCTCCTTATCCTGTTCTCTGGTCTCATAGAGGACCTTGGCATCCGTGATCAGGTTGACGCGGTCCTCCACCGCCAGGCTGCCCTCCGGGTTCTCCATGCCCTTGCGGACCGGCGCCTTTCCGATCAGCTCACGTCCCAGCGTCTGCACGTCCTCGGACAGCATGAAGTCCAGGAACGCCTGCGCCGTGGTCAGATTGTCCGTGGTGCTGGTGATCCCGATGGGGTCCGCCGTGGCGGGGACACCTTCTTCCGGATAGGCAAAGGCCAGGGGGGACCCGCTGGTGGCCGCCGCCAGCGCGTTGGAGTCGCAGACGATGCCGTAGGCATTCTCGCCGGCGGCCACGGAGTTGATGACGCCGCCGTTGCCGTTGACCACCATGACCTCATTGTCGCACAGGCCCTGATAGTAATCCCAGCCCAGGCCGTCCGCCCGGGTCAGCTCCATCAGCGCGTTCGCGGCCGTGCCGGAGTACAGGGGGTTGGGCATCACGGTGTTTGCCTTTGCCTCCGGGCTCAGCAGATCATTCCAGCTGGTGGGGGCTGTTGTTACCAGATTTGTGTTGTACACGATGCCCATGGCAGCGGGGAACGTGCCGTAATAATAGTGCTCTGGGTCCACGAACTCGGTATAGATGTTCTCCAGCTCCGGGGAGTCATAGGGCTGGAGCAGGTCGTTGGCCTTCAGGCTCTCGAAGGTGGGCGCGTCGGAGACCATAATCAGATCCGCCTGCATGCTGTTGGTCATCTTCTCGGCCATGATCTTGCTGATGACCTCCTCGGTGCCGGAGCGGTAGTATTCCGCGTTGGCATCGGGGTACTTCTCATTGAACATGGCGCAGACCTCGGAGATGAAGGCATCCTCCGCAGAGGTGTAGATCATGATGTCGCCGGAGACCGCGGAACCGGTGGGCGCGCCGGCCTCCTCACCGTTCTCCGCAGGATCGCCATCCGGCTCGGCGGTGTCGTCACCGCCTCCGCAGCCGGCCAGGGTCCCGGCAACCAGCAGCAGGGCGAGCAAAAGTGAAAACAGCTTTTTCATTCCAATACGCTCCTTTACAAAAATCTGTCGTGCGGTGTGCGGTTCTCAGTGTACGTGCGGTTTGTGAAATCTGCCACCTGGCCTCTGTAAAATTTTTGCAGGTCTCACATGCGGTCGCTCTTCTTCTCTCCGGGCAGGCTCCGATTCTCTCCCGCCTTCTGCCCCTCCGGCCCCCCTCTCGCGTCAATCTCAATAAAAGTTTGATATGAACGTGAACATATTTGAAAATATAAAATGTTCACGTTCATATATTACTATATTATGCCATGAAAGTAAATATCACATATTTTCACAAAGTTCTTCAAAAATTTTTGTGTCTTTCTTCTATACACATATGTCGGACCGGCAGGTTCTATGTGCGGGACCGCTCCGGGCCGAGCCGGACCGCGGCCCCTTCCCCGGGGAGGACCGGTGCTCCGGCGGGGCCCGGCACAGCGCCTCCCCTCCGGCCCGCGCCGGCGCAAACGCATTCGCTCTTGTATTCCGCCGATTTTCGTGGTATACTGTCCGCGGTTTAAGGAATGCGGCGAAAGGGGGAGCTCCCTGGCGCCACGCTCATATAATAGATGACAAGAACCAGATCGCGAGGGAGCCTGTGTTCCAGGCTGAGAGGGTCCCAGTGAGGGCCGACCGCACCCGCCTCCTCGCAGGGAGAGGCGGGCCATCAGCATCTGCGTGAGGGTCTGACCGGGTATGTGCTGATGATGCGCATGCCCGTTTTTCTTTTGCGCGGAAATTTGAACGGAGGTATCCCCATGAAAAAGAAGAACGTTTTGTCCCTTGCCCTGGGCCTGGCCCTGTGCGCCGGTCTGCTCTCCGGCTGCGGCGGCGGCGAGTCCGCTGAGGAGACGCCCGATGCCGGCGGCGTGCAGAAGGTGGAGTCCCTGAAGATCGCCTTCTCCCCCTACGCGGACGCGGACATCATCTCCGAGTCCACGGAGCCCCTGGAGGCGCTGCTGAAGGCGAAGCTCCTGGAAAAGGGCTATGACGTGGGCGAGGTGGACATGACCGTCGGCACCAGCTACACCGCCGTGGGCGAGGCGCTCAGCGCCGGAAGCGCGGACCTGGGCTTCATCTCCGGCGGCAACTACGTCCTCTTCTCCGACGACTGCGACGTGCTGCTGACCGCCCTGCGCTACGCCATCAACAAGGACTCGGAGGACCCCGCCGACTGGAACGACGGCACCATCGAGGAGAACACCGAGGACATGAGCACCTATTACCGCTGCATCGTGCTGGCCGGCCCCACGGAGAAGGGCCAGGCGCTGCTGGACAAGGTGAACAGCGGCGAGGAGCTGACCTGGGAGGACCTGAACAGCGCCACCTGGGCGGTGCTCAATCCCACCTCCGCCTCCGGCTACATCTATCCCTCCCTGTGGCTCCAGGAGAACTACGGCAAGGGCATCAGCGACCTGGAGCATGTGGTGGAGTGCGACTCCCACACCACCTCCGTGGCCCGGCTGGCCGCCGGTCAGGTGGACGTGATGGTGTCCTACGGCCACATCCGCATCAAGAACGCGCCCATCTGGGAGTCTGACTTCGGCGGCACCGCCCCCATGGTGGAGCAGACCGGCGTCATCGGCGTCACCGAGGGCATCTACAACGACATGATCGCATACAGCAAGACCTCCGACACCATGGCGGACGAGGCCTTCCGCACCGCCGTGGGCGAGTCCTTCATCGAGCTGGCCCAGACCGAGGAGGGGCAGGCCATCTTCAGCGTGTTCAGCCAGGTGGGCTACGACTGGGGCAGCGATGCCGACTATGACGGTGAGCGGGACGCCCAGGCCCTCCTGAGATCCATGGAGGAATAACCGACCGGAAAAGGAGAAGGTCTCATGCTGCAGGTCATCCACGTCCGCAAGCAGTTCCCCCGTGCCGGGGAGGTCCTGCGGGACATCAGCTTCACCCTGGGAGAGGGAGAATTCCTCTCCGTCATCGGCCCGTCCGGCGCCGGCAAGACCACCCTGTTCCGCATCCTCAACGGCACGGAGACGTGCGGCGGCGGACAGGTCCTCTACGACGGCGTCCCCTTCGAGTCCGCCCGGGGCCGGGCAAAGCGGGCCGTCCAGCGGCGGCTGGGCACCATCTACCAGGACTTCTGCCTGGTGGAGAACCTGTCCGCCCTGCAGAACGTGCTCAGCGCCTGCCTGCCGGACATGTCCCTGGCGGCATCCCTGCTGGGGGCCTTCGGCCGGGAGCGGACGGAGCGTGCCGCCGCCATCCTGGCGGAGGTGGGGCTGTCAGACAAGCTGGACGAGCCGGTGAAGGACCTCTCCGGCGGGCAGAAGCAGCGGGTGGCCATCGCCCGGGCCCTGATGCGGGACCCCGCCCTCCTGCTGGCGGATGAGCCGGTGGCCTCTCTGGACCCGGTCACCGGGCGGCAGATCCTGGGGCTGCTCCGGGACGTCCAGCAGCGGCGGGGCGTCAGCGTCCTGATGAACAGCCACAATCTGGAGCTGTCCCTGGAGTTCTCCACCCGCGTCATCGGCCTGAGCGGGGGCCGTATCGTCTTCGACGGCGCTCCCGCCGAGGTGACGGAGGCCGTCCTGCGGGATATCTACGGCGGGGCGGAGGCGGCCGTATGAGGCGCCGCATCCCCCGCCCGGTCCTGGCCGCGGGCTTCCTCCTGCTCTTCCTGGTGGCGGCCTGGTTCACCGGCTGCGATCTGGGGCTGATGTGGAGCCGCCGGGACCACCTGACGGACATCGCGGCGGAGATGTTCCCGCCGGACTGGGGCTTTCTCGGCAAGGTCCTGCCGCTGCTGTGGGCCACGGTGCAGATGTCCGTCACCGGCACGGCCCTGGGGGCCGCGCTGGCGGTGCCGGCGGCCATGGCCTGCGCGGCGCCGCTGCCGGGCCCGAACGCGCTGAAAAAGCTCCTCCGGTTCTGCATCCAGGTGCTCCGGGCCTTCCCGGCGCTGATCCTGGCCCTGCTGGCCACGTTCTTTCTGGGGCTGGGCTCCTTCGCCGGCACCGCCGCCATCACGGTCTACACCTTCGCCATCATGACCCGCCTCACCTACGAGGACATCGAGAGTGCGCCCCTGGGCCCCTGGCTGGCCCTGCGGGCCATGGGGGCCTCGCCGGCCCGCGCCTTTTTCCGCTCCCTGTTCCCGGAGATCCTGCCCGCCTATCTCACCAATGCCCTCTATCTGCTGGAGGGCAACGTCCGCCACAGCGCCATCCTGGGCTATGTGGGGGCCGGCGGCATCGGCCTGCTGCTGAATGAAAAGGTCTCCTGGCGGGAGTATGACAAGGTGGGCACGATCCTGCTGCTGCTCTTTGCGGTGGTCTATCTCATGGAGCACCTGAGCACCTGGCTCACCGGCCTGGTGCAGCACGAGCGCACCCTGGGGCCCGCCGGCCGCCGGCTGCTGGCCGGGGCGGCGGTCCTCCTGTTCGTGTTCTGCACGCTCACCCTGCCGCCGCCGGACCTGTCCCGCACCAGCATGCGGATGGTGCAGACCCTTCTCTCCGGCATCACCCATCCGGACTGGGAGCTGTTCTTCCGCGCAGGGGACAGCGGCCTCGCCTACCTTCTGGCGGAGACGGCGGCCATCGCCCTGGTGGGGACCTGCGTGGGGGCGGTCTTTGCCGTCCCCCTGGCGTTCCTGGGCAGCAGCCGGTTCTTCCCCGCCCCGGTGGCCTGGCTGTTCCGGACCGTGGTGACCGCCGTGCGCTCCGTCCCCTTCCTGATCTACGGCCTCATCTTCATCCGGGTGTGCGGCCCCGGCTCCTTCACCGGGGTGCTGACCCTGGCGGTGTGCAGCGTGGGGCTTCTCTGCAAGCGCTTTACCGAGGCCATCGACGCGCTGGACTTCCGGGCCTACCGCGCCCTGGAGGCCATGGGCGCGGCGAAGGCGGCCTGTGTCCGCCACGCCGCTCTGCCCCAGCTGGCGCCCCGGTTCTTCTCCGCCTGGCTCTACCGGTTCGACGTCAACATCCGCGAGGCGTCGGTGCTGGGCCTGGCAGGCGCCGGCGGCATCGGCGCCCCGCTGATCCTGGCCATGAACCAGTACGCCTGGAACGAGGTGGGCACCCTGGCCCTGGGAATGATCGCGCTGTCCTGGGCAGTGGATCTTCTCTCCGCCCGCTGCCGCCGCGGGTCCCGGTGAGCGGTGTCCGGACCGTCCCTTTCCCGTCCTTCAAAACATTTTTCCCGCTGTTTTCACCTAAAGATTGAAAAATATCTCCTTTCAGGATATAGTATAAGCGATTTTTTTGAGATAGGAGATTTATCATGAGAAAAGGACTCACTCTGGTATCCGTGCTGATGCTGATTTTGGGCATCGTCACTCTGGCGACAGGGATCATGAACGTCGCCCTGCTGAACGCCGCCGACGGCGGCGCGATGGGGCAGGCCCTGATCGCCCTGACGGTGATCCTGTTCATCGCCGGCGGCGCACTGGACGTCATCGGCGGTCTGCTGGGCCTGCGGGCCGCGAAGCGCCCCTACAAGGCCACCGCCGCCATCGTGTTCGGCCTGCTGGCCCTGATCGCCGGTATCGTCTCCGTGGTGATGGAGCAGAGCGTGCAGAACATCTGCGGCTGCGTGATCCCGCTGGTCTACTTCGTCTGCGCGGTCTCCGTCAAGAGCCGCAGCAGCCGCTGACAGGACCGTGGATCAGAAAGGATGTGCACAATGAAAAAGTTTCTTCAGGAATTCAAGGCCTTCGCCCTCCGGGGCAACGTGATGGACATGGCCATCGGCATGCTGATCGGCGCCGGCTTCTCCGGCATCGTCACCGCCCTGACCGAGAACTTCATCAACCCCCTGCTCCAGGTGATCCTGGGCTCCGCCACCTACACGCTGACGGACGTGAGCACCTTCGCCGGCAACTTCCTCACCGCCGTGGTGAACTTCCTGATCACCGCCCTGGTGCTCTTCTGCCTGCTCAAGGCCGTCAACAAGATGCTCTCCCTGAGCCACAAGAAGGAGGAGCCGGCTCCCGCCGCCCCCACCACCAAGAAGTGCCCCTACTGCATGAGCGAGATCGACATCGCCGCCACCCGCTGCCCCCACTGCACCTCCCTGCTGGAGACCCCCGCCGAATAAGCCGCAGAACGAGAAAGGAGATCCCCGCATGAAGCTCGCGCTGAAACAGAAAGTCTTTTCCCTGAAGGAGTCCTTCCAGGTCATGGACGAGGAGGGAAATCCCATCTACGAGGTGGCCGGCAAGCTGCTCTCCATCGGTCACAAGCTCACCGTCACCGATATGGACGGCCAGGAGGTCGCCTACATCCACCAGAAGGTCCTGAGCCTGGTGCCCAAGTACTTCATTGAGATCAGCGGACAGGAGGAGGTGGAGCTCAAGGGCCACATCACCCTGCTCAAGCCCCACTACACCCTGGAGACCGACAGCGGCAAGTGGGAGATCCGGGGCGACTTCATGGCCCACGAGTACGAGATGAAGCGGGGCCGGGACGTGGCGGCCGCCGTCACCAAGAAGTGGTTCACCTGGGGCGACACCTATCTGCTGGATGTGGATGATGACGCCGACGTCCTCACCGCCCTGGGCGTGATGATCGCCATCGACTGCATCGAATCCGACACCAGCCGCGGCGTGTCCGCCTCCGTGGCGGAGGGCACCGCCAACTGAAAGCACCGAATACAGAACAAAATCAACGCCCCCGCGTGCCGATGGCACGCGGGGGCGTTCCCTGTTATTGGCTTTTCAGAGCGGGGTTCAGGCCTCCAGGCCCAGGTTGGCCCGGATGGCGGAGCGGAGGGAGACCATCTCCGGCTCGGCCCAGAAGAAGAGCAGCTTCTCCTCCGCCACCGTGTCGCCCTGGGGCTTGGAGCCCAGCACGAACAGGGCGAAGGTGTCCGCCATGTCCTCGTGGAAGTAGTTGGCGCCGTAGCGGCTGGCGTAGTGGGTGGGATTCTCCGCGTAGTCGTTGACGGCGGAGTCACCCAGGTCCGCCCAGAACCGGTCGTAGAACTCCTTGCGGAAGGAGCCCTCGATGAACCCGGCGGGATCGTGGACGTCCTGACCCACGGTCAGGTCGATCTGGGTGTCATCCTCCAGCAGGGCGTGGCCGTACTCGTGGATGATGGTGTAGATCAGCTTGCTCCAGTCGCCCTTGGAGCCGTCCTCATGGTAGGCGTCGTAGTAGTCGATGGCAATGGAGAAGCGGGAGTTGTCGGTGGTGCCGTCCGCGTTCTGGATGGGGGCGGTGTAGGCCAGGCCGTTGCTGGCGCCGTCGGTGAACAGGTCGAACTGGACGATCCGCTGGCGGGCGTCCTTGGGCAGGATGTCGCACACCAGCTGCCAGAGGCTCCTGTGCATGGGGTCGGTGATGCCCTGGGCCTCGCCGTCCACCACCTGGTAGGAGGCGAGGATGTTGGTGATGCCCAGCGTGTAGTTGGTGACGTTGACCACGCAGCCCGCGTCAGTCTCCGCCAGGGAGAGGAACTTGCTGTAGGTGGCGTCCTCCCAGTCCAGCACGCCGTCGCTGACGTTGGTGGGCTCGCCGTACATGGCCCGCATCAGGGACTCCACCTGGGCGGCGGTGTAGCCGGTCTCATAGGGCCGGATCTCCACGCTGTCCAGATAACCGTTCCGGTACAGGTAGTAGGTGTTCATGGGCTTCTCGCCGTTGAACCAGCGCATGGAGTAGCGGTAGGTGGTGTAGACGTCCTCCCAGCCCTCGCCGCTGACGGTCTCGGTGTCCACCAGCTCGCCGCTCGCGCCGATGTAGGACTCGGTCTCCTCCAAGGAGCTGGCGAAGTAGATGGTGGTCTCCCGCAGCATGGGATAGGCGTAGCCGTCCCCCTGCTGCCGGGCGATGGCCCGGTAGGAGGCGGTGTCGGCGGAGACGATCTCCGTCACAGCGGCGGCCGCCGCCCGGGCGGCGCCGGCGATGGTCCAGTAGTTCAGGTTCTCGGCCGTGTCGGCGGCGGAGTGATACAGGTAGCCCCGGCCCATCTGGGTCAGCTGCACGGCGGGGATGCCGGCGAGCTGGAAGGGGGCGTGGTCGCTGGCGCTCTCCGCGTTCTGGGGCAGGCCGGCGCTCTTGGACTGGAGCAGATCGGTGAGCCAGTTGGCCTCGCCGTCCATGGTGCACACCTGCACGCCGGAGGCGCCCAGGCCGCCGATCATGTCGAACTGGATGTCGCCGATCATCCGCTGCTTCTCAGCGGCGGAGAGCTTGGAGGTGTAGTAGCGGGAGCCCAGCTTGCCGTCCTCCTCGCCGGTGAAGCTGATGAAGCGGAGCTCCGTGTCGGTGGACACGTCCTTCAGCGCGTCCGCCACGGCCAGCAGCGCGCCCACGCCGGAGCCGTTGTCACTGGCGCCGTAGGCGGTGACCACCGTGTCGTGGTGGGCGGAGACCACCAGGATGTCCGCATCGGCGGTCTCAGCGGCCTTGGTGGCGATCACGTTGGAGCCCTTCCTGCCGTCAGGGGCGGTGTAGGACTGCAGCTCCACCTCATAGCCCATGTTCTCGAAGCGGTTCTGGAGATACTCCACGGCGTCCTTCTCGCCCTGGGAGCCGATGGGCCGGTGATAGCCGGCCAGCTCCTCGATGTCCCGCTGGAGCACGTCCATGTCCGGCAGGTAGGAGGCCCGCTCCAGGATCACCAGCGCCTGGCGCACGGTGATGGGGCTGAGGGGGGAGAGGGTGGTGTCGGTGGTGCCGGCGATCAGGCCGGTCTGGACGCACCACAGCAGGGGATCGGCCGCCCAGGCGGAGACGCTGGCGGCGTCCTGATACTGGTCCAGCTCCGGGCCGGACACGGCGGGGGAGCCCATGCCGCGGTACAGCATGGCGGCGAAGGCCTGCCGGGTGAGGGTGCGCTCGGGCTCATAGAGGCCGCCGCCCACGCCCTGGACATAGCCGGCCTCGGCCGCCCAGGTCACCGCGTCGGCGTAGTCGCCGGCCACATCGGAGAAGGCGGGCTCGCCGGTGACCTCCGGGCTGCCGGCGGTCTCGTAGAAGAGCTGGGCCGCCATGCCCCGGGTGACGGTGGCGTCGGGCTGGGCCAGGATCTCCTCGCTGACGGAGTTGTCCTCCGCCCAGGTCCGGGCGCTCTCGGCCCAGGACGGCCACTCCGCGGCGGAGACCGTCGTCACCGTCAGCAGGAGGGCCAGGAACATTGCTGCAAATCGTTTCACGTTCTGTTTTCTCCTTTTTGTATATGATTTGAGTATTTCCGAAATTTTCCGCAATCGATATTGCCTACCGGTTTTCCCGCCGCTTTGTCAGGGGGGGACCGGCATTTTTCCGCGATTTTCGCCATTTTGGGACGCGCAGAGCGGCCAAAGGCCGGCTGCGGTCCCCGCGGGCTCGTTCCGCCCGCCTCCCGGAGGCCGGTCCAGAGCGGAGCCCCCCGGCTCAGCGCTCCGGATGCGGGCCGCGCTCCCCGCCCTGCGGAAGGCCGCTGACGATCATCTGCTCCGCCAGGGCGGCCATGTCCTCTGCCCGCTCCGCCATGCCGCCCCGGACCCAGGCCCGGACCAGGCCCATCACGCCGGAGACCACGAACTCCAGATAGTAGTTGGTCCCCCTGGTGTCGCCCAGGTCGTAAAACCCGCTCCACCGGCGCAGATACATCTCATAGATCAGCTGCTGCAGACGGGTGAAAAAGGGCTCGCCTCCGCCGCTCAGGGTGGTGACGAACAGCTCCTGGTTCTCCAGGATGAACCGGAACACCGCCGTCAGGATGGGCGTCAGGCCGCCCGGCGCCCGCTCCAGCCGGTAAGCCGACAGCACCGCGGCAAGCTGTTGGAACAGCTCCTCCTCCATCTGCTCCCGCATATCGTAGAGGTCCTTGTAGTGGCTGTAGAAGGTCCCCCGGTTCACGTCCGCCAGCGCCGTCAGCTCCCGGACGGTGATGTCCTTCAGGTCCTTCTCCCGCATCAGCGCCGCCAGGGCCGCCTGCAGCTGCTTCCGGGTCCGGCGCACCCGCCGGTCCTGTTCCCTGCGCTCCATGCTCCTCCCCCATTCTTGATAGGTTCTTCACAGGTTTTCCGACACTTTCTATCATATGTGTCCGGTTTCATACAGACTGCGCCCCTTTTGCCGGTTGCATCCGGGGCTGGAACCATTATAATTGACACATGGACGATAATCAACAGCTGTTTTCTATCGGCAGCTCTCAGGCGGAGGCGGACATATGGCGTACATTTCCTTACAGCAGGTGGTCAAGCGGTACCAAATGGGCGAGGTCACCATCACCGCGGCGGACCATATCACCTTTGACGTGGACAAGGGGGAGTTCGTCATCATCGTAGGCCCCTCCGGCGCAGGCAAAACCACGGTGCTGAACATCCTGGGAGGCATGGACGCCTGCGACGAGGGCACCATCACCGTGGACGGCCAGCTGGTCAGCGGCTACACCAGCCGGCAGCTGACCACCTACCGCCGGTATGACATCGGCTTCGTGTTCCAGTTCTACAACCTGGTGCAGAACCTCACCGCCCTGGAGAATGTGGAGCTGGCCGCCCAGATCTGCAGGGATCCCCTGGATGCGGAGCAGGTGCTGCGCCACGTGGGGCTGGGGGACCGGCTGAACAACTTCCCCTCCCAGCTCTCCGGCGGTGAGCAGCAGCGGGTGGCCATCGCCCGGGCCCTGGCCAAGAATCCCAAGCTGCTGCTGTGCGACGAGCCCACCGGAGCCCTGGACTATGTCACCGGCAAGTCCATTTTGAAGCTCCTTCAGGACACCTGCCGGAAGGAGGGGATGACGGTCATCGTCATCACCCACAACACCGCCATCGCCCCCATGGCCGACAAGGTCATCCATGTGAAGAACGGCCGGGTGGACCGCATCGATCTGAACGAGGTCCCCATGCCGGTGGAGGAGATCGAGTGGTAGTTCGTGCAGTTAGGAATCAGGCGTTATTGAGCCGCCTGCGGCGGCAAATTCAATCCGTCCGGCTTTGCCGGACACAAAAACTCCTGATCCCCAGCTCCTGATTTCTGACTTCTCATTCCTATTTTCAGCTTTTCCGGGGGAAGGGTCTATGAAGCTTCGGAAAAATCGCATCCTGACCGACGCCCTGCGGGAGATCCGGAACACCTTCAGCCGCTTCGTCTCGCTGCTGGTCCTCTCCGCTCTGGCGGTGTGCTTCCTGGCGGGGCTGCGGGCCACGGCCCCGGACATGAAGAAGTCCGCGGACCTGTATTTTGACCAGCAGCAGCTGATGGACCTCCACGTCCTCTCCACGCTGGGGCTCACGGAGGCGGATGCCGCCGCCCTGGCGGAGCAGCCCGGCGTGGCGGCGGTGGAGCGGGCCTATACCGTGGACGCCGTGGCCCCTCTGCCCGAAAACGAGTATATCGTGAAGGTCCTCTCCTTCACGGAGGACCCGGGGCTCAACGCCCCCCGGCTGGTGGAGGGGCGCCTGCCCCAGGCGCCGGACGAGTGCCTGGCGGAGCCGCTGCTGCTGGAGGAGACCGGTCTCCGCGTGGGGGACACCATCGAGCTGGACACCGGCACGGGAGACTACGCGGATGCTCTGCGGTCCGCCCGCTTCACCATTGTGGGCGCCGCCGACTCCCCGCTGTACATCGGCACGGACCGGGGCTCCTCCTCCCTGGGCACCGGCAAGGTGTCCGCCTTCGTGCTGCTGCCGCTGGACGCCTTCGATATGGAGGCATACACGGATTTTTACATCCAAGCGGAGGGGGCCGCGGACCTTCTCTGCTATGACGACGCCTACACAGAGCACATCGACAGTCTGGCAGACCGTCTGGAGGACCTTGCCCGTGAGCGGGCGGACCTGCGCAGCGCGGAGGTCATCGGCGAGGCGGAGGAGCAGGTGGCGGAGGCGGAGCAGGCGCTCGCCGACGCCACCGCCGAGGCGGAGCGGGAGCTCGCCGACGCCTGGGCGGAGCTCCAGGACGGCCGTGCGGAGCTGGACGACGGCTGGGCGGAGTACCGCGACGGCGTCCGGGAGTTCCATGAACAGGTGGCGGAGGCCGAGCAGGAGCTCGCCGACGGCGAGCAGGAGCTGGCCGAGGCTCTGATCGAGCTCCAGGACGGTGAGCAGGAGCTTCTCAACGGCCGGGCGGAGCTGGACGACGGCTGGGACGAGTACTACGACGGAAAAGCGGAGTACGAGGACGGCCTGGAGGAATATGAGGACGGGTACGCCCAGTATGAGGACGGCCTGGAGCAGTATGAGGACGGGCTGGCCGAGTACCGGGCGGGCCAGCGGCAGCTCAGCGCCGCCCTGGACCAGCTGAACGACGGCGAGGCCCAGTACCGCGCCGGCAAGGCACAGTTCGAGCAGTTCGTCACCGCCTATCTGCTGCCCGGCTCCGGCTACAGCTCCGCGGAGGCCCTGTGCGCCGCCCTGGCGGCGGAGGGCGGCAATGAGGCTGGAGCAGCTCATGGGGCCGTCCAGGGAAAGCTGGACGAGCTGCTGGCTCTGGCCGAAGGTCTGCGGACGGCGGTGGAGAACCTGGACAGGCTGGAGCCCCAGAAGGAGCAGCTGGACGCCCAGATCACGCCCCTGCAGGAGCAGCTGGAGGACGTGACAGGCCAGATCGAAGTCATAGAAGCGCTTGTGAGCGGCGGCGGGCAGCTGACAGAGGAGCAGCAGGCGCAGCTGTCCGCGCTGAACGCGACAAAAGCTACATTGGAGACGACCCTCAATGGGGACGGCACGGCGGGAAATCCCGGTCTGCTGCCCCTGCAGAAGCAGGTAAACGCGGCGCTGGCCGCCATTGACGGCCAGCTGGCCCAGCGGGGCATGAATCGGGACACCGCCCGGCAGATGCTGGCCCAGCTGGAGGACGCCGGCGAGCTCCCGACCACCGCCGAGGCGGTCCGCGCCTCCTATCAGACCCTGCTGGCCACCCGGCAGACCCTGGACAGCGGCTGGGCGGAGTACTACGACGGGCAGGCCCAGCTGCGGGCGGCCAAGCGCCAGCTGGACGAGGCCTGGGCGGAGCTGGAGGACGCCCGGGAGGAGCTGGAGGACGGCTGGGCGGAGCTGGAGGACGCCCGGCTCCAGCTGGAGGACGCCGAGCAGGAGCTCCGGGACGGCGAACGGGAGCTCGCCGACGGCCGGGCGGAGCTGGACGACGGCTGGCGGGAGTACTACGACGGCCTTCAGGAGCTGGAGGACGCCAAGGCCACCCTGGCGGAGGAGACCGCTGACGCCCAGGCGGAGCTGGACGATGCCCTGGCGGAGCTGAACGACGGCGAGGCGGAATACGCCGAGGGCCTTGCCGAGTACGAGGACGGAAGGGCCGAGGCGGAGGAGGAGATCGCCGAGGCCCAGAAGGAGCTGGAGCAGGCCCGCCGGGACATCGAGAGCATCGAGGCGTGCGAGTGGTATCTCCTGGACCGGAATACCAACGCAGGCTATGTCAGCTACTCCATGGACGCCGACCGGATGGGCAATCTGGCCTCCGTGTTCCCCCTGATCTTCTTCCTGGTGGCGGCGCTGGTGTGCCTGACCACCATGACCCGCATGGTGGAGGAGCAGCGAATCGCCATCGGCGGACTGAAGGCCCTGGGCTACTCCAGGGGGGCCATCGCCGTCAAATATGTGGGCTACGGCTTCCTGGCCAGCGCCGTCGGGGCGCTGCTGGGGCTGGCGGTGGGGCTGACCCTGCTGCCCTGGATCATCTGCAATGCCTGGAACATCATCTATACACTGGGTCCCGTCCAGTACGGGCTGGAGCCGGTGACCTCCGCCCTGGCGTGTCTGGCCGCCGTGGGGACCGTGACGCTCTCCGCCCTGGGCGCCTGCTTCTCCACCCTCACCGCCGTTCCCGCCCAGCTGATGCGGCCCAAGGCGCCGCCGGCCGGCAAGCGGGTGCTTCTGGAGCGGTTCCCCCGGATCTGGCGGCGGCTCACCTTCAATTACAAGATCACCATCCGGAACCTGTTCCGCTACCAGCGGCGGTTCTGGATGACCGTCGTGGGCATCGGCGGGTGCGCGGCGCTGATCGTCACCGCCTTCGGCCTGCGGGGGTCCATCTTCGACATCATGGACAAGCAGTTCGATGAGATCTACGGCTACACCTCCCAGATCGGCCTGGTGGACAAGGTGACGCCGGGGGAGCTGCGGGAGATCACGAAGGCCCTGGACGAGAGCCCCCTGGCGGAGGACTACCTGACCTGCCGCAGCGAGTCCGTGACGGCGGAGACCGGGGCCTACACCGTGGACTGCACGGTGCAGGTCTTTCCGGATCAGGAGTCCATGGCCCCCTTCATCCACCTGCGCCACCGGACCGATGACACACTGGTGACGCTTCCCGACGACGGGGCGGTGCTGACGGAGAAGCTGGCCAAGCTCCTGGATGTGGAGCCGGGCGACACCCTCACCCTGGATGGGGACAGCCGGGTGGAGGTCCGGGTGGCGGACGTGACGGAGCACTATATCCAGCACTATGTGTATATGACCGATGCGTATTATGAGACGCTCTTCGGCGCGGCGCCGGAGGAGAACCTGCTGCTGGCGGACTACCCCACGGATGCGCCGGAGACAGAGGCCCTGGAGCGGGAGCTGGTGGGGCTGGACGGCGTCACCTCCCTGACCCGGATCGAGGACACCCGGGAGATCTATGGCTCCAGCCTGGAGAGCGTGGACTACGCGGTGGTGCTCATCATCGTGTGCGCCGCGGCCCTGGCCTTCGTCGTCCTCTACAACCTGACCAACATCAACATCACCGAGCGGATGCGGGAGCTGGCCACGCTGAAGGTCCTGGGCTTTTACGACGGTGAGCTGTCCGCCTACATCTACCGGGAGAACGTGATCCTGACGGTGTTCGGCGTGGGGCTGGGGATGGTCATGGGCAAGCTGCTCCATCAGTGGCTGATCCTGACTGTGGAGATCGACATGCTGATGTTCGGCCGGGTCCTGTCGTTTTCCAGCTACGCCTATGCGGTGGTTCTGACAGTGATCTTCTCCCTGCTGGTGAATCTGGCCGCCCACCGGAGGCTGAAAAAGCTGGACATGGTGGAGTCCCTGAAGACCGTGGAGTGAACCCGGCGGGCCCGGCTCCCTTTCGGAGCCGGGCCCGCTTTCGCGCGTCTTCGGCCGTCCGGCCGCCGCGGAAACAGAGTTGGAAAATACAGGAACGCTCTTGCAGAATACGGACAGAATCTGTATAATGTTATTGACCGCCCGTGCGGCTGCCCGCAGAGAGGAGCTTTCCGCCATGAAACACCGCATCCGGAGCTTTTTTGCGATCCCGCCGGAGATCCGCCCGGACTTCTGGCAGGCTGCATATCAGCGCAACCGTCTGTCTGTGCTGGTGATCTGCATCATGATCTTCGGCATGGAGCTGTTCAACATGGCGCGGGTGCTGTTCTGGTCCTCCGCGGGCCTCGGCACGCTCAACAACCGGATCTACTTTGGGTTCTACTGCACGCTCTTCCTCTCCGCCGTCCTCTGTCTGCTGCTGGGCTTTCTGCTGCGGGGCCGCTCTCTGCGCTGCCGGCTGGCGGTGCAGTACGGCGGTGTTCTGTTCTTTCTGCTCTGGCACGTGTGCCTGAACGCCTATGACCTGTTCCGGGATCCCCAGGCGGAGATCGGCCTCTACTACACGGCGGTGCTGGGGCTGTCCGTATTCATCCTCATGCCGGCAGCGCCTGCCCTTTTGATGCACGGCAGCGCATACGCGCTGCTGATGGCCCTCTCCGGCAGGATCCTCTCCGGCGGGGACAGGGTCAACATCACCTGCACAGCCATTGTGGCGCTTGCGATGTCCCTCACCAATGCCCATCACCATGCCACCGTCATCGCCCAGCGTCTGGAGATCAGCCGGATGAACGAAAAGCTCCAGAGCCTGGCCCGGCGGGACCCGCTGACCGGCCTGCTCAACAAATCTGCGTTCCAGCAGTGCGCGGAGCCCTGCCTCCGCAGCGGAGAGGCCGTCCTGCTCATCGCGGATCTGGATGACTTCAAGTCCGTCAATGACCGCTTCGGCCATCCGTGCGGGGATTTTGTTCTCAAAGAGGCCGCCCACTGTGTGGAGGCGGCTTTTCCCGATGCCCTCGGCCTCAGCCGCATCGGCGGAGACGAGTTCGCGGTCCTGCTGGGCGCGGCGGATGCCCGCAGCCTGGAGGCCGCGGCCCGGGATCTGATCCGCCGGGTGTCGCGGATCACCTGGCACGGGCAGTCTGTGGGAGCCGGCTGCAGCATCGGCGGCTGCCGGGCCGGCGCCGGCGGCATATCTTACCAGGCGCTCTACAGCGAGACAGACCGGGCGCTCTACGAGGCAAAAGCCCGCGGAAAGGGGCAGTTCTTCCTGACGGCTCTGCCGTAGCTGCACCGATATCCGCGCAAGCTCTTTTCGAGGAGGTGGACCGACCATGACAGGACCCGACGCGCGCTCCGGCGGCACGACGCGGCGGTTCGCGCTGCTGGCGCTGATCGCCGCAGAGCTGCTGATGTCCTTTTCCTTTTTCGGATATCTTCATGTGGAGCCCATCTCCGTCACCACCGCGTATCTGCCGGTGCTGCTGGCGGGGGCGCTGACCGGTCCGCCGGAGGCCGCCGCCGTGGGCGCGGTGTTCGGCCTTGCCAGCATGTGGAAGGCCTCCGCCAGCTATGTCATGGCCGCAGACCAGCTCTTCTCCCCCTTTCTCAGCGGAGACCCTCTGGGCAGCCTCGTCCTCAGCGTGGGCAGCCGCACGCTCTTCGGCCTGGCGGCGGGGCTTTTGTATCTGGCCGCCCGGCATCTCCGAAGGCCGTGGATCGGGGTGGCAGCGGTGTCCTTCTTCGGGCGGACGATCCACTCCCTGATGGTCTACAGCACCATGGGCCTCTTTTTCCCGGAAGCCGGCTATGGCCCCGCCAATGCCCTCGGCGGCCTGCTCTCCCCCATGGATCTCCTCTTCAATCTGACCACCGCCGGCGTCGTGCTGGCGTTCTGGCGGGCCGCAGGCTCCCGGCTCTGGCAGCGGTTCCAGAGCCGGGTGGAGCTCTCCCGCACCCTGCGGTCCGGCGAGGAGTACCACCGGCTGTCCCTGGCAGTGGCCATCGTGGTGACGCTGGTGTCCGCGCTGGCGGTGACGTTCTATTTGATGCACCGCATCGACTATGTGCTGGAGGTCAACGGCATCGAGCTTACAGACACCGGCTATGCCGACGTGCTGCATCTGCAGATGCAGTTCCTGTTCGGCATCCTCTCCCTGATGGTGCTGGTGGTTCTGTTTTTGATCCTGAACCGGCGGTATACCTCCTACATGGCGCTGGAGGGAAAGCTGGACTCTCTGACGGGCGTGATGACCCGGAAGGCGTTTTTCGCCGCCTGCAGCCGGGCGCTGCGGTCTCTGCGGCCGCAGGACAGTCCGCCGGCCTGCTTCATCATGGTGGATCTGGACCACTTCAAGGAGATCAACGACGCCTACGGCCACCCCGAGGGGGACCGGGCGCTGCGGGAGGCGGCCAGGGGCCTGCGGGAGATCTTCGGCCGGGAGAGCATCATCGGCCGCATGGGCGGCGACGAATTCGCCATGCTGGTGTGCGCAGACCTCTCGGATGCGGAGCTGGAGGTGGCGCTGCGCCGCTTTCGGGAGCGTATGCACAGGGTCGCCTGGGCGGACCGCGGGCTGACGTGCAGCATCGGCGCGCTGCGGGTCACGGCGCCCCGCCCGCCGGAGGAGCTGTATCTGGAGGCGGACCGCCTGCTGTATGCGGCGAAGGAGCGCGGACGGGATCAGGCGGTGATCGGCAGCATGGCGGAGGCGGACCCGGCAGCGGTCTGATCTGCTGTCGGATACAAAAGGCAGGTACCGGAGCCGGTACCTGCCTTGCTGTCTTTTTCAGAGCTCCGTGCCGCCGGGTCCCTTACTTCGCGGCGGGAGCGGGCGGCGCCTCCGCGGCGGACCTGGGCTCCCGGACCGTGCCCAGGGAGTCGATGATGGTGATGACCAGCCCCCGGATGCTGTTCTCCGTGGTGCGGTAGGGCGCGATGCGCAGGGTGTAGCACCGGCCGTTCATGGCGGTGACCTCCCGGTCGATGGACACCAGATCCCGCAGGACGGTGCGGCAGTCCGCCTCGATGGCCTCCTCCGGAAAGCTGTGGGCGAAGATCTGGATGTTCCGGCCCACATCGTGCTCCATCAGCTGGAACTCCCGGCCCACATACTCGGTGAACTTGCGGATGTTCAGATCTCCGTCCACGAACAGGATGCCGATCATGGTGGAGGACAGGAAATTGGACAGGTCGTTGGTCATGGTGGTCAGCTCGTCCAGCTTCAGCTGGTGCTCGGTGTTGACGGTGTAGAGCTCCTCGTTCACCGACTGGAGCTCCTCCGTGGAGCTCTGCAGCTCCTCGTTGGCGGTGAGCAGCTCCTCGTTGGCGGCCTGGAGCTCGCCGTTCACCGTCTCCAGCCGCTGGATGGTGGACCGCAGGTCCCGCTGGGACACCTGGAACTCCCGCTCCAGGTCGGAGATGCGCCGTGCGGCGGTGGCGTCCAGGTCGTACTTCTCCACCACGCCGCCGGGCCTGTCGGCGCTCCGGTCCAGGAACAGGACGGCCGCGAGCTCGTTCTCTCCCTCCTGCCCGGGGATGGGCTCCACGGTCAGGTCGATGACCTTCCGGCCGGAGGGGGTGTCCACCGCGATGTCGGTGTAGGTGACGGCGGTGTGCTCGGTGCGGCAGCGGCTGATGGCGGTGGCCGCCACCAGGGACAGGTCCTTGCACAGCATGGAGAAGAAGTTCAGGGAGGCCCGGCCGGGGGCCAGGGTCAGATACTGGTTGTAGTCGCCGAAGAAGTGCAGCACCGTATCGTCCTCGCCGATGACCACCGAGGCGGGCAGATGGTGCTCCAGAAAGCGGGTATAGCGGCTCTCCTCGGTGGTGTCGTCGCTCTGACTCATGCCGGCGTGGATGTTCTTCAGGGCGATGTTCTGTACATTGGGGATGTTGAAGGTGGGAGGCGCCAGATCCTCCACCTTGCCCTCCGCCTTGTGGAGGTAGATCTTCTCCGCCGAGCACACGGGCTTGAAGAGGCTGACATACTCCCCGGCGGTCTCGCTCTTGCCCAGGAACAGGAAGCCCCCGTTCTTCAGGGCCGAGTGGAAGATGGCGAAGAGCCCTCTGCGCATCACCGGCTGGAAGTAGATCATCACGTTCCGGCAGCTGATGAGGTCCAGCTTGCCGAAGGGGGGATCGGAAAACATGTTGTGGGTGGCAAAGACGATCATCCGGCGGACGGACTTGGAGATGTGGTATTGGTCGTTCTGCTTCATGAAAAACTTGGCCAGCCGGTCGGGGGTGACGTCGTCGATGATGTTCTCGGAGAAGACGCCCTTGCCCGCCTGTTCGATGGCGCGGCTGTCCACGTCGGTGGCGAAGATCTTCACGTCCCGCTGGACCTGCAGCTCCTCCATGACCTCCTGGAAGAGGATGGCGATGGAGTAGGCCTCCTCGCCGGTGGAGCAGCCTGCGGACCACACCCGGATGGGCTCGTCCTCCCGGGTCCGCTCCACGATCTTGTAGATGGCGTTGTACTTGAGCTTTTCGAAGAAGGCCGGATCCCGGAAAAAGCTGGTGACGCCGATGAAGATCTCCCGGGTGAGGATGTTCACCTCCTCCGGACTGTCCCCCAGAAGGCGGGCAAAGTCCGAGAGCGTGGCGGTGTGCGTCACCAGCATCCGCCGCTCGATGCGCCGGAGGATGGTGGAGCGCTTGTAGTAAGTAAAGTCGATGCCGCTGGCATTTTTCAGGATGGTGTAGATGTGGGAGAGGGTCTCCTCCTCGGAGAAGAGGGACTCGTCCTCACAGAGCAGGCCGTCGCTGCGGAGAGGCCGCAGCAGAAGCGGCGTGTTGGAGAAGTTCAGGATCTCCTCGGCGATCTCCTCCGGGGAGAGGACGAAGTCGGCCAGGCCCGTGTTGATGACGCTGCGGGGCATGCCGTCGAACTTGGCGCTGTCCGGGTCCTGGGCGATGACCAGCCCGCCCACCTCTTTCACCGCCTTGACGCCGTTGGTGCCGTCGGACCCGGTGCCGGAGAGGACCACGGCGATGGCGTGCTCCCGCTTCTCCTCCGCCAGGGAGGCGAAGAAGGCGTCGATGGGGTGGTTCAGGGTGCCGGGCGCATCAGAGAGGATCAGCTGCCCATCCCGAACGGTCATGTACTTCTTGGGCGGGATCAGATAGACGGTGTCCGGCTCAATGGCCATGTGGTTTTCCGCCTGACAGACGGCCATCTCCGTGTGCTTGCCCAGGATGTCCGCCATCAGGCTCTTATAGTCCGGCGAGAGGTGCTGCACCACCACAAAGCTCAGGCCGCTGTTGGGAGGCATGCAGCCGAAGAACTGCTGCAGTGCCTCCAGCCCGCCGGCGGAGGCGCCGATGCCGATGACCATGGGCGTCTGCGGGGAGGCGCCGTCCGCCGCTGCCTGCATTTCCTCTGGTTTTCTCATACGCATTGCTCCTTATCCTGTGGATTTTCTCCCCCGGGGGAGGCGCTTTTCCGCAGATATTTCTGGCTGAAGGCCGCCGGCGGCAGGGGGCGGTCGTAGTAGAAGCCCTGGCCGCAGGTGCATCCCATCTCCAGCAGGGTGCGGACCTGTCCCTCGGTCTCCACCCCCTCGGCCACGCAGGCCATGCCGTAGGCCCGGCAGATCTGCACCAGGTCCCGGACCAGCGTCTGCGTGATGGGGCTGTTCTCCAATTCCGCGATGATCGCCCGGTCCAGCTTCAGCGTGTCGAACCGCACGCCGGTGAGCAGCGTGATGTTGGCGTACTGGGAGCCGAAGTCATCCAGGCCGATCCGGATCCCGCTGGCGTGAAACTGCTCCGCCAGCTGCCGGAATCCCGCGGCATCGATATTGCCCCGCTCCGTGATCTCCAGCTCCAGTGTTTCGGGGGGCAGCTGCGGGTAGCGGCTCTGGATGGCCAGCACCGACGCCAGCGTGGAGGGGTGGACCAGGGTGGCCCGCGAGATGTTCACCGCCAGCGGCACCACATACAGGCCCTCGGCGCGCCACTGCTCCGCCTGGGAGAGCGCCTGCTCCAAAACGAACAGATCCAGGTCCCGGATGGTGCCGTCCTCCTCCAGAAGCTCGATGAACCGGCTCGGCGGGACGACGGAGCCGTCCTCCGCCACCGCCCGTACCAGCGCCTCCGCGCCGGTCAGGGCTCCGGTGCGCATATCGATCTTGGGCTGATAGTGGACCACGAACCGCCCTGACCGGGTGGCCTCTGCCACGGGGGAGGCGTCCTCCTGCCGGATGGGAAACAGCTCCCCGCCGGGGTCCCCGGCCCTTCCCGCCCGCATGGCGGCCCGCGCCGCCTCCGCCAGACGTTTGCCGGAGAACACTCCCTCCGCCCAGGCGCGGCCGATGCGCACCTGCTTGGGATAGCGCCGCTGAAGGATGGACCGGAGTCTGCCGCAGCGGCCCAGAAAGACCTCCCGCGTGGTGTTGGGATAGAAGGCGATGAACTGTGACTCCCAGGTGCGGAACAGCAGCGCCCCGCCGAAGAGGTCCGTCAGCGTTCCTGCCACGTACCAGAGCATCCTGCTCCCGTACTCAGACCCGAGGCCGCTGCTGATCGCGGCGAAGTCCGGGATATCCAGGCACACCGCGCCCAGGGAGCTGTAGTGCTCTGAGGTGAGGGTGCAGAGGGCCTGCGTATAGGCCCGCAGATCCGGCAGGTCCATCAGCTGCTCCGCGGCTCCCGCGGAGCGCTCCGCCCGGCTGAACCGCTCCCGCTGCTGGAGCATGAAGGGGATCAGGGTGCTGAAGAGGGCCGCGTCCTCCGGGTGCTCCCGGGCGTTTTCGATGCACAGGAAGCCCTCTGTCTGTTGGTCCCGGATCAGGGGCACTGCCGTGAAATACCAGGGGGCCGTCTCCTCGCTCTCCCCGTCCAGATCGATGGGTGCCTGCCGGCTGAGAAAGACCGGGGCCTGTTCCGACATACACCGCCGCAGCAGGGGGAAGCGCTCCAGCCGGGTGCCGGAGACCGCCTGCTGGATGCTGCGCTTGCGGGCGCTGGTCCACTCGAAGGTCATGACCACCGTGCGCCGTTCCTCCGTGAGCATCAGGGTGTAGACCCGGTCGGCGCGGTAGTATGCCCCGATGGTCTGCAGCACGCCCCGCAGGGATGCGTCCAGCGTTCGGGCGGTGAGCATGCCGGACACGCAGTCCAGCGCCACATCCTTTTCCCGCTCCGAAAGAGGGCGTTCCAGCTCCGCCGCGCGGATCACGGACACGCGGTCCTCCCGGTCCGGGCGGGGCAGCTGCGTCCAGTCCCAGTCCGCGTCCTCCGGGGCGAAGGCCACCGTGTCCGCCGCCGCGTTCCACCAGAAGTCACACACCCGCACCGCCTGGGCGAGCATGTCGCTGTAAACCGCCGCCGCGGCCGGCACCAGCTGCACGCCCACGATAAAGCGCAGCGCACCGCCGTCCGGCTCCCCTGCCAGCATCCGCCGCACAAAGGCCACCGCCTCCTCCAGGGAGCGGTGGAGGTCCTCTTTCTCCGTCACGGAGGGAAATACGATCACGGTCCGGTCGGGGCTGTGCTGCCCCAGGACACAGCTGCCGCCCAGAGTCAGCGCCAGGGCCGCGGCGATGGCGTAGCGCAGCTGCTCTGTCTGCGCATCTGTCCCGGGGGATGGCTGCGGCAGGCCGTGGACCTGCAGGACGGCCACGGCCCGGTTGCCGTTCTTCCGGTCGGAGAACAGGTCCTCGGCGATCCCGCGGATCGAGTCCCGGTCGAACAGGCGGGTGACCGGGTCCCGCCGGCTCTCCCGGTGGATGGCGGGCTCCAGCAGGCGGCCGGGGTCCAGACGGATCAGATAGACAAAGAGGCGGACATGGCGGTCGGCGGGCCCTTCCGCCAGATACAGCACGTGGCGGACCCAGCGGATGCTGCCTCCGCCGTCTGTCCGCCGGTACTCCGCGCACAGCCAGTGCCGGCCGGCCCGGAACAGCCTGAGCAGCTCCTCCCGGTCGAAATGGGCCGGGAACTCCTGCTGCTCCCCGGGGCAGAAGATCTTCTGCCGCTCCAGCTGCAGGACCTGTGAGCACCGGGTCTCCCGCACCTGGCCGGTCAGGTCGCTGCCCTCCATCCACAGGGTCTCCACCGTGTCCAGGTCCAGGTCGGCCCGCATCCGCACGATGAGATCCGCCGCCAGCCGCTCCGGCAGCTGCGCCTGATCCGGCGCCCAGCCGTCCCGGCCCGTGAGGCCCTGGGGCAGCTCCTCCAGCACGCCCACGGCCTGTACCGCCCGCCCCGCCTCGTCAAACAGCGTCCGGTAGGAGACCGACGCCCAGCTGTAACACCCGGCGTCCCCGATGCGCACAGCGAAGTTGCCGAAGCCCTGGGCCCGTCCGCCCAGCAGCTCCTGGGCGAAATCCCGGAACCGCGCCACGGAGCCGGGATGGATCCAGCCCCCCTCGATCAGGTCATCGGGAAAGGCGGTCTCTCCCTTCCCCAGGGGGCGGAAGGTCCCGTCCCGGGTATAGGCGCGGAATGCGCCGGCGGGGAGGTCCACCTCCCAAAGCCGCTTGGAGGTCTGGCCCAGCGCAGTCTGGAGCCGCCGGATCTGCTGGGCCTGGCGGCGCTCCGTCTCCTTGAAGCCGGAGATGTCCACCGCCGTGACCAGCATGACGGGCGCTTTGGTGTTATACTCCACCTGGATGGCGCGGATGTACCACCAGCGCCAGGTCCGCCCGCCGTCCATGGAGATCCGGTGGGTGTGCTCCACGGCAGAGCCCTGCCGCAGCCCCTGCTGGAGCGCTTCCTCCAGCGGCGGCAGGTCGTCCGGGTGGATCAGCTCGCTCAGTGCTTTGGGCAGAGGGAACGCCCCGGCATCCAGGTCGGCGATCCGGCAGTAGCTGGGGCTGACATAGATCACCTGCGGGGGATCGCCCATCTCCAGCAGGGCGACCCCGCTGCCCATCTGCTCCAAAAGCCCGCCCAGGGAGATCGCGTTCACCGGCCGGAACGCCTCCCGGCCCGACTCCTGGTATCCCTCCCGGCTTTTGAGGCAGAACCGGTGCTTGCCGGCCTTTTTGGCCTTGTAGAGCGCAAGGTCAGCCGTCTGGTACAGTCCCTCGAACTCCTGCCCCCGGCCGGCCAGGTATACGCCCACGCTGGCGGTGAGGTGGATGATCTCCCGGTCCCCCAGGACGATGTGCAGCTGTGCGCAGATATCCGCGGCCCGCTGGCGGACCATCTCATCCGTCACCCTTCCGCAGAGAAAGGCGGCGAACTCGTCTCCCCCCAGCCGGCCCACGATGTCGCTGGCCCGGAAGATGCCGGAGAGGATCTGTCCCGTTTTGCGGATGGCCTGATCCCCCGCCGGGTGGCCGAAGGTGTCGTTGACCTGTTTGAAATTGTCCAGATCCACGATAAACAGCGCGCAGCTGTCCTCCCGCCCCATGGTGCGCAGGCGGTCCCGGATATACTGCTCCATGGTGGCGCGGTTCAGAAGCCCGGACAGCGCGTCCTTGGTGGCGCGCTGCTGCAGCTCCTCAAAACGGTCCTGAAGCCTCTCCTCGGCCGGCGCGAGCCGGTTTTTCTCTTCCATACCCTCTGTCCTCGGTCTTCTGTTCTGATCTCTCTGCCGATCTGCCGCCGGGCGGAACTGACATCACATATATCGGGAGCGGGCCCCCGGCGGGCCGCTCCCGCGGTTCATCCGCGGAAGATCGCACGGCATAATATAGAACAGTATTTATATTTTGTCTATTATATCACAATTTCTTCCACTCCAACAAGGGGCTGCCGAACTTTTTCTCGCGGGGAAACAGAGAGGAGCGGCATACAGCCGCTCCTCCCCGGAGGCCGCCCACAGGCGGTTCATGGCGCCGGGCGGATCCCGCCGAGGACCCGCTGCAGCGCCGCAAGCTCGATGGGCTTTGCGATGTGGGCATTCATGCCAGCCTCCGTGGTGGCGGCCACGTCCTCGGCAAAGGCATTGGCAGTCACCGCGATGATGGGCACCGTGCCGGCGTCCGGCCGCTGCAGGGCCCGGATTTGTCGGGCCGCCTCGCACCCGTCCATCACCGGCATCTGCATATCCAGCAGAACAGCGTCAAAGGTGAAGGGAGGCGCCTCCCGGAAGCGCTCCACCGCCTCCTCCCCATTCCAGGCCCGGGTCACATGAGCACCTTGGGAGGTCAGCATCTCGTCGGCGATCTCCATGTTGATCTCGTTGTCCTCTGCCAGGAGGACAGCGAGGCCCTCCAGGGAGAGGGCGCCCGGTCCCCCCCGTTCCTCCGGCGGAGCCTGCTCCTCCGCCGCGGCAAAGGGGAGAGTCACCGTGAACGCGCTCCCCTCTCCGGGGGCGCTCTCCACCCGGATCTCCCCCTCCATCAGGGACACCAGGCTCTTGGTGATGGACATACCCAGACCCGTGCCCGCCGCCCGGCGGTCGCTGAAGCGCATCTCCCTGGCATAGGGCTCAAAGAGCCTCTCCTGAAACTCCGGAGACATGCCTATGCCCGTGTCCGTCACCACGAACCGGTATTTCGCGTATTCTCCGCCGTCCGCACGGCTGACGGACAGAGAGACCGTCCCTCCCTCCGGGGTGAATTTGAGCGCGTTGGAGAGAAGGTTGTTGAGGATCTGCTGAAGGCGGAAGGGGTCTCCTATCAGACTGGGATCCCCGGCCCGGAAGTCCTCGGTCAGCGTCTTCCCCTGGGCCTCCGCCTGGATGCGGAAGGGCGCCAGGATCTCCTCCACGCAGGTCTTCAGGCGGAACCGCCGCTGCTCCAGCCGGACAGCGCCGTGCTCCATCCGCGCCATGTCCAGGATGTCGTTGATGAGCCCCAGGAGGTAGCGGCCCGAAGCGCCGATCCGCTCCAGATACCCGGACACCCGGGCGGTGTCCTCCGGATGCTGCCGCGCCAGCTCCGTCAGGCCGATGATGGCGTTGAGGGGCGTGCGCATGTCGTGGGACATATTGCGGAAAAATGTCTGCTTGGACGCCTCGTTCTGCCGGGCCAGGGCCAGGGCGTCCTGCAGCAGCCGGAACTCCCGCAGCTGGCGCTGCTTCTCCCGCTCCACCTCCCGGAAGCACAGCACCACCTCGCCCCGGGCCAGGGACTCGTCAAAGAGCACCCGCACGCTGACCCAGCGGTGCTCCTCCCCGAACCGGCGGAGGAACTCACCGCCGAATTCCCACACCTTCTGCTGCACCAGCTGACGGATGTTCTCGCAGGAGAAGCTCTCTGTGAAGTCCCGATAGGCGTCCGCCTCGATGACCTCGCCGGCGGTCCGCAGCAGGTCGCTGTACGGCCCCGCGGGCGGGAGGCGGTCCCGGACGTAGTCCGACCCCTTGATCATCTGATAGGTCTCCCGCTCGTAGTCCACCCGGTAGAGGGCGTAGTACCGGTTCCCCAGCACGCGGGCCGTCTCATCGGCCCGCCGGATGCGGGCGGTGAGGCGCATCTCCCGCCAGGACAGGGCTGCCAGTGCCAGGAGCGAGACCGCGAACATCAGCAGCAGCGGCCAGATCAGGCTCCGCAGCCCGCCCAGGAGCCTGGCATAGGGCACCGTGACAATGCAGTACCAGCCGTTATCCATCCGGGTGTAGTAGACGCCCCGGGACTGGCCGTTCAGATCCCGGATGACCGGGTCGTCTTCCAGCTCCCCGCTCCGGATCTGCTCCACCAGCCAGGTCAGATAGTCCTGCAGCTCCTCCCGGGGCAGCTCCACGCCGGTCTCCTGATAGATGAGGGTGCCCGACCCGTCGCAGAGGAAAAAGGAGTCCTCCTCCGTGAGATCCGCCGTGTCAAAGCGCAGGTGCTCCGGCAGGATGTCGAAGGCCATGACCACCGTTCCGTTCCGGCAGCTCTGGGCGGCGGTGACCACCGGCCGGTCATAGACGGCGTCGGTGTACACCTGGGTGAACGCCACCTCGCCTCCTGCCGCCAGGGCCTGGACATACCAGGGGGCGGAGGTGTAGTCGTAGGAGGCGTCCCCCTCCCAGGGCCGGGCGGACAGGATCTCCCCGTCCAGCACCACATAGGGGTCCACCACCCCGTCTCCCAGCACGGTATCCACCCTCTGGAAGTACATATCCAGAAAGGCCAGGATCTGCTCCCGGCTCTCCCCGTCCTCCAGGCGCTCCTCCAGCGCGGAGGTGCCGAAGGTCAGCAGCGTCTCATACACGTTCAGGCTGCCCTGCTCCTCCGCGGCGCAGCTGCGGGAGAAGGCGGTGGCCGCCTCCCGGGCGTTGCGCAGCAGCGTGGCGCGCAGCAGCAGGATCCCCGCCGCGGCCAGCACGGCCAGGGCCGCGAACATGCACAGCGGCAGACGCATGTGCGTCAGCAGCTGTCTCCAGCCGCCCGCGCCCTCACCGCGCCCCATCGCCCTGTCCTCCGATGGCCCGGCACATCGCCTCATAGGCGGGTGCGATCTGCTCCATCAGGGTCCCGGCGGCGGCCGCATCCCCCCGGCGCAGCGCCTCTGTCTGCCTGGAAAACAGGCCGTACAGCGCCGTCATGGACAGATTGCCGCACACGCCCTTCAGCGTGTGGGCGGCATCCGCCGCCCGCTCCAGGTCGCCTGTCTCCAGGGCGGAGCGGAGGGCCTGGTAGTTCCCATCCTCCGGGAATTTGCCCAGCAGCCGCTCCAGCAGCGCCTCGCTGCCCAGCAGCCGCTCCAGGGCCGCCTCCACATCGATGCCGGCGGCCGTCAGCTCTGCTCTGCGCTCCTGTGTCACGCCGTCTCCTCCTTCCGGTACATCCGGGACAGCCCCTCCTCCACCGAGAGAAAGCTGTCCAGCAGTCTGGGGTTGAACACGCCGCACGCCCCGCTCCGGATCATCTCCAGCACGGTCTCCCGGGGGAAGGCGTCCTTATACACCCGTTTGCAGCTCAGGGCGTCATACACGTCGGCCAGGGAGACCACCTGGGCGGGCAGGGAGATCTCGTCCCCCCGCAGCCCGTCGGGATAGCCCCGGCCGTCCCACCGCTCGTGGTGGTGCCGGGCGATGTCCCTGGCATAGCGGTAGGCGGGGTGCTCGTGGAGCTGGGGGATGCGGTCCAGCAGGGCAGCCCCCTGGACGGTGTGAGTCTTCATGATCTCGAACTCCTCGGCCGTCAGCCTTCCCGGCTTGTTGAGGATGGCATCCGGAACGGCGATCTTGCCCACGTCGTGGAGGATGGCGGCCAACCCGATGTGGCGCACGTCCTCCCGACTCAGTCCCCGGCCCAGCTCCGTGCGGTCCAGGAGGCAGGTGGTGATGCTGCAGATCCGGCGGACATGATCCCCGGACTCCTCGCTGCGGAACTCAATGGCCGTGGCCAGCGACTCGATCATTCCCTGGCTGAGGCGGACCATCCGCTCCGCCTGCTCCAGCAGGCGGGCCTGCTGGCTCTCCACCGTGCGGCTCAGCCGCCGTCGGGCCTGAAACAGCTCGATCACAGACTGCACCCGCCGCAGCACCACATAGGGCACCACCGGCTTGGCGATCACGTCCATGACGCCCAGGCCGTACGCCTCCTTCAGCACGCGGTCTCCGGTCTCGGCGGTGATGAGGAACACCGGCACCCGGGCCAGCTCTCCCTCCCGGTGGAGCCGCCGCAGGACCTCCAGCCCGTCCAGCTGCGGCATCACCACGTCCAGCAGCACCGCGCACAGCCGGTCCCGTTCCTCCCGGACGGCCCGCAGGCCCTCCGCGCCGTTCTCCGCCTCCCGGATCGTGTAATAGGGGGAGAAGATATTCTCCAGCACCGCCCGGTTGATGGCGTCGTCATCCACGATCAGAAGCGTCCCGCCGCATTCAGCCGCTGTCTGCTGTTTGCTCATCGCTTGGTCCCACCTCCGCTGTTTCTGTCCGCTCCGGGGCGGATCTCCTCCAGGATCCGCTTGCGGGCCTCCTCTGCCGGCAGGGGGACGGAGAACCGGAACCCCTGGAGCACATCGCAGCGGAGGTCCTGCAGCAGCTGGATCTGCTCCTCGTTCTCCACGCCCTCGGCCAGGATGGTCATGCCCATGCGGTGACCGGTGTCCACCAGTGCCCGCAGGATGATCCTGCCCCGCTCGGTCCCCATGTTGTCCACCAGCTCCTTGTCCAGCTTCAGTCCGTCCATGGGGTAGTCCTGCAGGTCATGGAAGGAGGAGAAGCCCATGCCGAAATCGTCAAAGATCACCCGCGCGCCCTGGCGGCGGATGCGCAGGATGTTGTCGAGCATCTGCGCCGCCTCCCGCCGGTCGATCTGCTGCGTCTCCGTCACCTCCAGGATCAGCAGCTTTCTGGCAAAGCTGTGGCGGCCGATGATCTCGATGCACCGCCGGGCAAAATCCGGCGCGGCAAAGGTCCTGCGGGAGAAGTTGCAGGAGAGAAAGAAATCCCGGATGCCCTGGCGGTCCAGGTCCTCCAGAAACGCGCAGGTCCGCTCCAGCCCAAAGAGGTCCAGGGCGCTGATCCTGCCGTCCCCCTCCAGATCGGGGATGTACCGGTCCGGGCCCAGCAGCCCCAGCCGGGGATGCTTCCAGCGGGAGAGGGTCTCGCCGCCCACGATGCGGAAGGTGCGGGCATCCACAAAAAACTGCAGGCACAGCTGGAACTCCTCCCGCTCCAGTCCCTTCCGGAAGTCGGTGAGCAGCTTCCACCGCTCCTGACAGATCCGGCACCGGTCCGTCCCGCACAGGCGGCACTCCCGCTCCTCCCGGCCGGCCGCCATGGCGCACTGTCTGGCGTGAAAGACCGCCCGGGCAAGGTCCAGGTATTCCATCTCCAGAGGACAGACGCCCGCTGACACGTCCCGGAGGGGCAGCTCCCCGCCGGCAAAGGGGAAGCCACGGATCTCCTCCACCACGGCCGTTGCCCAGTCCTGTGCCTCCCGGACCGCCAGAAACCGCTTCAGGACCAGCAGGTCGCCGCTGCCGGACCGGACCGGGACATCCCCATCCCCCGTGTGTTCTCTGAGGACGCCGGCGCTGTATGTCAGCAGCTCCGCCGCCCGCTCCTGTCCCCACAGACGGCCGATGCGGTCCAGATCCAGGCGGATGCAGATCAGGCAATAGGCTCTGCGGCTCTGGTCCCGCGCCAGGCGGGAAAAGGCCTGCTCCAGCGCCGCGTCCGTCCCCAGGCCGGTCTCCGGATCGGTCAGCTCCGCCCGGGCGGCCAGCCGCCGCGCCCGCAGCCAGCCGCACACAGCCGCGGCCAGGGCGGCCAGCAGCAGCGTGAACGCCGCCGCAGCGCCCCAGAGCATCCCCGGGGACAGGGCCGGCGCCGGCGCCTCCCCCGCGGAGGCAAGCAGCTCCCCCACCCATGCGGTCTGGCCGGTCCGGGCCGCGTATGCCCGGAGTTCAACCCCGAGCCGTTCGGGTGCCGCCGTGGTGAGGTGCAGCAGGCAGGCGGTCTCCCTGCCCCCGCTCTCCCCGGAGAAAAGGACGATCGGCTCGCCCGCCGTGTGCGCATACGCCTCCCCCGTCAGACTGCCGGAGATCAGATCCACCTGCAGGCTGTCCGCAAGGTCTGCCCGCCGGTCCTCCGGCCCGGGGGCAAGATACCGCAGGTCGTACCCGTGCTCCCGGGCAAACTGCGCCAGGAACTCCGGAATGCTCCCCTGGTAGGTCCCGCTCTCCGGGTCGTAGTACTCCAGCGGGTAGAGGGCCGGGTTCCCGGCCGCATAGATGATCGCTCCGTCTGCCTGCAAATGGCACCTCTCATTTCTCACTGGAACAGCGTCAGGTTCCCGGCGGGTGAGGCCTCATCCAGTGCCTCCGCCTGCCGCTCCAGCGCCTCCGTCCGGCGCTGGAGCTCCTCCAGCGTCCGGTGGACGCTCTCCCGCAGCGCGGCGACCTTCTCCCGGTACCGGTCCAGCTCCGCAAGCTCCGCCTCCAGAGTCCGGCGGATGGTCTCCCGGGCCGCCGCCTCTCGGGCCTGGGTCTCCGCCCGGGCCGCCTCTTCCTGTGCCCGGCTCTCCGCCTTCATGGCCTCCGCGCTGGCGCGGGCGTCCAGGATCGCAGCGGAGATCCGGTCCTGCCGGCCCCGCAGCGCAGCGAGCTCCTCCTTCAGCGCGCCGTTCTCCTGCTCCAGTGCGCGGATCCGCTCCCCGGCCTGCTGCTCCGCCCGTTCCGCCTGCGCCTCCCGGTCCTGCAGCTTCCGGGAGCAGGTCTCCTCCAGCTCCGTGATGTACTGGAACACGCCCTCCTTTTTGTATCCCCAGAGTCCCTTTTTCAATTCCTCCAGCCGCATTTTCACTGCACCTCCGATTATTTGATCTGGATCCTCTGGCGCTCGATGCGCCCCCAGGTATGCTTCTTCCTGCGGTATCCGATCAGCGCAGTCATCCGCACCCAGGCCATGATGAACCGCAGGCAGGACACCTCCGCCACGCACAGGCCCACCGCCTTGAGAAGGTCCGAGGGATAGAGCCTGAGATCCACGGTATGGACCCGGGCAAAAAACGCCGTCAGGGACAGCAGGGCCGCATAGACCACATAGATGCCGAAAAACAGGACCATAAACGGCACGTTGATCAGGTCCACCGCAAAGGCCAGCAGGGTGGTGAGCACCCCGAAGACCTCGATATAGGGGGAGAAGAGCTCATAGAGCAGAAAGTAGAAGTAGGAGACAAAGCTCACCGCCCCATACCGGGGGTTTGCCATGATGCCGCGGTATTTCATCATGCTCTGGAACAGGCCGATGTGCCACCGCCGCCGCTGCTTGCAGAGGTCCCCCAGGCGCTCCGGCACCTGGGTCCAGCACACCGCGTCGGTGACGTAGCGGATGCGGTAGGGCCGGCCGTTCTCCCGGCAGTACACGTGGAGCTTCACCGCCAGCTCCATGTCCTCGCCCATGGTGGTGCTGTCATAGCCGCCCGCGGCGATGACGACGCTTTTGAGAAACAGCCCGAAGGCGCCTGATATGATGATGTTGCCGTTGAATCGGTCAAAGAGGATGCGGGAGGCCAGGAAGGAGCGGTCGTACTCCAGCACCTGCATACAGGGCAGCAGCTTCCTGGGCATCCGGTACCGGACCACCCGGCCGTTTTCGATCTCCGCCCCGTTGCAGGGGCGCACCGTGCCGCCCACCGCCACCACCTTCGGATCCTCCAGCACCGGGCGGACGATCTTCTCCAGAGAGTCGTGCTGGAGGACGGAATCTGCGTCCATGCAGAGGAAATAGGGGTAGCTGGCCGCGTTGATCCCCATGTTCAGGGCGTCCGCCTTGCCGCCGTTCTGCTTGCGCACCAGGGTGATGGGCACCTTCCACTCCCGGCTCTCATAGACCTCTTCCTCCATCTGACAGGGGATGCGCCGCTGAATGGGGCGGTCGATGCGCCGCATGCGGAAGGCATCTCTGAGCACCTGGGTGGTGCCGTCCGTGGAGCCGTCATCCACCACGATGATCTCGTAGAGCTTGTAGTCCAGCGCCAGGAGGGAGCGCACCGTGGCCTCGATGGTCACCTCCTCGTTATGGGCCGGCACCAGGACGGAGACCGGGACATAGTAGTCGTTGCCCAGCTCGTTTTTCAGCAGGTTCCGCCGCTTGGCGGCGTAGAGGTCTGAGGAGCCCACCGTGACAGACAGAAACAGAAAGCTGGAGTAGCCGATCATGTAGATGATGAAGAAGGCCTCCACACAAAGGAGGAAGAATTGGATGAAGTCTCTCATACGCCCACAGCCACTCCCTTCTGTCTCTCCGCCGCGGCTGCTGCCGCCTGTTCCTCCAAGCGCCTGGACTCCAGGCGGTAGCTGAGCATCTCCCGGGCGTAGCGGTCATCGCCGGCCAGGACCTCCAGCATCTCCTCATAGGTGAGCCCGTGTGCCTCCAGGCTGGTGGAGGCGTTGTAGCGGACATACCAGTTGGGGCTGTGCATGGCCCGGAGCAGGGCGTCCACCACCTCCTGCCCGGGATAGCGCGCCAGGGCGGAGGCGCTGATGGCGGCGTACTCCCACCGCAGCGGGTCCCGGTCCCGGACAAAGTCCAGCAGCAGCTGCCGCGCGCCCTCGTCCGGATAGCGTCCGAAGTAGCGGATGGCGGAAAAGCGCAGCTCCTTGTTCCTGGCGGGGTCCCGCAGGATCTGCGCCATGGGCCGGCCCCAGGCTCCGCTGCAGAAGCGGATATAGTCCAATACCGCCCGCTGCAGCCGGAGGGAGAAGCGGTCGAACCTCGCCCAGAGCAGTTCGATCAGAGCCGCTCTGTCCCCGGTGTAGGTCAGCAGCGCCTCGGTGACCACCTTCTCATGGAGCTGGGCGCTCTCCTCCCTGCTGAGCTCCTGCAGCGCATCCGCCAGGATGTCCGGGCTGCCGAAGCTGCACAGAGCCTTCAGCGCATTGACCTTGCAGTACAGGCTGTCCCGCCGCAGGAAGGACAGCACCACCTGCTGGATCTGGTCCATCTCCATGTGCCGCTGGAGCTGATGGCGGGCCAGGAAGTGGCAGTAATAGGCCGCCTGGGTCTCCTCCCGCCTCAGATAGACTGTGGCCAGATATAAAAGCACCGGCTGCAGCTGCCGTATGTACTCCTGGAAGGTGCTGTCACTCTGGTCCTGTTCGTCCAGCAGGCGGTCGAAGGCCAGCAGATAGTTCACCCGCGCCAGACAGCGGCTCGTCCAGGTCAGATGACTGACCTGGACGGGTGGGGGCGCCCCCACCCGTGTTTCCCGCAGCCTCTCAAGCTGCGCATCCACCCGGCGGCGGAGCCCCTCTGTCCGCCTGCGGCGGCGCCGGTCATCCGACCGGAGGTGCAGGCTGTAGAGCAGATTGAAGGCCAGCATGCTCAGGCACACCAGGCCGTAACCGTACAGCAGCACTTCCGCGCCCACGGCGCACACCTCCTCTCTCCGCGGCCGGACGCTCAGCCGTCCAGCTCCGCCCAGTAATTTTGCAGAATGTAATAGGACTCCTTGAGCCGCTCATGGTAGGTCACCGTCCTGCCCCAGCCCTCCAGGGGGAAGGAGGCCATGGGGATGCGGTACTCGTTCCCCTCTCCCAGGCCGAGGCCCGCCCATATCTCGTCGATGTGCAGGTTCTCCACGCCGTAGTGTTCATAGTAGTCGTCGTGGATCATCATCTCCGAGGGGTTGGAGAAGTTCAGCAGCTGCCAGGGGATCCGGATCTCCACGCCGTCCTCCGTGAACATATAGTCGGCCAGGGAGTCAAAGTCCGCCGCCTCCGGGTCAGCGTTGCCGTAGCGGAGCCTGCCGGTCTCGTAGGTCTCGTAGTTCTCCTGCAGGCCGCGTCCGCCCCCCTCCGGCAGGAACTGCAGCACCAGATCGATCTCCTTGAACACCGGCGTGTCCGTGTCCACCTCGTTGACATAGGCATCCACCATCTCCGTGTCTTTGAGATACATGGCCCGCATCACCTCATACCGCTCCTGGACCACCACCCGGCTGTCCTCCGTGCCGTCGATGCGGATGACAAAGTCGCAGGGCCGTTCAAAGGTCAGACCGTAGTTCTCGCAGTAGGTGCTGCCGGTCTTGGGGGTGGTGTCGAGGGGGATGTACACCGGCCCCGCCTCCGGGTCGAAGCCCGAGGCGTAGAAGTAGAGGAATTTTTCGTCGTACTTCATGGACAGCGTCCCCTGTCCCGTCTCCAGCACCACGTCCTCCGGCCCCCACTCGGAGGCGTCTCCGTCCACGCAGCAGACGCTCTCCTCCTCCCCGGGGTCGAAGGCCAGCAGGCCGAAGTACTGCTCGTTGGTCTGGTAGTCGCTCCAGTAGGGGGTGTTGTCCAGGTCCACATAGGCCATGGTGTTCCAGGTGCGCTTGAACCACTCATCCTGCCAGGTGAACACGCAGCTGCCCGCGCTGCCGGCGGCCATGATGTCCTCGTAGCAGTCGATGAGGGCCCGCCCCTGCTCCTGCTCGGTCATGTGGCCCTGGTTGCGGCCGGTGTTGGCGTCCCGCTGGGCCATGCCCCGACCGGTGGAGACCCCGTATTCGGAGATGACCACAGGGATGGTGTGGTGATCGTTCAGCAGCTTCAGGTATGCGTAATAGGTGTTGACATTTCCGTCCGGGTCCAGAAAGTCTGTGACCGCAACGCCGTCCAGTGCCTCCAGGATGGGCACGCCCTTGATGGGGGCATAGTATTCCTCCTGGATCTCGCTGCCCGTGGGGGTGATGAGGTAATTCAGGTAGTCCGGATAATAGGGATACACATGGTAGGAGGCAAAATAGCCGGAGAGGAAGGCGTCGGTGGTCCGGATATGCTCCACGTCCACCGTGGCGCATTTCAGAAAGTGGTCAGAGATATCCGGGGTGTAGCTGAAGGGATCCGTTGTGGGCCAGTTGGAAAAGGCCACCAGCCGCTGCTGCCGGTAGCGGTTGGTCTCATACTCGATGATGTGGTCCCCCACCTGGGCCAGCATGGCCTCAAAGGGGGTGGCGTCGGCGGTGGTGGCCATATAGGTGCCCTGGTAGGAGTTCCGCTCCGGATACTTGTTGTCGGTGTAGGCCACCGTCACGTCCTCCCACTCCACCCCCAGGATGTAGCCGATCACCCAGTCCGACACGTCCCTCCGGTAGCTGCCGGAGCCCAGACCCCGGCCCAGCACCAGGCTGCGCTTTCCGTGGAGCATGTCCACCAGGGTCTGGCTGTCGTCCAGCAGGGCCTGGAGGAAGTCGTCGTCATAGGCGTCCCGGTGGGAGTACTGCACATAGTCGTTGACCCAGACCCCGTGGATGAGCCACAGGGGCTCCTCCCCCGCCGCCTCCCGGGCGGTATTGTACTCGTAAAAGGCGTTGTAGAAGTCGTCGTGCAGGAGGGTGTACACCCGGATGGTGTTGGCCCCAAGCTCCTGGATGTATCCAAACCACCGCAGGTAGGTCTCCTCGTCGATGGCATAGTCCGTGGCGAAGTGGCCCGGGATGCCCACACCCAGGTTGACGCCCCGGATTTCAAAGGGCTCATAGACCCCGTCCCGCTCCATGTAGATGGTGTCCTCATCGGCCTTCATGAAGGTGGTGACGGGCGCGTCGGAGTGTACGGCCACATAGAAGCCCATGTGGTAGTAGGCATAGTAGCCGGCGAAGAGGAGCATGACCACGATGCATACCGCCAGGATAAATTTTTTCACCGCGGAGCCCTCCCCTCAAAGGTCAGTGGTTATATTTCTTGACGGCGGAGGGGTGGCCGTACTGCTGCACCACCTCAATGTACCGGTCCATCCAGGCTCCCCGCTCCCGGATGAAATCCTTCATGTCCTCTACCGCGTCCTCGAAGCTGTCCGGATTGCGGGATTCCGGCTCCAGGGGGAGATATTCCTCAAACGTATAGCCCCAGACATCAAAATTCCGGTCAATGGCCGGGCCCAGGTAGGCGGCGACGGCGTCGATATAGTCCATCAGATACGCCTCGCTGAGGAAGCTCTCCCGCCACATGCGGTAGCGCTGGATGATCCGCCGGTCGTAGTCCTCATCCCGGGTGAGCATCTTCTGCCAGGGCGTGTTCTGGGTCTGGAAGCCGATCCCGGTAATATCGTCCTGATAATTGTTGCAGGCGCTGTTGAAGTCCCAGATCACCATTTTGTATTTGCCGCCGATGTCCTTGCTGAGATAGGTGGACAGATAGCCGGCGTCATAGTTCTGGGTAAATTCGTTGATGATGAAATAGTCCACAAAGGAGTTCACGTCGATATAATTCTGATAGCCGTAGTCATGGGTATTGTAGTCAAAGGAGTAGAGGGCCTTTTCAAAGTCGGAGAACTCCTGCTCGATGGCGTCCGCCAGCTCCTCCGTCAGCGCCCCGGATTTGGGGTATTGAATGTTCACGCAGTGGTTGTAGTTTCTGTCAAACAGATAGGCATAGTAAGTAAAATTGACCAGGTTCTTCCTCTCGTTTTCACTGCCCCGGTCCAGCCGGAGCACATAGCCGGTGGCGGTGGTGTTGTCCACCGGCTCGGACACGTTCACCCGGCAGTCCACCCCGTTGGTGATGGTCTCCGTCATCACATAGAGCCCCTGGTACTCCCCGTTGAGGATCACCTCGCAGAAGCGGACATTGGGGGCATAGTCCATCATCTCCCCGGCGATGTTGTACCACATATAGTTGCGGATCAGCGTCTTGTCCAGATATGGTCCGTAGAGGGCCCACTCGTAGTGGGCGTCCATCCCCATGACCTCGTGGTCCTCGTATTCCCCCTTTTCATCGGTGAACCGGAGGAGATAGCTCTTCTTGTCAAAGTAGCGGGAGGAGTTGCCCCGGATACGGATGAGGGTATCTGTCTCCAGGTCCGCCTCGTCGGAGGGGTGGTGGTTGCGGGTCCCGTCGTCCATGACGGAGATGTGCGCCGACAGCATGTCCGCCCCCTCCGCCGTGGTGGTGAAGCTCGTCCCTGCCGCATCGTAGTGGTCATTCAACGGCTCCCCCGGGATCTCCCGCCCGCCGGTGTCGAGGATGACCAGGGGCAGATGGGTGCACAGCTCCGTGCCGTCACAGTCGCAGCCCGCGTCAGGGCCCCGGGCCTCCAGATGCTGGTGATAGCGGTAGGGGCCCTCCTCCGCCTCAAAGGCGTTGGCCGCGAAGGCACACAGGAGCATCAACACCGCCATGGCGATGCCGAATACCCTGTATTTCATGTCCGTGCCCCCCTTCCCTCCGCGGCCCGTCAGCCGCTGATCTCGTCGTTCTGCATGACGATGTTGAAATACTCGATGCCGCCGATCTCATACACCGCCTCGGTGATGCTCTTCCCGGCCGCCAGCTCGCCGCCCGGCCTGCGCAGGTATTTCCCGTTGAGCTCGTAGATGTACTCCGTGCTCGCCTCCGTGGTGTTCTTGGCCCGGAGGATGGCCTTGCGGTCGTAATACTGGAAGATCAGCGACTCCACCTTGCTCTCGTTCACCCGGGCGGTGCGCAGGATCAGCAGGGCCCGGTTGTCGGTGCGGATGCGGCCGAAGAGGAGCAGCACCAGAAACACCACGGCGCTGCCCGCCGCGGCCACCAGATAGTCGCCGGAGCCGCAGCAGATGCCCACCACGATGGCCCAGAAGATATAGACCGTGTCCCGGGAGTCCTTGATGGCCGTGCGGAAGCGGACGATGGACAGCGCGCCCACCATGCCCAGGGACAGGGCGATGTTGTTCCCAATGACGATCATCACCGTGGTGGTGATCACCGTCAGCGCCGCCAGGGAGACGTTGAACCTGGCGCTGTAGATGCTGCCGCTGTGGCTGAGGCGGTAGGATAAAAACACGAACGCGGCGATCACTGCGGAGACCGCCAGCCGCAGCAGGATCACCTCCGCCGCCAGCTCGCCGCCGCTGGTCTCCAGCAGCTGGAACAGGTACTCTCTCATATCCGGTATCCTCCCATTTAACTTTGTAAGCTCCGTGATACGCTCCGGGCCAGGCAGTACTTGCTCACCGACAGCTCCGGCCGCCCCACCAGATCCAGCAGGTCCTTGATGTAGCTGAGCAGAAAGCCGTTGTACTTGACCTCCAGCACCAGCTGGAACGGGTCCAGCACCGGGTACAGGGGAAGCCGCGCGTCGAACAGATCCCAGCGGGACTCCGTTGCGGCGATCTGGCTGTCCAGTGTGATGCGGATGTGGTTCTCCCGGGCGATATAGGCCTGCCGGCGGTACTCCACCACCGCCCTGGGCCGGTAGCAGCGGCAGTGCATGAGGCCGTAGCACTCGGCGGCAAACGGGTCCGCCATCTTCTGGAGCGGCCGGTAGTCCCCCCGGCACAGCCGCTGCGCGTCCTCCCGGGCCAGCCGCAGGGAGCGCTTGCGCTGGTAGGGCCCCTGCTTCTGCTTCATCTCCAGCATGGCGAAGTCGGACTGGGGGCTGTAGGTCCGCAGGCGGAGCTTCCGCCGCAGCTCCAGTCCGTCCACCTTGTCCTGGAAATCCTGGTCGTCCGGCGTGTCGAAATAGAGGGAGCGGATCACATAGCCCTGGGCGCCGTTGTGGGCGTCCCCCAGCATCACCGGTCCCAGCCGCTGCCGCAGGGCGGCGCCGTCGGCCGCATTGATCGCGTATTTTTTCTCCTGGCGCAGGACCTCGTTCACGGCAGTTCACCTCCCTGGTGTCCCGGTATTCCGGCGCAGACAGACAAAACCGGCCCGCTGACGGGCGGCGGAGGATCTCCGCCGTCATCCACAGGCCGGTTGCGCTACTCGCTCCATGACATAAAAGCGCCCACATCATATGCCACTTCATCGCATTCCATGCTGCTGCGCGGCCGGATCGGCGCGCGCATTATGATACGAAATTATTTTTTTGTATAGTTTTGACTTCATTATACCATACCTGCGTGAAACTGCAAGCATAAACTTTCGGCAGTTGTTTCCACGGATGGCAGGCCCGGCCGGAAGCTCTTCGGCCGGATACTATGCAAACAGCATAGTTGTGTTCTCCCCGGAAGTGGACTATAATGGAGCCAGTAAGCTACAGAGGGAGCGTGAGGCGCATGGC